>PWTK01000037.1 GCA_003563895.1 Syntrophomonadaceae bacterium
CCCGGATTGGATCCGGCTGCCGGGCGAGGACTTCCTCGCTGAGAAAATGGAATACATCCCGGTGGCTCCCGGTGAAGCTTTCAATGAAGGCCTCCTTATTTTTACTGGTACGGAGAGAAAAGGCGGCCAGCTGGAGCCCCGTAATCCAGCCCTCGGTTTTCTTGTAGAGGCTGTCCAGCTGAGTTTCGTCCAAATGCAGGCCCTTGATTTCGGTAACAAACCGGCCTGTTTCTTCCCGGGTAAACGTTAGGTCCATCTGCCGGATTTCCATGATATTTTCCTTGGCCCGCCACCGGTGCAGGGGCCAGGGGGGATCAGAGCGTGTGGCTGCGATCAGGTGCAGCTGCGGCGGCATATTCTCGACAAAATAGATTACATCCTTTTGGATCCGGGTATTGTTGATCAGGTGATAATCGTCGAGAACCAGGATAACGGGTTTATCCATTGCGAGAAGATCGTTTAAAAGAGGGGTCAGGATGGTTTCACTGGCAACTGGTGCCTCCGAGCTTTGGGCCAGGGAACGCAAAAGATCCATGCTCCCTTTTCCCAGCCTGCTGTCAAGGGTTTGCAGGGAGGAAAGGAGGTAGATCCAGAAGCGATTAGGTTCATTATCGCTCTCCTCCAGCGACAGCCAGGCGGCCCTGTTTTCGCGTCCGGCAAGCCAGTTCCTGATCAGGGTGGTTTTGCCTGAGCCTGCCGGGGCCGAGACCAGGGTCAGCGGCCGGGCGAACACCCTGTCGGCTGTCAAATCCTTCTCCAGCTTCTTGAGGATATGGGGGCGCTTGAGAATGTTTGCGCCGTGAGGGGGGATGTTAATTTTTACTTTTAAGATAGTACCGCCCATCTTTGCCAACTCCCAGGTAACGATTACTTCGATACCGGCGGTGGTTATCCCTTCCAACAGGCAGAATATGCAGTATTGCCTGATTTTGGCTGCTATTGAAGGGGGTTTCCTCTCGCCGGGCCGGCCGGCGGTGGAAAGCAGTTGAGGTGAAGGGAAGGCGGAAGGTGGCGGCAGCGGAAGGGGAAAGGAACGGTCGGGGCGGTTTTGCTGTTGTTTTCATCTTCTTCGATTGCAATCTGTGCCGGAACCCGCCGGAAGTTCTTTTATTGGAAATATCTACTACTTATGCAGAGCTGCTGCCGGGCACAGTCCCCGCCAGGCGATGATTTCTGTGATAATTCCCCCATCCGGAGAGGATCTTGCGGGTCGATATAGAAATAATAATGTATCATTGTTAGCCGTGAGGGGTGAACGAGTTTGGCCCTGGAAAAAGAGCGTTACCGCCTGCTGCTGGAAAACCTGCCGGATGCTTGTGTCTGCTTCCGGGTCACCTCCACCAGCGAAGGGAACGCGCATGATTATTATTTCCTTGATGCAAATCCGGCCTTTGAAGCCATGGCCGGTCTGACAAGAGAGAAGCTCATCGGCAAAAGGGCGGCGGAGGTGTTCCCGGCGGGTGCAGAGGGGGTCACTGGCTGGGCCGACATGTTCGACAGGGTGGCCACAACCGGGAAAGCCGTCAGCTTCGAACACTACAGCGAACCGCTGGGGCGATGCTACGAAGCGACTGCGTTCACAGCGGGGGACGGCTGCCTCGCCGCCGTCTGCCGCGATATCACGGACAAGAAGAAGGTCAGCGGAGAGCTGCAGGAAATGGAGGAGCTTTTTGCAGACATTGTGAACAACGCCAACGACTTGATCCAGAGCGTTGACCAGCATGGGAAGTTCATATTTGTGAACCGGGCCTGGAAAGAGAAGCTCGGCTATACGGATGATGAGATCGAAAACCTCACCCTGTGGGATATCATTCATCCGGATTCAATGGAGCACTGCCAGGCCGTCTTTCAAGAGGTCATCTCCGGCGCAGCCGTGTGCAATGTCGAGGCGGTTTTTGTGGCCCGGGATGGGATGAGCCTCGCGGTTGAGGGCAATGTCAACTGCAGGCTTGACGCCGAAAAGATCAGGACTCGCGGCATCTTCCGCGACATTACCCAGCGCAAACGGGCGGAAGAGGCCTCCCAAAAAACGGAGCAAAAATACCGGGAAATCCTGTCCACCATCGAAGAGGGCTATTACGAGGTGGACCTCGCCGGCAATTTCGTGTTCTTCAACGATTCCCTGTGCGAAATGCTCAGTTACGAGCGCCATGAGTTGATGCATGAGAGCTACAAGAATATTTACAAAAACCCGGGAGAAGTGTTTGAAACATACAACAGGGTCTACCGGACCGGAAAGCCGGAAAAGGCGGTTGGCTGGCCCGTTATTACCCGGGACGGGCAGGAGTTTTTTGCCGAACTGTCCATCGTTCTGCGCCGGGACGAGGCCGGCAACCCTGTCGGCTTCAGGGGGATAGCGAAGGATATCACCGAGCGTAAGCGCGACGAGGAACAGCTTAGATACCTGAGCATGCACGACCAGTTGACCGGCCTTTATAACCGGGCCTTCTTCGAAGCGGAGATGAAGCGCCTCGAGGACAGCAGAGAATATCCCATTTCCGTAATCTCCGCCGACATTAACGGGCTGAAGCACATCAACGATACCATGGGCCACGCCAAAGGTGACGATCTCCTGAAGGCCTGCGCGGGAGTCCTGCGAAGCTCCCTGCGAAGCTCCGATATCCTGGCCCGCGTCGGCGGCGATGAGTTCGTCGTGCTTTTGCCCCGGACGGATGAGGTGACAGGGGCAAAGATAGCCGGGCGCATCCGCACCGGCGCGGCTTCGTATAACGAAAAACACCCCGAGCTGCCCTTGAGCGTCTCCGTGGGGGTAGCGACGGTGAAGGCGGGGGACATGCCGCTGCAGGAAGCATACAAAAAAGCAGACGGCTTCATGTACCGGGACAAGCAGGCCAGCAGAAGCAGGGCCCGCAGCGGCGGCAACGACAGTGCCTTTCCGGACTGCCCGGAGGAAGGGGAAAAGGACCGCCTTTAGATGCCCGATTTTTTCTGCTTTTCAGAGGAAATTAGAGGAAACGAAAAGAACTTGTAGAATGAAATGTATATAAACCCTTTAGGCCCTAAGTTCTCAAGTTCTTTGTAAGTTTGGCAAAACTTTTTCAAGCGATCGTGTGAACACTGATGAAGGTGAATGAGGGAAACAAAAAACTGATGAAGGAAGTGATTCGGGATGAATTACGAAAGGGCTTTGCGCTTCCCGGTAGCGGAAGAGGGCTACCTGGTGAAGGTGCTCATCGGCGCGGTGATCAGTTTGATTCCGATTGTGAGCTTCATAGCCATGGGCTACCTTTACAAGCTGGCCGACAACATCATCAGGGGCAACCAGGTTATGCCGGACTGGTCCAACCTCGGAGAAAAGTTTATCAACGGGATCGTGGTGTTCGTTATCAGTTTCATTTACATGCTGATCCCTTTTATCATTGTTATGGCCACCGGTGGCCTCGGGCACCTTTTCACCAGGGGTGCGCCGGGCATTTTTGCCGGGGGGTTTGTGCTCTCCTTTATTGTCGCCATCATAATTGGTTTCTTTTTGCCCATGGCCCTGATGAATTATGTGGGGACCGGCAATTTTGGGGCGGCCTTTGATTTCCAGACCATTTTCAAGTATGTGACCAGCCGCTTCAATACCTACCTGCTGAACTACATTATCCTCATCGGTCTCGGAATTATCCTGGGCGTGATCTCCATGATCCCTATCATCGGATGGATTATCGGCATCGTGGGCGCTTTTTACATCAGCTGTGTGGCCTGCTTTCTCTTCGGCAACCTCTACCAGGAGGTTTCCGGGCGGAGCGGGTTCTCCACGGTGGTCTGAGGTGCCTTGAGCGGTTTTGGGGATCATTTGTATCTTTGCCGGGGATTCCCCCTGGCAACAAGAGCTTATGACGGGTGTCCTGCCGGCCGGAGCGGTTGTATTCTTAAAAACCTTAGCAATAAGGCGCATCCGCCGACCCTGCAAGCCTTCAACCTGCGAAGTTTCTTTCAAGACATCCATGAAGCTTCGCTTCACCATCAGAAGCCTGAAAATGTACTGCAGGATTTTCAGGTCAGCTGTGGTTGAAGCCGGCCTGTGAGGAGGTCGCTGGTTTAAAAACAAAAAAAGCCGACAATCGGTTTGCCGAATCGTCGGCTTTTTTTTCGATGAAACAACAGCCAGCTGGCCGCTGCCTGTGCCCTCTAATTCCCCTGGGAGGCGTTTGCCGGGCGAAGATCTTGCCCCCTCTTTTATTTGACAATCGGATGGACATGGCTTAGTATTTATTAAGGGGAGCACATCCCGGATCAAGCAAAAACCGGCCGGAAAGAAATGGAATTTCCCCCTTTCCCGGGCTGCGCCTCGCCATTAGCTGCGCTGTTATAAGGAGTGAACTTGAGCGATGGAAGAAGAACTGGATATCCGGCAGGTTGTACAGATACTCACCAAAAGGTGGAAGCTAATTGCCCTCATCGTCATATTGGCGGTGGTGTCGAGCGCAGCCTACACGCATTATACATATGTTCCCAAGCATAAAACAACTTCTACGCTCATCGTCATGCTCAGAACCGATTATGCCCGGGGGGATCAACAAATATATGACGTGAGGCTGAGCCGCGAAATTGTGGAGACGATTGAGAGGTTTGCGCAAAGCCGGCTGGTCCTGGATGAGGTTACGGATAGGCTGGGCTACGAGAGAGATTATGAGAGGCTCCTGGAGAGCATCGAGATCAACCAGTACGCGGACACCGAAATCCTGGAAATCACGGTTACCGAGCGTGATCCCGTCAGGGCGCAGGATACGGCCAACGCCCTGGCGATGGTACTGGTAGACAAGCTTGTGGACTACATGCAGGTCAACAATGTCCGCCTGGTGGATTCTGCGGATGAAGCCGTACTCATCCCTCCCCGGACCCTCCTCAATGTGACGGTCGCCCTGGTTTTGGGGCTCATGGCGGGGGTGGGCCTGATCTTCCTGCGGGAAGCACTGGACAACACCCTCAAAACCCCGGAGGACGTCCAGCAAGTGCTGGGTGTTCCCGTGCTTGGAGCGGTGCGGTATTTTGATGCGAGGGAGAGAAAAGAAAGGGGCTAGTGCGCTGTCAGCAAACCAAATCTCGCCATTGATAATGAGGTTTATTTAAGATATAAGAGCCGCATGGAGCTTTTTGGCAAAATCTTAATTTCAAGCATAACAAGAACACATTTGCTTGACACGGCACAGCAGGGCAGCGGCAGGCGATAGCCTGTGGGCGTGGGTGCGGCTGTGCGCATGGAGCCGTGTGGCTGGAGCCATACCTTTGGGGCCGTGTGGTTGGGGCATCCGAATTGGTGCGATGTGGCTGGGGCTGTGCGGCGAGGGACCGAGCGAGTGGAGCCTTGCGAGTGTGGCGGCGCTGTGCCGGCTGGACAGAATGGGAAGAGTTTTTTAACGATCACTTTTCCCCCTCATTCCCCGAGACGCTTGTTCGTTTGGGGTATTTTTTTTGACCCGCGGTCCACCGTATCGGCAAACCGGGGAATTAAATCTCCGAGCCCGTCCTCATTTTTCCCGGCGAACACTATCTCGACGGGCTGGCGTTTGAAGCGGCTTCCGTTTCGAAGCCGGCCTCCTTCAGGCTGTGGGGCGCATTTCAAGACGTCCGGGTGTCGCTTGCGCGGTGCAGTGCGGTGCTGCCGTTCCGCTCCGCGTAACCTCTTGCCCCTTTCGCGTTCATCCACAGGCTTATTTCTACTCGCGGCCGAGCAATATTTTTGTGCCGCCTAACCTTTTTCCCTTTCGCGCTTACCTCATTCCTTTTTTTCAACATTTTCGGCCGACCGGCAGCTCACTGGCCGGTTTTCAGTCCCAACTCCCCAAACACTGGCCGGGGAAGTCAAATTCCCATGGTTGTTACACTTTTGTATTAGTTAAAATAATTGATACGGAGATAGCGGATTCATACCAATGATTGACGAAATGCACCGGGTGACCTGATAAAATGGAGCCATCGCAGGGCGCCATGGAGTGGGCATGAGGGGAGAAGGAATGCGAGATGCCTCTGCTGGAAAAAGTGTTCGACGGGACAGGGGAAACAGGTGAAAACCTGGTTGTGCTGGAGTACCTGTCGGCCCTGGAGGGGCAGCTTTTACTCCTGGCCGCGGTTTTCGGCGTGCTCACCTTTGGGGTGGTGATTGCGCTGATCTTTGCCGGCGACCGCCACCGCGCCCAGGGCCTTGAGATATCCACCCGCCGGAAACTCGGCCACGAGTATCCGGCAAGAACACGCTCTTTCCGCGATTTGTGGGAGAGAATCGGGGGTTGACCTTGTTGAAGGGATGCCCGAGGGGGAGGGCAGGCTTTGGGGAAGGGGTGCCGTTATCGTTTTCTCTCGCAAGCGACAATCGGGGCGGGCGGTGAGTGAATGCAAAACGGTGGCGCCGCGATAAATTTATCGAGCTCGGCGATTTTCCTCAAGGGGAAAAGCAGCCCTGGGATGTTTCGGTGCCGGCGGAGGCACCGGCAGGGATCTGATGATGAAAAATATGAAAGACCGAACAGGGCAAACCCATTGAAAGATGGGGGCGCAAAGCCAAAGGGGCTAAAGCGGCAAGATACCCGCCAGGTCAGCCGGCTGCCGGTTTATCGAGTTGTAAGGGCAGCCCACCTTTGCTGATCGGCAGGTGGGTTGTTTTCTTGGAAGTCGTGCCGGTGCTGTATTCATGAAAAAGAGGTAAATTCTCCTTTCCGGGGTTGAAACGAGATTGTGCCTGCGTGTGGGCATTCCTGTAATAACGCAGAAGCTATTTGAGAGGTGAATGAATATGGTCCTGGAGAAAGAACGGTATCGCATGCTGGTGGAGAACCTGCCCGAGGCTTATGCCTGTTTCCAGGCAGTCTCCAATGGTGAAAGGCAGCCGGCCGACTGGATGATACTCGAAGCAAACCCGGCTTTTGAGGCCCTCTGCGGCATGAAGAGGGAGGAGTTTGTCGGCAGAAAGGTTTCCGAGCTGATCTCGGGGGCCCCAAGCGGAGATTTTGACTGGAGCATTGCGGGCAATCTGGCACCCCCCGGCGATGAAACCCTTCGGTTTGAGCAGTACAGCAAAACGCTGGACCGTTGGTTTGAAATAGCCGCCTGTGCCGATCTCCCGGGCTGTGTGGTGGCCGTTTTTCGCGACATCACCGAGACCAGGAAAAAGGAGGAACTGCTGCGCAGGAGCGAAGAAAAGTACCGGATGCTGGTGGAGAACCTGAGCGAGGTCATTTACACCCTCGATGAGAATGCCGTCATCACATATATCTCCCCCAACATTGAATCGATCGGGGGCTACACCTCCTCCGAGATGCTCGGCAGGTGCTTCACCGATTTCGTTTATCCTGGCGACTTGGAGGGGAGGATCGAGCAGTTTCGAAAGGTTCTCTCGGGTGTGAACGAGGCGAGCGAATACCGGGTGGTCACCAAAAGCGGTCGTATTGCCTGGGTGAGGACCGCTGCCCAACCTGTGGTCAGCGAAGGCCGTGTAACCGGCATCAATGGCGTGCTGATGGACATTACGGACCGCAAGCGGGCGGAGCAGGTGCTGCAGGACGCCTACAGGCGCCTGGACGAGATCATCGAGTTCCTGCCGGATGCGACCTTTGTGATTGACCGGGAAGGCGTGGTTCTCGCCTGGAACAAAACCATGGAAGTGATGACCGGCATCTCCCAGGAAAAGATGATCGGCAGGGGGGATCACGAGTATGCCCTCCCCTTTTATGGGAAGCGCAGGCCGCTGTTGATCGACTTCGTTTTGCTGCCCGGCACGTCATTTGAAATGCTTAAAGGCGAATTGAAAAATGACTATGAGCAGATCGGTTGGCGGGGGAACACCCTCTACAGCGAAACGTTCGCCCCCGAAACCTATAACGGCAAAGGGGCCTATTTGTGGATCGCTGCATCGAGGCTGCACGACGCCGAGGGAAATGTGGTCGGTGCCATTGAAACCATCCGCGACATCACCGACCGCAAGTGCTACGAAGAACAGCTGAAGTACTTGAGCATGCATGACCAGCTCACAGGCCTTTATAACCGCGCTTTCTTTGAGGAGGAGATGCAGCGCCTTTCGGAAAGCCGGGAGCACCCCATTTCCATTATCTCCGCGGACTTGGACGAGCTAAAATACATTAACGATACCATGGGCCACGCCAGGGGCGATGAACTGATAAAAGCTTGTGCGGAAGTGCTGGGCAGATCCCTGCGGAGTTCCGATATACTGGCTCGGGTAGGGGGCGACGAATTCGCCGTCCTTCTGCCCCAGACGGACGAGGCAGCAGGCGAAGAGGTCGCCCGGCGGATCCGTTCCAACGCGGCGCTGCACAATGAAAGACACCCCGCGCAGCTTTTGAGCATTTCCGTGGGGGTAGCGACGGCCGCCAGCAGAGAGGTTTTGCTGAAGGAAACTTTCAAAAAAGCAGATGACCTGATGTTTCGCGAGAAGTTGTTCCGCCGCGGCAGCGCCGGGAGACAGCTCGTTGACACGTTTGTGACTGCTCTGAACGAAAAGGACTACCTCGCCGAGGGGCATGCCGAAAGGCTCTCCGCCTTATGCCTTGCCATGGGCGAAAAAATGGGCCTGCCTTCGTTTCAGCTTGCCAACCTTACCCTTTTGGCCCAACTCCACGACTTGGGGAAGGTGGCCATCCCTGACCAGATATTATTTAAAGAGGCCCCCCTCGCAGAGGAAGAGTGGGAGGTCATAAGCCGGCATTCGCAGGAGGGCTACAACATCGCCGCTTCTTTCCCCGAGTTTGCCGATGTGGCCGACCTGATCCTGAAACACCACGAGTGGTGGAATGGCGCGGGTTATCCCCTGGGCCTCAAAGGGGAAGAGATCCCCCTGGAGTGCCGCATTTTTGCCATCGCCGATGCCTACGATGCCATGATCAGTGACCGGCCTTACCGGGAAACGAAAAGCAGGGAAGAGGCGCTTCAAGAGCTGCGCTGCTGCGCCGGCACCCAATTCGATCCGGAACTGGTGGAGCTGTTTTTGACAGTGTTGGATGAAAAAGATGAAGGATCATTTTAAAAAATGACTGAATTTTTTCTTACTCATGTTTCCAAATAAAAAGAATGGAAAGCAGCAACGAAGATGTATTCATTTTTGAGGAAGAAAACCCGGATTAATCAGGTGCCAGGGCTTAAGCCATCACTTCTTTTAACGGTATTTTAAGCCCTGCAAAATCAGGGTGCTCGACTTCATCTTCCTCCATTCCGTTGGCTGCCACGGCGTATGCACCCTCCCGGAGAGCAAAGCATTCCAGGGTCTTCTCCGCGGGATCCACGATCCAGTAGTGTTGGACCCGGGACTTTTGGTAAATGCGCATTTTTTGCAGCCGGTCCTTGCGGTGGCTGGGAGGGGAAAGGATTTCGACGATCAGTGTAGGAGGTCCGTCAATACGGGCCTCCTTTATGATGCTTTTCTGCTCCCCTGAAACGTAGAAAAGATCCGGCTGAACTACATTGATTTCGCCCAAAGTTGTGTCTAGCGGCGCAATGAACATTTCACCTTCAGGATCAACTGCACAAAAATAATCTTCCAAGATGCGAAGGAGTCTACGGGAAACGCGCTGGTGTATTACATTGGGTGATGGTTCTTTTACCAGGATACCTTCAAGCACCTCATACCGGTATCCGGGTTCATCTGGCAACTGCAGGTAGTCCTGGTAGGTAAAGGGCTTGCTGTTATCGGTTTTGTATTGGGCAGTGTTTTTTCTGGCAGTTGAGGTGGTTGAACCTGACAGTGCCTGAATTACTTCCTGAAGATTGTAACGGTATTGCCTGCTTCCCAGCTCGAAGTACGGTATTTTGTTCTCCCTGGTGTATTTCCAGATGGTTTCCACGGAAAGGTCCAGGGCATCGGCCAAGGCTTGGGCCGTAATCAGCTCTTTGTTTCCGGCCATAAGAACACCCCTGATGATGTTTTGATGTTATTGTCTTTTTTATATTTTACAACAAATTAAAACTAAAAACAACTAAAATCAACCAAGGGTCAACTGCCAAAACCCGGTCAGGCCTCAATAGGAGTGGGAAGGCATGGGAAAAAAGAAGGTGTCGGCTTCTAAAGGTTCCATTTTCAAGATAAAAGCATCTACAGCATGGAGAATATCGCGTTCATGAATGAGGAACAAGAAAGCTCAATTTTAAAAGATAGTTTTATAGTTCCCAACCAGGGCCAGTTTTAGCACGCACTTCATACTGGAAAGAGCGCCTGAGAGACTGTAATGAGCTATTACCTGCTCATCAAGTTTACCCGGTGGCCCGGGGCCCGGAGGCGAGCACCTGAATGCGGTCTTTTTAGCTTGTGTTTTCTTGATAAATAATGGATAATGTTTTCATGGAACAAGCAGTTGACATGAAGCCGCTACAAGAGATTATGTTGGACGAGGCTGTGGATGTCATGTTATCGGCTTTTCAGGAGGAAGCGTTTACTGCAGCCTGGCTGGATCTGTCCCGGCCCAAATTGCGAAGAAGATATGCCCATGCCGTAAAGCTGAAATTTAAACTGTACCTGGAGGCGGGGCACCCCATCCTGGTGGCCGTGGAAAAGGGACGGGTGATCGGGCTTCAGGTGCTCAATTAATTTACAGCAAGCAAGGGAAAAACTTTGAGTGAATCCTTACTGAAAGAGGTGGAAACGATGAAAAAAAGGCCGAAGTTTACCGGGTTTTATTTTTTTGTAACGGTACTTGTCATGGTCTGGGCTGTCG
>PWTK01000107.1 GCA_003563895.1 Syntrophomonadaceae bacterium
AAATGCTTCAAACCCTTTATATTTCAAAACTTTGTTAGAAAAATGGCGCGAAAAGTTGTTTGGCTGCAATCCCTGTAAGCCTTGATATGCCTGTATTTTAAAAGTCATGCGTCAGTCCTGCATGGGACCCACACCCTGCGCTGCCTCCCACGGGTGTCCAAAAGAGACCGTCATGAAGCTTCGCTTCACCATCATAAGGACGGAAATGTTCCTTTTCAAATGGGAAATTCATTGTGGTGGAGTTGCATTTTCAGGGTAGACTCTCATGCCCCCTCAAAACGGGGGCACCATCAGGAGGACGAAAATCGATTGCCGTTTGGCAGCGAACCTTCGTGCGCATTTGTTTTATTTTCAAAGTAGCCGTTCCCTTGACACGCTGTCCCCTTGACGCGCCTGCTGCCTCCCTGCCACGGTCCCTTGCAGCGGTGCGGGCACCTGGAAAGAGGTCATCGTTGGAAAAGGCACACCCCCACAACTCAAAGACTTCACTCCTCAAACTGGGTTATTTCAACCCCAACCATGGTTATGGTAATATGGGAGAAATCCGAGTCCCCACCGGCACCGTGCCAATGCTTTTCTCCCGCCGGTATATGGATGATGTCGCCCACACCCACCACGTTCTCCTCCCCTTCCGTGGCCACAGTACCGTAGCCCGCCGTAACTATCAATATTTGGTCACAACTATGGGCATGTAACTTGTTGCGCACTCCCCTGGGGAAATTTACGATGCTCATGTTGAAATTATCGCTTTCTCCAGCAGGAATTAATGTTTGGCGCGTGACTGTTCCTGTAAACAAGGCCATATTGACTTCCTCTGGTTTGACGTTATCCGCGTTGATTACCTTCATGTTTCCACTCCTCTCTTTTCCTTGAACAGGTGACAGGGGGACAGTTCCTGTGACACCCCGCCTTCGACGCAAAGCACCTCAAAACCCATCACCCTGATAAATCCCAACCTGAAGATAGCCCGTGCCGTAGAAGTTGAATATCAAAATGACCCTTTCTAAACATAGAAAAAACAGCCTTAACGAGATTGCTAGAAAAAGTTTTGCCAAATAACAGAGAAATAAAGAGCTAAGGGCCCGAAAAAGGTGTCAAGAGAACCGTCCCCTGGCATGGTCCTGACATGCTGACACGAACCCGTCCCCCTGAGACGAAGAGCTAAAGGCCCATTTATCACACAGTCTGCCGTCCCCTGACACACCGTGGCGCACGCCCCTGGCGCACCCCGAAAAAATGTATCAAGAGAACCTCCTCTGGCATGGTTCGTCCCCTGTCACGGTTGAACCGTTCCCTGTCACGGTTCTGGCGCACGAACCGTCCCCGTGTCACGCCGTCCCCAGGTCACGTCCCCCGGCCCTGTCACACTTTCGATTTCAGTACTGTTCTATTTCCCCTTCGCCCTGCAGCACCTGGGGATATTCTTCACCCAGCCTCATGTCAATCTCCTTTTGCAGCCTCACCAAAAAACGCCACTCATCCCCGTAGTCGAACAAAAACAACATCTTTTTGCCGGGCTTCGGGAACACTTCCGTTAGCGGGGTTTCCATCACCCCCGGGAACTCGTCGGCTTCGTGCAGATCCGCAAACAGCTCGTAACCCTCCCGGGAGCGGGTCCAGTCTTTCAGATTGTCGTAAAAACCGAAGGCGTGGTCGAAGTCAAAATCAAACGCATCCACAATGGCCGCAGCAAACTGGTAGAGGGTATAGTCTCCAGGCACAGCCAGGACGCGGTAAGGGTAGCCCCGCACCCTGGCATAGCGATCCGTGATGTTCACCCGAAACACCAAAGCCGAACCTTCCATCTCCCAGGAGGAACTGCCTTCCGGATGATAATCCCAATCGGTCATGTTTTCAGCTGTTTGGTGCTCCCTTTCCAGCAGTTCGGCCAGCGGGCGCCTCAGCTCCAGGGGTATGGTGACAATTTTTTCGCGCTTCTTCCCCACTTTGGCACGGCCAACCGCCACCAAACCCAGGGCCCACAGCATCCCCACGGAAGATGCGGGCAGCTCGTCCTCCCAGAAGAAGCCATCTCCCTTCAGGGAACCGAACTTCCTGGTTACGGCGTTCAGGCGTGCCCAACCCCCGTTTTCCAAAAGATAGCGCAACAGCTCCAGATCTTCCGGCTCGGCGTATTCCTTCAGCAGCATGCGCAGGTTGTTCGTCTCCAACAAGGCCTCTTGGACCTGCTTTTGCCTTTCACTGCGCCGAGGGGGCGACTTTATCTTAAGTGAAGTGCACATCCCCGTCAGCCAACCCGCCGGCATATTTTTGAGGCAGCGGGAAAGATTTGCTTCGAGAGGAAGCGGCTTTTCCTCGATTTTTCTTCTCTGCTCCTCTTCATAACGTTCCCTTATTTCCCAGTCCTCGGACAGACCATCTTTTAAGCTTTCTATTGCAATAATCATTTTCAGCGCTTCCGTCTTTTCCCTGATTTCCTTATTTGCTTCTTCGAGATCAATGCGCTCAAGGTACTGCTCGGCTTGCTCTGCGCGTCCCTGTTCCCACAACAAGCCGGCCAAGTTAAACAGCACCAGCGGTTCTTGCGGGGCAGTAAGTTCGGCCATCCGCAGGTAGCCTTCGGCTTCCTCCAGCCTTTTTACACTTCGCAGCAAGGCTGACAGGTACACGGCCGCCGGCGGGAAAAAGTTTTTGTTTTGCAAAGCCTCTTTGAGGACGGTTATGGCTTCTTCCAGCTTGCCTTCTTCTTGAAGCACATCTGCCTTTTGCATGGCATCCAGGGTCTGTTGTTCGGGCTCGTCTGCCACGGAGTACTCTTTCAGCTCAATCGCCCTTTCTTCACCTTCGATAAACATGGGGATTGGCTCGTCCGGGCGATAAACGCCTTTTTCGATCAACCCCTTCGCGGCAGCTATCTTGTAATCGGGGGAAACGGTGGGAGACTTCAGCACCCCTTTACCAAGCTCCTCACCCCATGCTTCTCCCCGACAAACCATCTTCCTCAACAGTTCCATGTTAAAATCTTCAATTGCTCCCGATTGAAACGTTAGGGATAACAGGACCAGGAAAAATCCGGAATCCCGCATCGCTTCTGTAAGATAAGCTTCATCCTCATGTATTTTCAGGATCATTTTCTCAACTTCGTTCCATTTCTTCAATTTATAATTCAAATGAAAGAAAGGGATGGTTCCTTCCTCCACAAGCAAAGACACATTCTGGAACTGGGCCGCCATACGCCATTCCGCGGCAGATTTTCCCCAGATAGAGGCGGCGCTGCGAAACTGTTTCAGATTGAAGTAAGCTGCCCCCGCCATAAAGTGGTTTTCCCAGTTCACGTGCTCTGCTTCCCAGCGATTGTAAATATCCAGGACCCGCTGGTGATCCTCAAGATCCGCGGCAGCTTTCATGAGAATCACCGTATATTCCCGCCAGGCATGAAGTTCTTCCTCCGCTTCCACCGTTTTATCTTTAAGCAAGATGCGGAGACCGTCCTCAAACATGTGCTCCGCTGCAGTTAAATACTGGTAGGCTTCCTCCCGCTTTCCCAGCGCAGCATGTGCCCGGGCTGCCAGGGCAAAGGTGTAGGGATTGGCGAGCATATCCATGCGATCGGGGTCCAAGCAGGGTTCCAATACTTCCAGGCACCGCCCGGGCTCGCCCTTCTCCATCAAAACCCCAGCCAAATTGTTGCAGAGCACAGTATCGTCCAGTTCGCCCAAAGCTTCCGTTAAAATAAGTTCCGCCTCATCCAAACGGCCTTGATTAATGTATTCAGCCGCCTTTCCCACCACGTCCTGCACGTTGAATTTTCCCTGGCAGCACTTTTTGTACTTTTTGCCGCTGCCGCAAGGGCAGGGGTCATTTCGGCCTATCTTTTTCATCGCCTTTTTCATTCCCCCCTTTTCCTTCCGGGTCATGGCTGCCATCCCCTTCTTCTTCCCGCAGCATCTGCTCCAGTTTTTCCCGGCTCCACTCTCCCGAGTCACATAAGGCCTGTATTATCTGTTCCAACGGGTTGTCCTCCCCTATTTCAATCAGCTCAACTTCCTCAAACCTGTCACAGGCAGTGCTTTCCCCTGAAAATTTCTTAGAGTCTATCAAGTGCTGGCAAGAGGCGTAATTTGAGCTGCCCAACAGTTCATCGAGAAAAGGCTCAAAATCGCTGTCCTCTAGGCAGATGCCGTCTCCCGTTTCCTCCGCACTGGAAGGAAAAAGTAATTGCAGTGAAAGCAAATGCGTTCCAGCTTTTCCCTCTCCTCGGTCATTGTGTGCCCTCCTTCCCTGTCACGGGCCCCCAACTCATACAGGCATTTGCTCGAAACACAGAAACAACCGCATCAGTTCGGAACTTATCAAAGCGGCCTCCCCAAGTTTCCTTTTGCTATTTCTTCCTTGATCTCTGGCATCGCCTCCAGCTTCTCAACCATTTCCAGCGAAATATCCAGTTGGCGGCAGGCTTCCTGCAGCATAAAGTAAGTCTCGTCCCGCTCAACGACGATGCGGGAAGGAGCCCAGTTTTTATGAATTATCAGCTGCAAGCAGGGTTTCGATACAGCGGTAGGCTTCCTCCTGCATATCTGTCATGACCTGGTGGCGTAAAAGCAGGCCGCTGGATCTGTCAAGGATGATAAAGGCCGGGGTTAACCGACTGCCTCTTTCAAGTATAATATACTATTCAATTTTTTATGTTCTTCATCCTCCTTTTTCCGCATACACTTATGAGAAATGCGGAGGCTGAAACAAAGAAAAACGGAGGCTGTGTAGGATAAAAAGCCGCCGCGCTGCCCCTCTCGATATCGGAACTTTTTCATTTCTCCGGTGCCCTGCAGCAGCTGGGGATATTTGTCATCCGCCTGCAGGGCAGCCTTCCGGTCCCGGCATATCCCCAAAATAGCGCATATAAGCGGTTTTAACCTTTTCAAAGACCAAGAAATACTGTTGCCGACCATATCATCACTAATTCTGCCCTTAATTCCGTATACGGACCACATCCTCCCCCAAAAGCCCGGACCGCCCGGCACAGGGCGATTTGAGCGGGGCCTCCCTCCTCGGCTACAATTGGACCATGGGGCTCGCGCCCCGCCAAATCCACCAGGAAAGGAGGTGCCACCAATGCCGGTAAACGCCTTAATCGCCGGTAGCCGCCTGCAGCTGCGGCTCATCACCGGCCAGGATCTCGAGGGGAACCCCGTGCTCCGCTCCCGCTCTTACTCCAACATCAAGGGCTTCGCTTCAGACGAGGCCCTCTACGAGACGGGCAGCGCCCTGGCCGGCCTGCAGCAGTTCCCGCTGGACGAGCTGCGCCGCATCAACGAGTACGTCTTGATCGAGTCCTAAAGCAGCACTACCCAGAAACTGAACGGAAAGGAGGTGCACTCACGTGGAGCAAACCCTGCGCTTAATTTACCGGAACGCCGAAGGCAGGACGGCCACCGTCTCCGTCGCCAACCCCCACGAGCAGCTGGATCCCGCTGAAGTGGAAAACGCCATGGACGTCATCCTGAATGCCGACGCCTTCGACACCTCAGGCGGCAGCCTGGTCGAAAAGGTCCGGGCCGAAGTGGTCTCGCGCCAGGTCGAAATCATCAACGAATTCTAAACCCGTCGGGGGGAGGGACCGCCTCCCCCCGGCAACCTTAACCCCCAGGAGGTGATAACCCGTGGAAGAGCTCGCTCCCATGATCGCCAACCTCGGCTTCCCCATCGTGATCAGCCTCTTCCTGCTGATCCGCATCGAAGGCAAGCTGGAGACCCTGACCTTGAGCATCAGGGAGCTGTCCAGGGCCATCATGAAAATGGTATGAACCAAAGCGGCGCTGCCCCGGCCCATGCCCGGGCAGCCCTGCTCTTTTGCAGGGGCCCGCCACCGGCCCCGACATTCGGCAAGGGAAGCTGCATCCTGCATTTTCTCACACTCAGGCACGCGAGAACCACAACCGCAACTCAAAACATTGAAACGGGAGGCACATGAACCGCCATGAAATATGATTTAAAGAGATTGAAAAACGAAATCGCCGCCATCATCCCCTCCGCCCACCCCGAGGGCGGGGAGGCGACGCTGCTCATCACCACCGGGGGAGACGAGCTGCTCGACCGCCGCTCCTACCGGTGGATCCTGAGGCGCCTGGCCTTTTTCCACAACACCGACTCCGCCGCCGCCCGGGAGAACTACGGCCCACTCCTGGGCTGCAAGCGCTACATCCCCCTGGCCCTCGGTCCCAATCTGGTTTACTTTCCCCTGCCCCTTTTTCCCGAAACCCTCCCCGGAGAGCGCCGGCTGGGGTACATCTCCGCTGCGCAGGTGGCCTCCGTCGAGGAGGAAAGCGGCGCCGTAATACTCGTCCTAAATAGCGGGGCCCGAGTCACCTGCTGCGAATCGCGGCCCACCGTCGGGAAGCGCTTGGGCTGCGCCAGGGCGCTGCAGCAGCTCAAAACCGGCGAGTACCTGTCGGAACTGCCCGAAGCCCTGGCCGCCGGCACCTTTTCAACGCCGGCCGTTGCAGCTTCAAACCCCCATTCCCCGGCCGCCGCCGCGAGCCCTGATGTTCCGTCCGCCGCTGCATCCGGAACTGTCAATGTTCCGCCAGCTGCACCGCCCGTCGCTCCGTCTCCGGATGTTCCTTCATCCGCTGGGCCTCCGACCGCCACAGCAGCCCCAAAACCCTGTTATTCTCAGTCTTCAGCCGCCTCGCCTCCGGGTGCCCTGTCCTCCGGCGCACCCCCGGGTGCCTCTTCCCCACCGTCTGCTGCCGCGCCTCCGGGTGTCTTGCCTGCCGCCGCGCCCTCAATCTCCTTGTCCCCGTCGGGCGCCGCCGACAACGCAGACCCCGAGGAGCATCTGGCCCGCCTCACTGCAGCCGTCCTCTTTCTGCTGCAGACCACCGGCCTCGGCCGGCAGATCTTTTCGCGGTAGCATCCGGCGGCCTATCACCTCACCAAAACCTTCCGCTGCAAATCTCAATCGAAAAAGCTCATTTTTAAAAAACTGTTGACCGCTTCCCAATGCTGCCCCGAAAAAAGAAATTATTGACCGCTTCAATTGCTCTTTTTTTCTTGTTTCATTTCTTTTTCCAATTTCCTGATTCGGGAGGAAAAAACTTATTCGCTGAGCATCAACACTTGAATTAAAATGCGTCATTGAAAAAGGATTTCCGGAGAAAAGGAAGAATAACTCAGTTAGATCTTAGTTCGTTTCTCACTTCGACCCCTTAATACGAGCACCGGTACGAGCACTGTCACAGGTGCACCTCAATACGAACACCGATAAAAACTCCTCCACAGGAGCACCACAATAAGAGCGCTGATAACAATACCGCTACAAAAGCACCTCAATGCGAGCACCGCCATACGGATCCCTCGTTAGGCCTTTAGTTCTCAAGTTCTTCGTAAATATGTCAAAACTTTTTCAAGCGATCTTGTGAACACTGATGTTTACTACGTTTAGAAGGGGTCGTTTTGAAATTCAACTTTTTGGGCACTGGCTGTGTCCGGGTTGGGAGAACACCACGCCAGCACCCGCTGGGCCGGCAGGACAGAGCGGCCCTCCACTGCAATGCATCTTTCGGGAGGTTTCAAGAGCATCCATGAAGCGAAAACTGGTTCAAAAAGACCTTTCCAGGGTGAAAAAATTTTTAGAGCAGATGGAGATCACCGACAAGGTGGTTACCTTTGACCTGGAAGAGGGCGAAGTGTTTGGCCACGGCACCTCTGCCGATGGGGAGGGGAAAGAGCCCGCCGCGGAGTTCCATTCCGAAGAGGAGGTCGCCGCCGAGCTGGCCCGCCAGACCGGCCTCCCCCAGGGGACCGCCCACCGCTACATCCAGGACTGCCGGCCCTATTTTGAAACGGACAGAAACGAGATCACCGTATCCTCCTACAACCTCAAACTCCTGGAAGTGCTGGACCGGCATTTTTCACAGGGCTTCACCGTCCCCCAGGTCACGCGCAGGCTCCGGGAAGGGGAGATTTCCGTCAGCATGCCCGACGCACCCCTATCAGAAACGGAACGGCGGGAAGGCGCGCCCTTCCAGCGCACCCCTCCCTCTTCCAACGATGTGGCCGTGGAATATGCTCGCCGCTATTTCGCGTCAGCCCCGGATACCGCCTTCTTCACGGAAGAAGAGGAGGAAGAACCTTCGGGCCGCGGCCGGCGAGGCCTCAAGTGGGGCCTGATCGTTCTCGCCCCCCTCGCCCTGGTGGCGGTGCTGCTCGGCTACCAGCTGGGCTACCTGGGCGCCCGTGAAGCCCCGCCCGAGACGCCGGACCCCCCGCCTCCGCCCCAGATGGTGAGCGAGAGGGCCGATGCGGGAGAGGAAGGGGTAACGGGGGAAGAAGGGGATACGGGGGAACCTGCCACCGTCCTGCCGCCTGAGGAGGTCACGGTGGACGTGTTAAACGGCTGCGGCGTTACCGGGGCGGCGGGGCGCTTCGCCGACCTTCTGCGGGACGCCGGTTACCAGGTCACCGGCGTCAGGGACGCGGCAAGCTTCGCCTACGTCCAAAGCCAGATCATCACCCGCTTCGAGGAAAGGGAGGATGGCGAGGAGGGCATCGGGGAAATCCGGCAGCTTCTCCCTGGCGCCGAACTGCGTAGGGAAGAACCGGCGGAAGATACGCCCATGGTTACCGTCATCATCGGCCGCGACGACGCCGGCTAGTGTTCTGTCAACATGTTATGTCTCGCTATTGGAAAGCATATCCAAAAACGTGATGCAGGCTCCCTAACCTGGACAAACCAGGACCACAAGGTTTGTTTTTTCATTTTGCCCGTTTTCCACCCGACTTAACCACCTGGAAACGCTGCAATCATCCACCAGGGCATCACCTACCCCAAAAATATTACGGCTCGGAAGAGCCGTCATTGTTTGTTCCCCAGGGCTATTTGAAGCAGTAGTGCATGCAATGCCCCGGCAAGGTCAATCAGTTTTGTACAATCCACGATATCCAGGTTGTCTTCCGGGGTATGGGCAATGGCTCGAAGATCATCTATTTTATCTGATGTAATAGCCACAACAGGTCTTTGATTGATTAAAAACAGTCCGTGGTCACCCTGGTACCATGGCTCTCCCTGGATAAACCCTTCCCGTTCCAATATCGTGCTTTGAACAGATCGTTTCACTGGATCAGGGCAATCGTACAGGGAAACGGCCGTATAACCCCGGTAGTATCCGGCCCCGTCGATATTGATGCCCAGTAGAACGCTGGGAAAAAGCTCATGGTTTTTTTTCAGGTAAAGCACTTCACCCGGGTTGGAATAGTAATCTTCCCCGTTTAGCGCCACAATCTCAACCTGGAGATCTGCCTGGTAGCCCGCGAGCAATTCTCCCAAGAGCAAGAGCACGGTTATTCCTGTAGCATTGTCTATGGCACCGGGGGTCCCTTGTTTGCTGTCGATATGGGCACAAACAACCACTCTTTCACCCGAATCCAGGCCCTCGCCTTCGCTTTTCCCACCTTTGCGGGCCACGACATTACACCCCCAGGATGGCTTGCGAAGTGCATTGATCTCCAGGGAGACCTTTTCTCCTTGATACCGGGAAAGCCTCCCTCCTTCTTCAGCGGTCATGTACGCAGATGGAAGGAGAAAATCCCCATCTTCAATTAATGGAAAGGGATAAACACCCCCGGCCATTTCCGGATTGCGCTGCGTAGCTGCCAGCACCGCTTGAAAACCTTTGGTTTCCAGCAGTTGAATAATCTTTTGGTGTTCTTCCGGGTTGCAAAAAGGGAAGTTCTTGGGCATCAGCTGTTCCCTGGCCATATCTCCTTGCAATAAAAGGATTTTTCCCTCGCCGTCCACAGCTTGCAGCTCTTCTTCCGTTGCCGCCAGGCAGAGAGGGGCTTCAATGCGACAGGGCAGGGAATAAGGGCTGGCAAAGACATGAAAGGGTTGATTCCCTGCACCAAGAAAAGTCCTTTCATGGACCCAGTCAAAACATTCAAATGAAGGTGCCTCCACGGCAAACCCAAAATCTTCAAAACAGCGGGAAAAATACGCTGTTGCTGCCTGGTTCCCGCTACTTCCCACGCACCGCTCTTGAATTTGTAAACATAGCATTTCCAGGTGCCCTGTTGCCTTTTCTTTCATTCCGTCAACCCCTTAACCAGTCAATTACTTTTCCAAGATAGGGTTAAGATGCGGCCTTGAATCATTTTTCTTTCACCAATCATACCCGCCAGGATCATAATAAAGAAGAGAAAAAACAAGAGCCGCCAGAAAATTGGAAGGCAACTGTTTTCGCCGTAGACCTCGAAATATACTTTTCCCCTGTCATTCTCGTAATACATTATCCCACCCCCTGTTTAATCCCAATAATAAATGTCCCGTAATATAATGGAAGGGCCTTCCTCAATTGCGGTACGCAGGTTGGGCCTTTTGTCCCGCCACGCCCAGGGAAGGCTGCTGCTGCTCGTCATCCCCTTCCACCAAAATATCGTCCTCTCTTAGTTCGACCGGCGGGAATCCCATGCTGTCTCCACATCGCAGCTTCATTAGAATAAAATCCTTCTCTTTCTGCTCCGGACTTCCTTTGCCAGGGTCGCAAAAACCCAATAACCCAATTCAAAAGATATGCATTGAAAGGAGAACAATTCATGTCAATAATGTTTGGGGCATTTCTCATGATTTTTCTGGCAGAGATGGGCGACA
>PWTK01000066.1 GCA_003563895.1 Syntrophomonadaceae bacterium
AACCCGGGAAAGGAGAGGTAATACTGGTACGGGGACGGGTTCAGGCTGCGCAGCGCCCGGTAGATGCTGAAGGGCGAGGCGGAGGTGGGTACCGTCTTGCTCCTGGAGAGGACCACCTGGAAGATCTCGCCGGCGTGGATGTATTCCTTTGCTTTCTGCACCGCGGCGGCAAACGCTTCCTGCGGGAAGGGGTCGCTCCTGTCCTGCCCTTCGACCGCGGCAGGAGGGTTTTCGCCCTCCCGGAAAGATGCGGCGGCGGCAGCTGCATGGCTTTTTCCCAGGACCCCCAGGCAGTCCTGCAGCGCCCGGCGGGCCGTGTGATAGGTCCCCTTCCTTTCCGCGTCCGAATCCGCCTCCCGCACATCC
Organism: Syntrophomonadaceae bacterium; assembly: GCA_003563895.1. Taxonomy (GTDB): domain Bacteria; phylum Bacillota; class Dethiobacteria; order DTU022; family UBA8154; genus CSSED11-181. The sequence goes on from PWTK01000066.1 coordinate 367, forward strand.
GTCAGCACGACGGCCGTCAAAAGGTGCCGGCGGTGGTCGTAGACGAAGACTTTGCCGGGAAAATAAAAAAAGGAGGAAGGCCAGCCGGCTTCCTCCTGCAGCAGCGGGAGTTTCTCCCACCGCTTGACGAGGTCGTAGGAGAGATATCCTACGGCCCCGCCCCAGAAAAAGTTCAGGTCTTGCGGCCGGTGCGCCTTGAAACGGTCAATAATATTTTCCAGTGCCGTCAGGGGGTCGCCCCCCTGGCGCCATCGCTGCTCTCCGTTTTCACAGATAATGGTTTCCTCACCCCGGGAATAAAGGGTCAGGAAGGGATCGCACCCGACGAAGGAATACCGGGCCGCTTCCCCCAGGTCGCCGCTTTCCAGCAGGAAACTGCCCTCGCGCCCGCAGGTGAGCTTCAGGTAGAGGGAAATGGGGGTTTCCAGGTCCGCCGGGACCGTCTGGTAGACGGGGATGATGCCGTACTCCCCCGCCAGTCGGCAGTAGTCGTGCAGGTCCGGCTTGATCACAATTCAACACCTCGCTTCGTTGTGCAATAAAAAACGCCTTCCGTCTCCAAGGACGAAAGGCGATCTTTCGCGGTGCCACCCTGATTAAACCGCGGAAGCACGGCATGGTTGGAAAAATGCGCTTCCGGAGTTTCTCTCTCGGGGTACGGGAGCAGAACGGGTCGGCTCTAAGAAGTCCTCCAGTCCTCCGGGGACTGCTCCTTATACCCTGTCTTTTTTAACGGTAAGACGCTCCGCAGGAGCCTACCGGCCGGCCCGCCGGCAGCGTGGAGCCTGCGCGGCGCAGTGCGGCGTTCGGTCCTTTCCTTCGGGGCCCATTCGGCGAAGAGAAACAGTGCCGGCTTTTCAGCAGCCGCCGGCTCTCTGGAAAAGTCCTCTAAGCGTACTCTTCCCCTTCATCGGATTTGACTGTAGGGATTGTGGGAAACAACTTGGGAATAATATTAACACGCAGCGGCCGCCGTGTCAACAAAAATATTGACAAATTTTAAATGAGGCCGTCATGAAGCTTCGCTTCACCACCAGAAGGGCGAAAATGTTCCTTTTCAAGCAGGAGATTCATTGCGGCGGAGCTGCATTTTCAGGGCAGCCAAGAAGTTTTTCTCTTTTGCCCCGCTTGACCCGCCGACTGTCCTGAAATAGCACGTCACATCAACAGGCCCGTTGACCAGCCTGTGACCGGGCGGGTGCATTATTATTTTTCTGATGGCATCCCCGTCTTTTAAAGGGACAGGAGTTTGTCTGCCCATGAAAACGCATAATAAATTCCAGTCTTATTTTTCTTCATGCCGTATTGCCCTGTATTACTCTTCTTCGCCGAGGATGCGCTCGATCCCGGTGCGGGCCATTTTCACGTTCACGTTGTCGGCAATACGGACGACCACGGTATCCTCGCGGACATCCTTAACGATGCCGTAGATGCCGCCGATGGTCACGACCCGGTTCCCCTTCTGCACGTTGCTGAGCATCTCTTTTCTCCTTTTCTGCTGCTGCTGCTGGGGCCTGATCAGCAGGAAGTAAAAGATGACAAACAGCAGAATGATGGGAAGAAAACCAGCAATTCCTTCCAAGTTAACCACTCCTTCGATGATTATAGTTTACCGGGCGGGTTCATAAGAGTACAGGGAGCAGAATTCCCGGTAGAATTCTTCCAGCTCCCCTTCCAGTATGGCGCGGCGTATCCGTTCCATAAACCTGGCCAGGAAGTAAAGGTTGTGACAGGTGGTCAGGCGGAGCCCCAGGATTTCGTTGGATTTCACCAAGTGGCGCAGGTACGCCCGCGTATAGCTGCGGCAGGCACAGCAGCCACAGTCTTCCTGGATGGGCTTCATCTCCCTGGCGTGGACGGCGTTTCGCAGGTTGAGGTAGCCTTCCGGCACCATGACCCTTCCGTTGCGGGCGATGCGCGTGGGCAGGACGGAATCGAACAGGTCGACCCCCCGTTTCACGCTTTCGATCAAGTCGTCGGGGGACCCCACGCCCATCAGGTAGCGGGGCTTCCCTTCCGGCAGCAGGGGCACGGTTTCTTCCAGGACGCGGTACATGACCTCCTTGGGTTCCCCGACGCTCAAGCCGCCCACGGCGTATCCCGGAAAATCCAGCTTCACCAGCGCCTGCACGCATTCCCAGCGCAGCCGGGTAAAGGCGCCGCCCTGCACGATGGCGAAAAGGGCCTGTCCGGGGGCTTCCCCGAAGGCCTGCTGGCTGCGCTGCGCCCAGCGGACCGTCCGCTCCATCGCGTCCCCGGCCGCCTCCTGGGAAACGGGGTAGGAAACTACGTGGTCCAGGGGCATGGCAATATCGGAGCCCAAGGCCTTTTGAAGCTCCACGGCTTTTTCCGGTGAAAAAAAATGGGGCGAGCCGTCGATATGCGAGCGGAAAGCAACCCCTTCTTCCGTTACTTCCCGCAGGGCGCTCAGGCTGAAGACCTGGAAGCCGCCGCTGTCGGTCAGGAGGGGCCGCCACCAGCCCATGAAGCGGTGGAGCCCTCCGGCCTCCCGGATCACCTCAATGCCGGGCCGCAGGTAAAGGTGGTAGGTGTTGGAGAGGATGATCTCCACACCGATGTCCTCCAGCTCTTCCGGGGACATCCCTTTGACGGCCGCCTGGGTGCCAACAGGCATAAAGGCGGGGGTGTGCACCTTGCCCCGGGGGGTCTTCAGTTCGCCGGCCCGGGCCTGACCCTGGCGGGCTGCAGCTTTCCATTCGATTTTGGACATGGCTTCACCGCTGTCAAAAACTTACCTATACGTTTATATCATTAATCCGGTAAAAATGTCAAATGCGCTGTGGATGCCCTTTGGCGGAAGCGGAATTGCCCCATTGACTCATGATTGCATGCAGTTGTTGGAGAAATCTCGCGAAATCGTGAAGCGCGGCCTTCGCGCGGCCTGCGCACTTGCCGGCCGGGCCTGAGATTGAGGCGATAACAACTGCTGCTACCCTCAAAATACAACTCCGCCACTATGAACTCCTGTTTGAAAAGGAACATTTTCGTCCTTCTGATGGTGAAACGAAGCTTCATGAATGTCCCATTTGGCTTTCCCAAAAACGCCTGCACAGCAGGGCCCCTCAAAGCAGCAGCATGCAGTCTCCGAAGCTGTAAAACCGGTAGCGCTGCCGCACGGCCTCGCGATACGCGCGGAGGACAAGCTCCCGGGAGGCAAAAGCACAGACCAGCATCAGGAGCGTGCTGCGGGGCAGGTGGAAGTTGGTGAGCAGCGCGTCAACGGCCTTGAACCGGTAGCCGGGGTAGATGAAGAGGTCCGTGTCGCCCCACCCTTCCCCCAGCTTTCCCCGGCTGTCGGCAGCCGTTTCCAGCACGCGGCAGCAGGTGGTGCCCACGGCGACGATGCGCCTCCCCTCTTCCCGCGTGCGGTTAATGAGAGCGGCGGTTTCCGCGGTCAGCTCGTAGTACTCGCTGTGCATGGTGTGCCGGGTGATGTATTCCTCCTTCACCGGGCGGAAGGTCCCCAGGCCCACGTGGAGGGTGATGTAGGTCCAGCGGATGGATTTTTCCCGCAGCGCCTCGAAGGCGGCCGGGGTAAAATGCAGCCCCGCCGTGGGGGAGGCGACGGAGCCTTCCCTGGAGGCATAAACCGTCTGGTAGCGCTCGCGGTCCTGGAGTTCCCTTTTGATATACGGCGGGAGCGGGACCTCCCCCACCTCCTGCAGCGCGCTGCGCAGTGGCACCGATGAGCGGAAGCGGACCTGCCTGCCGCCGGAGGGGGTTTTGGCGAGAACTTCGGCTTCCAGGATCCCGCCGCCGAAAACGGCCTCCGTGCCGGGTTTGACCCTTTTGCCGGGCGAACAGAGCACCTCCCACACATTTCCTTCGCCCAGCGGCCGCAGCAGCAAAAATTCCACCTTGCCCCCCGTGTCCCGGCGGTACCCGTGCAGGCGCGCGGGGAGCACCCTGGAGTCGTTCAAGACAAGCAGGTCTCCCGCCTGGAGGTAGCGCGGGAGCTTAAGAAAGCAGCTGTGCTCGATTTCTTCGCGCTCGCGGTGCAGCACCATCATCCGCGACCGGTCCCGGGGTTCCAGGGGCTCCTGGGCGATCAGCTCTTCGGGCAGATCGTAGGAAAAATGATCCGTGCGGAGCTCCTGTTCGCGGGGGCTGTCGTGTGGCCCGCTGGAATGATCGTGCTGTCCGTGTGGCTCGTCACATTCTTTCCATGGGGATTTTTCTTGCACATATTGGCCATTATGTTGCGTGCTGGGACCATTACGCTTTTGGTGCGGCTTGCCATGCGGGTTGTGTGATTCACCTTCTTGTTCGCAGGGAACATTATGTGGCCCGCTGGAATGACCGTGCTGTCCGTGTGATTCGCCACATGGTTTCCAGGGAGATTCTTCCTGTTCACAGGGCACATTATGCTGCCTGCAAGCCCTGCTGCGCTGTCCGTGCGGCTCGTCATGCTGTTCGCGTGGGTCGCCCTCTTGTTCACAGGGGCCGTTATGCCGGGCTGTTCCCTTTTCGTTTTGTCTTTCTCTGCTCTGCACCAGGCGCGTTCCTCCCGGTTAACGAATGCTCTTCTCACATCTACAGGGCTTGGCGGGAAACATAACAGGGAAAAAACGTGACAGAGAACCGTCTGTCACGTTTTCTGTTATGTTCCCGTCTCCGCGGGGCGGGAGCGCCTACCACCCGTTACCACCGGAGAGCTCTGCCCCCGGGTAGTAAAAGGAGAGGATATCGCGGTAGCTGTGGCCTTCCCGGGAGCGGTTGTACGCCCCGTTCTGGCTCATGCCGACCCCGTGGCCCCAGCCCTGCCCCTCAAAGAAAAAGGATAAGCTGGGAACCGCCGTCCGCGCTCCTCCGCGGGAAACCGCCGTAAAGCTTTGTCCCTGGAGGGTGCTCCTGCTGCCGCCGCCGCTGAGGACGGCTTTGCCTTCCAGGCTGGAATACATTTCCTTCACTTCCCTGCCGGCGGAGATGCCCGCCATCCAAGTGCTGACCGCAGCTTCCGAGTTGACGGTGTACATCTGGCTCCTCAGGCCGAGCACGGTGCGGGCCTGCTCCTTGTGCAGGGGGATGCTGCTTCCGTCGCTGCATTCGATGCGCAGCTCGTTGACCCTTCCGCTGGAAAAGGTAGAGGCCACAAGGATGTTGTCCACCCTCCCCGAAATGGGGTAGCCCTTCGTTTGCAGAAGTTCCTCCACGCCCCCCATGGGGATAGAGGTCTCCCAAAAGGCGTGGTGGTGGACGATCATGTTCTCCAGGCCCAGCGGGTTGGAGGGGTCATCGTACGGGTCGGGCCTGCTCTTAAGGTAAGGCAGCTTGCTGCCCCAGACATTCGCGGAACACTCCGTGTGCCCGGCGTTGCTCGCATGGTAGAAGGGGGCGATGATGCGGCGGTCGTAGGTTAAGACCTCGCCGCGGGTTTGCGCAATGGCCCTGTCGGTGTTGGCGGCTTCGCGATCCATCCCCCCGTAAACCTGGCAGTGCTCGGTGTCGCAGAGGTGATAGCCGGAGTGGCGCACTTTTGACTGGTTGTAGAGGGCGTAACTGCGCGCGGCCACGGCCTGCGCTTTCAGCGCCTCCATCCCCCCGTAATTGCCCCACGACGCGGGCATTTCGCGGGGGAGCACCCCCCGGAGATAGCTTTCCAGGTCCACCGCGTTTACCGCGACCAGGCCGCCGCCCTCTTTTCGGACTTCCAGGGCGCCGCGGTAGCGGCTTCCGTTGCTGGCGTTGTGCAGCAAGAAGTAGTCCTCCGCAGCGTTCTTCTCAAGGGGTTGCAGCAGCAGCGGGCCGCTGTAGACTTCGCTGTCGCCGTTTTCTCCCTGGACCCTGATGCCGTCCGCGGAAGACTGCAGCAGGAAAGAGCCCGGCTGTACCGGCAGCGGCTCTCCCGTGGCCTTGTTTATCAGCTCGTAAGTGTCGCCAAAAGATATTTCGACCTGATCGCCCCGCAGGCTCAGACCCACTTCTATGCTCGGGGGAGAAGCAGCGCTGACGCCGGCCGAAGCCGTCGGGAAAAATGCGAAAACCAAAAAAAAGCTGCACGTCAACAAAATGCTCAGGCATATGTAAGAAACGGCGGGCATAAAGCGGGTTTCCATTCCTGGTATCACCTCTCCCGAGAATCGTTCGAGTACTTACCCCAGGCGATATGCGGTTGTTCCCCCAACGCGGCATCACGCGATGGGCGGCGGAAAAACACCGGCAGCGCCCAAGCGGGCTTTGCATCGAAGGTCCTGCACCGAATCGCGGTGCGGCACCCCGCGGCGCGACCCTGCGCTGCGCAGCGCGGTACGTTGTGGCGCAGCACGTCCCTGCGGCAAACCCGTCCCCCTAAAATCGCCGGAGGAGGCTGAAAATAAGGGTCAGCACCAGGCTGATGATGATCATGGTGGTGATGGGAACAAAGATGGTAAAGTTTTCCCGTCTGATCACAATATCTCCAGGCAGGCGTCCCAGGCCGGTGCGTTCAAACACAAGGAACAAAACCCCCGCCAGGAGGATCACCCCACCGATGGCGATGAGGATCCTCCCCACGTTATCCAGGCCGGGCATGATGCGCCTCACCCCTGTCTGCACAAATTTCTCGGGCCGTTCGCCTTTTTTCCTTCAAAAGATAAATACTTACTTTATTTCAAAGTATAACCTATTTGCACCTTTTTGGAAAGAACGGATTTCAAAAAATGGGTGCAAATGTATTACCTTCCCTGGTCCGGCAGCGGGCGGCGTTAGCCGGGGGCATAGCGCTCCTTCTCGCTGTAGATGCACCCGCAGTAGCCCTGCCGGTAAAGCCCCTTTTGGCGGGCCTGCTCCATGCTTTCCCGGAAGCGGGGCCGCAGGTCGGCATAGACAAACTCCAGCCCGTGCTCCCGGGCGATGGTTTGGCCGATTTCCCGGACGCGCTCGTGCTGCTGGTAAGGGCTGATGAGCAGGGTGGTGGAAAAGCAGCCGAACCCCTCTTCTGCCGCACGGCGAGCCGTTTCGCCGAGGCGCATCCGGTAGCATACTTCGCAGCGTTCTCCTTCCTTTTCCCGGTGGGAGACCGCGCGCAGAAACTCCTCCAGCGGGTAGCTTTCATCCCGGATCACGGTTTTGTCTTCCTCTTCGGCCAGGCGCCACAGGGTCTTTGCTCGCTTTTCGAACTCGCGATAGGGATGGATGTTGGGGTTGTAAAAGAAGCCCCGCACCCGGTACCCCATTTCGGCAAAGGTTTTCCAGCTGGCGATGCTGCAGGGGGCACAGCAGATATGCAGCAGCAAATCCACCTTTCGTCACCACCCGAGAGCCGGCGGCATCTGTTGCCGACAGCCTGATGCCTATTTGCGGGGAAAGCTGAACTTTCACTTTAATCAAGGGAAACTGCCCGCCGTCTTGGACGATGTTTGACCCCTAAAAGCTCTGCTGTTCGAAGAAATCCACCTGGATTTTTAAGTGTTCCAGCACTTTCCTGGAGACGACCCGGCCCCGGGAAGTCCGCTGCAAAAAGCCGATCTTCATCAGGTAGGGCTCGTACATCTCCTCGATGGTTCCGGCTTCCTCGTTCATGGCGGCGGCAATGGTCTCCAGCCCTACCGGGCCGCCATTGAACTTGTGGACGATGGTCTCCAGCAGCTGGTAGTCGGTGCTGTCCAGGCCAAGCTCATCAACTTCCAGGATTTTCAGGGCATCCGCCGCCACTCCGGCGGAGATGACCCCCTCGGCCCGGATCTGGGCGAAGTCCCGGACGCGCTTGAGCAGCCTGTTGGCCACGCGGGGCGTGCCCCGGGAGGCCTGCGCGATCATTGCAGCGCCCTCTTCTTCCAATTCCACCCCCAAAAGGAAGGCCGAACGCTGCAGGATCTGGTGCAGGTCGGCCGGGGAATAGAAATCGATCCGCTCCACGATGCCGAAGCGGTCCCGCAGGGGCGACGAGATGAGCCCCGCGCGGGTGGTGGCGCCGATGAGGGTGAAAGGGGAAAGGTCCAGCCGAAGGGAGCGCGCGCTGGGGCCTTTGCCGATGACGATATCCAGCGCAAAATCCTCCAGCGCCGGGTACAGGATCTCTTCCACGCTGCGGTGCAGGCGGTGGATCTCGTCGATGAAAAGAAAGTCGCCCGGAGAGAGGTTGGTCAAAAGCGCGGCCAGGTCGCCGGGGCGTTCCACCGCCGGACCCGAGGTCACCTTGATGTTCCCCTCCATCTCGCGGGAGATGATGTGGGCCAGGGTGGTCTTGCCCAGCCCGGGAGGGCCGTGCAGCAGCACGTGGTCCAGCGATTCCCTCCGCTTCAGGGCGGCCTTGACATAGATGTCCAGCTTTTCCTTGAGCTTCTCCTGGCCGATAAATTCCTGCAGGGCCCTCGGCCGCAAGTTGTTTTCAAATTGGTGCTCTTCCTCTTTCAGCTTGGAAGAGACGATCCGTTCCTCCAATTCCATCTACCTCCCCAATCTCAAGGGGTTTTCCCCAGGAAATCCAGCGCTTTTTTGAACAGCTCCTCCACACCGCGTTCTCCTTTGCCCGCAGAAACCAGGGCCTTCCTGGCCCTGGCAACTTCCTTCGCCGAATAGCCGAGCGCGAGCAGCGCTTCCTGCACATCCTTCCAGCTGTCTCCCCCCGCCTCGGCCTGGCCGGCCGCTGCCGCAAGGGGCGCGGTCTCCGCTGCGTCCAGCTTCTCTTTCAGCTCGTATACAATCCTCCGGGCTGATTTGTTCCCGATGCCCGGTATGCCCGTCAAAAGAGAGATCTCCTCTTCGGTGATCGCCTTCCACACCTGGGAAAGGGAAAGATGCCCCAACAGCGAAAGCGCAGCCCGGGGGCCGATGCCGGCCACGCCCAGCAGCAGGTGGAAAAAATCCCTCTCCTGGGAGCTGCGGAACCCGTAGAGGACAAACCCGTCGTCCCTGGGCTGCAGGTGGGTGTACAGGGTGAACACTTCCCCGGCGGGGGGAAGCTCAAAGTAGAGCGAAGCGGGGATATGTACCTGAAAGCCAAACCCCATCGCGTCCATGATAACATGCCCGGGGTGGGCTTCTTTTAAGGTGGCGTTAATGTAGGAGAGCACCGGGTTCCACCACGCCTTTCCGGTTATTTTTAACGCCTGTTTCGGACGGCTGTTTCGGACAGCTGTTTCGCTATAGGCCCTTAAGTCTCAAGTTCTTCGCAAATTTGGCGAAACTTTTTCAAGCGATCGTATGAACCCCATTGTATGAACACCGATGTTTACCAGGTTTAGAAGGGGTCATTTTGAGATCCATATTTTATGGCACTGGCTATGCCCAGGTTGGGTTGCTCATAATTTACTTCCGTATTGTCGTTGTAAGCTTAACGATAACATAAAGCATTGACCGCCGATAACGTGAACAAAGAAGCGCTGCCCGGGTGAAACGGTACGTTGTTTTGGCGCAGTTACTGTGCGTCCACTCCGCTTTCGCTTTCCAGCCCGCAATGTCTGGACGTTACGTTAAGGGCAGGCCGAGAATCGCCGCTGCCTGCCTGGTAAATACTGACGGTCAACCGAAAGCCGTCACTTCTTGCCTGCTTCTTGCCAGCTTTTTGCCTGCTTCCTGCCTGCTTCCTGCCTGTTGGAAACTGCGCTTCCCTGCCCAGGGCAGAAAAGGGGCGCTGCGCCTGCTGCCCATGTCGACGGTTATTTGTCCCGGCTCTTTTGAACCGCACGCTGCCATCCCAGGGAATGAAGGTGGCAGAGGGCTACCGCCAGGGCATCTGCCGCGTCGTCGGGGCGGGGGATGTCGGACAGCTTCAGCAGGCTGCAGACCATCTGCTGGACCTGCCTTTTTTCTGCCCGGCCGTAGCCGGTTACGGCCTGTTTGACCTGGAGAGGGGTGTATTCGCAGACCGGGACCCCTTTGCCCGCCGCGGCGGTAAAGACAGCCCCCCTGGCTTCGCCCACCTGCAGGGCCGTCCTGGTGTTCTTGCAGAAAAAAAGGTTTTCTACGGCGAGCGTCTCCGGGGCAAACCGGTCGATGAGCGCTTCCACGCTGCGGTAGATAATGCTCAGGCGCACCGCCCGCTTCTCTTCCGGAGGAGTCTCGATGTAGCCGAAGTCGAGGGCGCGGTAGAGAGGCCCTTCCCTCTTCACTATTCCATAGCCGGTGGTGGCCAG
>PWTK01000091.1 GCA_003563895.1 Syntrophomonadaceae bacterium
ATGTCCAGCGCCTCCTGGATGAGCATGATCAGCTCCATCATGCTGCGGAAATAGAGCTTTTTCTCCCCTTCCAGCCACTGGATCTCTCCCATCCAGGTGGCGTTCTGCCGGAACATGATGCGCACGAGAAAGGCAGAATCCCCCACCTTTGGCTCTTGTCTTCCGTCTGACTTTTCGTCCATTGAAAGATCCCCTTTTCCCTCCAGAGTGAGCTGAGGCTGGGTCCAGGTGCGCAGTTCTTTGCCGGAAACGGGCACGCCCATCTCTTCCAACCGGTCGTGGATCAGGGATACCAGCTCCAACAGGCTGCGGAATTCCCGGGACTGCTGTGAGATGACGTGGGTTACCACGCCCTGCAGGCCGTTATTTCTGCGAGCCGTTACGCTGACCAGAAAGTCCTTGGCACGGCTCCCCCGGTGGCGGGCTCTCCGCTTATAATACATGGAAGATGTCCTTTTAAACTTGAAATTGTGAATTGTTTGAATCCATTATAGCACGCGGCAGTCTCATTTCGGTCTCACGCCGGTCTCACGGCGGTCTCATTTCAGTCTCATTTCGGTCACAAGCTCAGAAAATTTTGGGAGGCATGGCAAAGAAACCAAGGGATGACAAATCAGGGGAAAAAATAAAGGGGGGCTTGGCGAAGGCTTCCTGGCTGGGAAAAGCTGTGCACAGGCGAACCCCCGGGAGCGGGAAGGCCGCCGGGGGTTCTCCGGTGTGGATCATCAACTGTTGAATAAATTCCCCGGCCAGGTGAAGGCGAACCCCGCAGAAGGCGTATGCATCAACCTGAAAGGGGCTGCTCTTTCTGGTTCCTCGGAGTTTCCGGCGGGGAACAGGCCGGGGGCGTGTTTTCTGCCGATAATGGCTCGTTTCCAGGTGCGGTATTCTCAATCAAAGGGAAGAACGGGGTGGACGCTGCCCCGCAGGACGCGGTCTTTGTCAGGGTTGGCCTTATGGAACGCCTCTCGAAGCCGCTCCAGCACTTTCTCGGCCTGCTCCTGGCTCGTCCCCGGCAGCAGCAGGGTGAACTGGCTCTCGTTCCAGGGCGAGATGACATCGCCCTTGCGGAGCCCCTTCTGCAGGACCTGCTGCAGCCGTCCCATGGAGGCCTGCAGGGCCTCGGGAGAGAGGGGCCGGAAACCCGCACCGCTCAAGGTGAGAAGACCCAGGTAAGCGGGCAGGTCTGCCCGCTCCGCGCGGCGCTTCTCCACCCGGCAGAGAAACCGAAAATACTCGGGATCGCAGAGCAGGGAGCCCGGCGCTTCGTCGCGCTCTTTCATCAGTTCCTGCAGCTCGATGAATTCCAGCTCGGTTTTTTCGGCCTGTGCCTTGATTTTGCGGTAGGCAAGCTGCATGGGCCGGGACGGGCTGGCGCCCAGCTCATGGTAGAAAAGGGAGGTGATGTACTCGTAATGGGCCCTGGCCTGGGCCGTTTTCCCCTCCTCCAGGAGGGCGTCTATGTAGTGGAGGTGGACGTTTTCGTCCACGTCTTCCACCTCCAGCGCCTTTTCACCGTCCTCCACCATCTGGGAAAAGAGGCGGTGCTCTTTCTGGAGCGCCAAAAGCTCCGTGAGGCTCTTGACGAACAACCTTCGGTAGTGATGGCGCCGGGGCAGGACCCAGCTGCAGTAATGGCATTCGGGGAGGTAGTAGCCGCGGTAAAGGGAGAGCGCTTCCCGGTAGGTCCCGATGGCGGCCAGGGGGTCGGTCCGGGCCAGGACGCTCGCCTCGTCGCAGAGGGTTTCGAATGCATCGGCATCCAGCCAGTAGGGCGCATCCCTGCTCCAGCCGTAGCAGCCGTAGCTGTGGCTGATGAAGGACTTGGCATGGGGCACCCCCATGCCGCCCAGGTTCTGCTTCAGGCGGTAGACGAGGTTTTTCAAGGCGTTTTTGGGGTTGACGTACTCCTGCTCCGGCCAGAGGGCTTCCAGGATCGCCTCCGGGGTGGCCGGCTTGCCGCGCTGGGTGATGAGGTACATGAAAAACTCCGCGAGTTTCTGGGAACGCCCGTGGCCGGCAAAAAGGGTTTGCCCGCCGTATTGAACCTGGAACCGGCCCAGGGTATAGATCTTCAGCTTTTCTTCTTGCGGTTGTGCTCCGGTCATACCGTTGGTGTTCTTCATCCTGCTCCTCCCGAGGTTGCTGAGGACCGGGCCGTTTGGTGTCGGCCAGGCCAATTGATATGCAAATGAGGGCGCATGCCGCCAGCAGTTTTTGAGGTAACGGCTTTATGTGCGGAAGCATGGCTTCTGGTGGAGCTTGCAGCCAGAAAAACACTTGGGCGTGGGGCTTATATGCAAAAGGGATGCATTGATTTCGCTGCAAAAAGCACTTTTCCACCCGATGCATCACAAAAGTGGGGAAAGCTTTGATTAATTGGCGAAAAACAGGTGCTGATACCAGATACAGTGCATTTTACCCCCGTTCGGTGGGGGCACAACCCTTTGTCACCGGCAGTCGGGCATTTGCAGGGGAATCAGCAGTGTCTTTTAAACCGGGCCGCGGGTTTTGAAACCGAAAGCAGGCGATGTCCGCTGTTAACATGCATTAAAAATTCGAGGGATTCTGCGGATACAGCTGGCGGGATGCGATGCAAAAGGTGGAATACGACCGGCCTGTCCCCATTTCTACATAATGGAAAAATTATTAACTAGGATTATTAATTTTCCACAAAGC
>PWTK01000053.1 GCA_003563895.1 Syntrophomonadaceae bacterium
ACTTGTGCTTGACTTCGCTGATAAAGAGGCGGGGGGATTCCTCCCAGGTGACCATGTCGAAGAAATCGGCGCGGTCCTCATCGAAAGCGATCTCCATGCCCAGCGCCTTCAGCACGTCGTTCAGGGTTTTTTCGTACTCCATGGCAAAGCGGGGCATGTAGAGGTCGCCCTCGGCCCGGTGGAAGCTTTTCCTGATTTCGTCCCAGCCCTCGTTTTCAAAAACGCCCAAAAAGTCGGTCAGGCGCTCGCCTTCGTCGGGGAGAAAGGCGTACATGGCCAGCCGCTCCTCTTCCCCGTAGGGAAGCCTCACGGCCTGGAAGTTTTCGCCCTCGCAATAGCCCATCTCGCCCGTGCGGAACATGAAGGGCACGGTCCTGGTCCCCCCGTCCGGAAGGGTAAAGGTGTCGTCGACGGTCTTTTCCTCGTCGAAGGGCTCCGTCCAGTCTCCCTGGAAATAGATGGCGTTGATCAGGAAGAGGACGGTCAGCGGGTGGATGGGCGGCTCGATCATGTCCTCGATGTGCCCCCTGGTGCGGTCTTCCACCCAACGGTTGATGGTCTCGGCCGCCTCGGGCGAATCAAAATCCAGCGCCCGCACCGCGGCGTGATAGTAGCGCTCGTTGCGCTCCACGAATTCCTCGTCAAACTCCACCCCTTCCCTCATCCAGAGGGAATTGGCGATGTGCATCTGCACGGACGGGTCGGCTTCCTGCAGCAGGTAGAGCAGCGCCTGGTTGTTCTCGTTCAGCCTCTGCAGCTCCACCCCTTCGACCCCCAGCACCTCCGCCATGGCTTCCTTCGTTTCACCCCGCGCGCCGTTGTAGGTCATCGCCAGGGCGGTGAAAATGCTGGTGGGCGAGAGGAAAACGTTCTGCTCCTTTCCTTCCAGCAGCTCCGGCAAAAGCTTCATCCCGAGCCTGTTGGCCGAAGCGGCCAGTCCGGGATCGAAGGCCTCGAGCACCTCCGCCGGCGGTTCGGGCAGGTCGCTTCCCTCTCCCGTAACCTGCCCTCCGCAGCCGGCAAAAAACAGGCCGGCGACCAGCACCGCCGCCAGGAATATGCAGCAAAGGCCCTTTTTTCGGCGATCCATAGGGATACCCCCTCGGTGATGTTTTTTTGGTTCCTATCCTTCAGACGGCGCGGCGGGGGTAAGGGTTCGCTTCTTTTCAATGTTTTTTTTATCTGCGGGAAAACCGGCTGGAAGCCGCGAAAGCTACAGGACCGCCACGCCGATGCCGAAGAGGAGCAGCCCGCTCAGGAAGGTGGCCGCCAAAACAGGGTACTGGGTCTTGTGCGCTTCAAAGGTGTGCACGCAGAAGTAATTGTTGCTGAGCACCTGGCACATGTGGATGGGGGAGACAAAATAGCTGAAGAAGGCGCTGGTGTAAAGGAGCACCGCGTAGAAAATGCTCCCGCCGTCCCCCTGCACCAGGGGAAAGAGCAGGGGCAAAGATACGCCGATGGCGATGTTAAAGGCGGCTGAAACCCAGCCCACCAGCATGGGGACGAGGATAAAAACGGCCTCCCTGGGGACGCCGCTTTCCACCACAGCGTTGATGAGCACAAAGGCGCCTTCCAGATCCACCACCAGCTTCTGGAAAACCATGATGCCCGCTATGCCCACCATCAGGAGGGGATCGGGCCCCTTAAGCAGCAGGTTTTTGAAATCCACCCCGCTTTTCTCGCCCAGCACCAGGGCGGTCAGCACCCCGGCCAGCAGCGAGAGGAGCAGCGGCACCCCGAAGACAACAAAAAGCCCCAGGCTGGCCATGAGGGGCGCCCCGTAATAGAGCAGGGCCCCGGACTTTTTAAGCCAACTTCCCTGGTCAGCATCATCCAGTGCGAACCGGGTTTCTTCCCGCCTGTGCAGGTACCAAAAATAGCCCACCGCAATATTGACCGCCCCTATGGGGAAGAGGTACTTGAGAAGGGTGAGCAGTTCGATGCCGGTTATGCCGGCCATCAAAATCAAGGCGGGGTTAAAGGGGGAAAAGAAAAAAACGGCGTGGCGGAAGACCAGGTTAACCGTTGTCTTCATCGTCTGGGAGAGGTGCACCCTGTCCCCCAGGGAATCCACCAGGGGGGCGGAAATGATGGCTCCGCCGACCACGGGGAAAAGGCCGATCAGGGCGGGCGCCAGGACCACCGCGATTTTGGCGCTGCGGAAAAAAGCCACCATGGAGCTCATCAGCTTTTCCAGGAAGCCGAACTCTTTGAGCATCTGGCTGAGCAGGGAAATCAAGCCCACCGCGAAGACGAGCTCCAGGGTGGCCTCGCTGGTCAGCCCCTGGAACAGCAGCGCGGCGCTTTCGGCCGGCGGTTTGCCCATGGAGATAACCAGCAGGGCAATGCCGGCCAGCATGGCCTGGTAAAGGGGGCGCCTCTTGTGGATCATCAGCACGATGGTCCCCAGGGCAGCCAAAAGAAATATCGCTTGCAGCAACGGTGTTTCCTCCTCTATTTAGCCGGCAGCGAAGAGGTGCCGGCGCAAAAATTCCCCCCGCATCTCAGCTATATGTTCACAAAGCCCGCCGCTGTAAAAACCGCTGCCCCCGGCTCCCCCCTGCTTTCACCGGAGTTGCGGGAGCCAAAAAGAAAAACGCCCGACCCTTTCCTGGCAAACTTTTCGGCACAGTCGGGCAGGCGAAATTCCTTTTCCACAAC
>PWTK01000062.1 GCA_003563895.1 Syntrophomonadaceae bacterium
CCTTCATATCTCATTTGCTGGTTGTCGCCGGACAGTTCCTTGTCGCTCTTTTGGCGGGAGACGGCCGGCAGGCCGCCGGCAAATCGCCTGCAGTGAGCCCGGGAACCCTGCCCGGCCGACGTTCACCTCCGTTTGCAGCTTCTACCAAACAATAAATACTATACCACATATAGGCAGAGGCATAAAGTGGGTTTGCGGAAAAAGTGCCCGGCAAAAAGGGGCGAGAAGGAGGCAGGGGAAAAACGAAATATTTTTGAGGGGTCGCAAGCGCTGGTTACCTCACTTGCGGATAAAACGGCGGTCACCACGCTTGCGGATGTTTATTGCGGTCGCTTGCCATATGAAAACAGCTGCCGGCGGCTCCACTCAGCCCTGCAAGGAAAGGGGGGTCGCAGGCGGGGAGCCGCGCAGCCCACCCCGTAAAAACGGGTTCACAGTCAATCATTGGGAGACGTGATCTGGAAACGGCTGCGAGGCAGGTCAGGAACCGCCGTTTCACGACCGGGGGCGGCTGCCGGGCAGCTCAAGAACCGTCACTTCCTGCCTCGTCATACTTTAGCTCTGGCGGGGTGAGGGGCAGGGTTACATAGAAGGTGCTTCCCGCGCCTGGTTCGCTTTCCACGGAGACCCTTCCGCTGTGCTTTTCCACCAGCTCTTTGACGATGGCCAGGCCCAGCCCTTTCCCTTTGTCCGCCCGGGTGCGCGCCTTGTCCACCTTGTAGAACTTCTCCCAGATGAAGGGGATGTCGTCGGCGGGAATGCCCGGGCCGCTGTCGGCCGCGGTGAAGACTGCCTCTTCGCCTTCTTTGCCCGCGTAAAGGGCCACCCTTCCGCCTTCCGGGGTGTAGGAGACGGCGTTTTCCATGAGGTTGAGGAGCACCTGGTAAAGCCGGTCTTTGTCCCCCCAGATGTATTCCAGCTCAGCCGCGCAGCCGTACGTTATCCCGATGTTTTTGTCGGCGGCCTTCGGTGCCACGCTCTGGAACACTCGTTCCAGCAGCGAGCCGGGGGATATCTTTTCCCAGCGCAGCTCCACGTGCCCGCTTTCGATGCTGGAGAGTTCGAGCAGGTCGTTGACCAGGCGCTTCAGATAGTTCGTGTTGTCCAGGATGACCTTGAGGTATTGTTCGCGGTCCTCTTCGTCTTCGACGAAGCCGTCCAGCATGGCTTCGGCAAAGCCCTGGATAGATGTCAGGGGCGCGCGAAACTCATGGGAAACGCTGGCCAGCAGGTACTGGCGCAGCTGCTGCAGCCTCTTTTGTTCGTCCATGGTTTTCTCTATTTCGTCCACTGCCTGATTGAAGGTTTCCGCGAGCTCGCCCATTTCTCCGGAGGGGGTGACCTCGATGCGGCTCTGGAAGTTCCCTTTGACCAGCTCCCGGGCCGACCGGGTCATCTGACGCAGGGGCTTTGAGATGGTCTTGGAAAGGGATAGGGCCAGGATCCCCGCGATTGCCGCGGCAAATATTCCCGAATAGGTGGTGAGGCGGCTGAGGTGGGCCACCGTGGCTTCGATTCCGCTGAGGGGGGCGCTTACCGTGATCACACCGATCACTTCTTCTCCTCCGTCTCCTTCGTTTACCTCTTCCCCAGGCGCCAGCTCTCCAGGCTCTTCATCACCCAGTATTTCCTCCAGCACGCCGCCTTCATCTTCGGAAGTGTATTCCCGGAACACGGGCATCGCTACCAGAAAACGCTGCATGCCGGGTCCCATGACCTTTTTGGAGAGGGTGTCCCCCTGGAGCACGTGGTCAATTTCATAGGGTTCCAGCCCGATTTGTGTATCCTCCTCCTCACCTTCCGGGGTGGCGACAATGGTCTGTTCCTGCTGGGGCTCAGACGTGGGGTCGATCACCCTGATTTTCACGTCCATGGAGGCGGCCAGGGCGTTGGCCACTTTCTTGGTTTCGTGCTGCGTCCCGAATTGAAGCTCTTTCCCCAGCACTTCGGCCACCTTCCTGGCCTGGGAGGTCAGCTCCCATTCGCGCGCGCTGAAAAAGTAGTCTTCCGCCAGGTAGGAAAAGGAATAGCTGACCGCGATGAGGGTGGTTAACACCACCAGGAGGTTGGCTGCCAGGAGCCTGAAAAAAAGGCTTCCCGGTTTAAGTTTGTTCAACATCGTCTTTCACCTCAAACTTGTATCCAACTCCCCATACGGTCTGGATGTATGTGTGATGCGGGTCGTGTTCGGCCAGTTTTTGCCTGATGCGCTTCACGTGTTCATCCACCGTCCTGGAATCGCCCAGGTAGTCAAACCCCCAGACCTCTTCCATCAGCTGTTCCCGTTTGAAGGTTTGCCCCGGCTTGGAACCGAGCACCAGCAAAAGCTGGAACTCTTTCTTGGTGAACGGGATCATTTCCTCGCCGATGAAGGCCTCATAGCCCTGGGCGTCGAGGTAGAGCTCGCCGAGTTGAACCGTATCGGCAGGCCTGTTGTAGTCCGCCGAGCGCCGCAGGAGGGCTTTTACCCGGGCCAGGAATTCCCTGGGGCTGAAGGGTTTTGTGACGTAGTCGTCGGCGCCCAGCTCCAATCCCAGCACTTTGTCCTGCTCCTCGCTCTTGGCCGTGAGCATTAAAATGGGGGCGCGCCGGGTGGTGGGGGTCTGACGGAGCCTGCGGCATATTTCCCAGCCGTCGACCTGCGGGAGCATCAGGTCCAGGATGATGAGATCGTAGCCCTCATGGAGCGCTTTTTCCAGGCCTGTTTCTCCATCGCAAGCGGTGTCGAGCTCAATATCTTCGGCGCGCAGCACGATGCGGACAAGTTCGCAGATGTCATTATCGTCCTCGATGAGAAGCGCTTTGATGTTTTCTTTCAATGCGATCACTTCCCCGTTTTTTTGCCCCCGGGCATGCTGCAGAGGGCTCTTTGCTCCTACGCGGTTGTCTCCGGGCATGCTGCAAAGTGTTCTCTTTTCCCCTGTGGTTGTCTTTGCCCCCGGGCATGCTGCAGAGAGACCTATTCTTTCCGCGTGGTTGCCCCCTCGGATTTGCTGTAAGGAGCTCCATTTTGCCCCCGGCGTTTCTGTAGAGAACGCTTCAGCGCATCAAGCAACTGCTTGATCCTTAAAGCACCCTAACACAAACATTGTTCCCGATACGATCTGTTAGAAAGGATGAGTTTCAGGCAAAAGGTGAGGCTTTTCGTGTAAAAGAATACGTCACCGCAATTTTGTTTTAGAGCACTTTGTGAACATATTGTATCACAAAGGACTGCCGCGAAGGAAGGGGGCAGGGCGTAGCGGGCGGAGGCGGATACGCACCGAACGGCTGATCTGAACAGCGCCCTTGTAATTGGAGCGCATTCCATATATACTAAAAGATGAAGAGAATCGCAACAGCTGGCTGCCGTCATGCTGAAATTGTATGAGGCACAAATATGGCGGAGACGGCTGTGTTTTTCGCTGCAGGGCCTCAAACGGATTTTCCTCGAAACACCCATGTGCCGAAGGAGATGCTTTTGAGATGGCGATATATGACCCTAGCGCTGCCTCCTTCTGGCTGGCAGAGGCAGCGCTGCTCTCCGGCATCGGAGAAATGCTGCTGTACATGGGAAACCTTTCGCTGCGCCTGGTGCCTTTGCTGCTGGGAGCAGTTTTTTTGGCAGAAGTGGCCAGGATTCAGCTGGGAGAGGAGAGGCTGCGCAGGCTTCTCTCCGGTAGAAGCGCCTGGCAGGGACGCTTCAGGGCGGCCGCCCTGGGGGGTGCACTGCCTTTTTGCGAGTGCGGTGCCTTCCCGGTAATGCTGGGCCTGCTGCGGGCCGGCGTGCCAGTGGGGATCCTGCTCACCTTTTTCCTGGTCAGCCCGGTGCTGAGCGTGCCTGCTTTTCTGCTGCTGCTGGGTTTTTTCGGCCCGCTGCTCGCTTTTTCTTACCTGGCGATGACCACGGCTTCTGCGGTGGCGGGCAGCCTGGCGCTTGAATGGAGCGGTCGCCGCCGGCATTTTTTCAAAGAAGGCTTCAGGCCTTCCGACAGCGACTGCGGCTGCAGCGCGGGAGGATCCAACCCCGCCCCCGGTGAAGGGAGCTGTGGTGCTTTGTCCATGCAGGAGTCGGCGGGCTGCTGTGCAGAACCCGGGAGGGCCACCGGCGCGCAGGCGGCCCGGGCGAGCCAACGCGCCCAACCTTCCCAGGGGGCTTACAGCGCCTGGAAGCAGGTTCTGCTCGAGGCCTGGAGGAGCGCCCTGGCGACCTTCAGGCGGGTGCTGCCCTATGCAGCCGCAGGCCTTTTGCTCGCTTCTGTTATGGCCACTTTCATACCGCCCCAGGCGATGGAGAGGGCCCTCTCCTACGGCGCCCCGTTCGACGTGCTCATCGCCGCTGCAGCCGGCATTCCGTTTTACGCCGGCGACTGTGCCATGATCGCCGCCGTGGTGCCGCTTATCACCTCCACGGGGGCCGTGGGCCCGGGGATCGCCTTTATCATAGCCGGCGCTGGGACCAGCATTAACGGGCTCGTTTTCATGAACGCGGTGTTTACGCGCCGCTTCCTGGTATTATACGTGCTGATCGTCTTTTTCATCGCCTTGACGGTCGGCTATACGCTGGCACTGCTGGCGTGATCCCGTTTTTTTCCCAAGGCTCTTTACCATAATTTAGGGGGCTTTTGGCCCGTGAGTTGCACCCGCGCTTTTGGCCCACCATTTCGGTGAGGGTATTTCGTGCGCGTCATACAACACCGGGCTGTTTGCCGACCGGGTTGACCGGGCCAGGATGAACCGCGCTTTTCGTTTCGTTCCGAGGACAAAGGGGGAGGAGTTATGTGGATGCTGTTGTGTCCGCAAGAACGGGTGGACGACATTCACCAGATCGATTTCAAAAAACTGAAAAATATGGGCATCAGGGGCATAATCGCCGACCTGGATAACACCCTGGTCCCCTGGAACGACTGCAACCTGGTGCCGGAGGTCCTGGAATGGGTAAGGACAGCCAAGGAGGAAGGCTTCAGCATCTGCATCGTCTCCAATAACAAATCGAAGCGGGGCGAAGAGCTGATCGGCCAGCTGGACGTACCGGCTTTCTGGCGGGCCGTAAAACCCCGGCGCAAGGCGCTCCGCCGCGCGCTGCAGACGATGGAGCTCAAGCCCTCCCAAGCGGCGGTGGTGGGCGACCAGATTTTTACCGATGTGCTGGGGGGGAACCGGCTGGGCCTCTATACCATCCTGGTGACCCCGCTCAACCGGCAGGAATTTATCGGGACCAAGTTCGTGCGCCAGGTGGAAAAACTGGTGCTGTTGAAGCTGCGTCGGCAGGGGCATCTCGATTAAAATTTTTTTGCCGCCGCGGCAGGAACGATCTTTTTGATGTGGAATATTATACCTTAATTCTTCTTATATTGTTATTCACACTGCCGTTTTATCCGCGCTGAAAAGGACGTGACAACATTCCGTGAAAAGCCGCCTTCTGCGAAGGACCAGTGCTTGCTTCAACCGATCCATCAGCTGTACCGGCCCCATCCACTGCAGCAGAGACAGCACCCGCATCCACCGCAAAGCCCACAGCATCCGCGAACGCTGCGGCAGCTGCGCCCATGCCTGCGATCCCCGCAGCGCCTGCCGCACCAGCGGTGTTTGCATTGCGTGCAGCACCGGCAGCGCCTGCCGCACCTGGGCAGCCCGCAATGCGTGCATGCCCTGCATCAACGCAAATTATATATTTTCACCTTTCCTGGAGAGAGAAGACAGGGGGAATGATCCAACGCCGCCGCCGCAGCGGCATCAGTCGCAGCGGCCTGCGCCGTAACGATCCCCCTTTTTCTTTTTGGATCGGCCAGACCAACAGGCGGGAGGTGTGTCAATGGGTGTGTCAATGATTAACGGAGAAACGGCAGTTGTCGGCCTTTTCGGCTTCCCGGTGTCGCACTCGCTTTCACCGGTCATGCAGAATGCGGGATTCAGGGAAACGGGCCTGAATTACTGCTACGTGCCCTTTCCCGTCCGCGAGGAAGACCTCTCGGCCGCCGTCCGATCCATCGGCGCCCTGAACCTGCGGGGCGTCAACGTGACCGCTCCCCACAAGGAAGCCGTCTGCCCGCTTTTGCACCGCCTCTCCGGCGAGGCGCTGTTCCTCGGGGCGGTGAATACCGTCGTCCGCGGCGAAGGCGGAGAGCTGGTGGGGTACAACACCGACGTGGAGGGCTTTTCCTACCTGCTCCAGCAAAACCTGGCCGGCGTGGACCTGCAGGGGGCCCGGGCGGTGCTCCTGGGCGCCGGCGGTGCAGCCAGGGCGGTGGCGCTGTCCCTTTCCCGGACGGGGGTAAGCTCTCTGGCCATTGCCAACCGGACGGTTTCCAAGGCGGAGGCGCTGGCATCCCTGCTGGCCGAGCGGGGAGCGTTGGACCGGGAGAAGGCAGAAGTGCTTCCCCTGGAAAGGGAGCGCCTGGAGGCGGCGCTCCAGGGGACAGGGCTCCTCATCAATGCCCTCAGCGCCGACCCCTGGGAGCTGGGCTGCCTCCCCCGGGGCGGGCCCTTCCCCCTAGCGGCGATCGACCTGCGCTATGCGCCTTCCCGGCTGCCTTTCCTGGAGTGGGCGCAGGGCGGCGGGGCAGCAGGGGCAAACGGCCTGGACATGCTGCTCGGCCAGGGCGCGGCCGCCTTCACGCTTTTCACGGGGGAGGAGGCGCCGGCAGCCGAGATGAAAAGGGCCCTTCTGGAGGCGCTCTGAGACCCCGCCATGGACTAGTCTCTGCATCCTGGCCGGTGTTCCCTTCAGGGCATGGCGTTTCGCCAGATCCTTCTTCAGTTAGCGCTTGAAAACATAATTACGGTGACGTATTCTTTTACACGAAAAGTCTTGCCCTTCGCCTGGAAATCATTGTTTCTAAATTGTTTCTAACGGATCACATTCGGAACTGTATTTGTGTTGGAGAGCACTTAGTGTTCACCCATGATTCACTTCCGTATAAGAAGCTTTGACTTAACATAAAGCATTGACTGCCGGTAACATTACAGAGCAGCGCTGCCCGGGTGAAACCGGCAAGTTATTTTTGCGTGAATGCTTCATTGCCGTTCCAAACGCAAACGATCCAAATTGAATCGTTCAACATCAGTCACCATAAGATTCATTTCAGGAAGGGCATTCGCTCTAGAGGGGGCTGCGGCGTGCCGAAGGCGGTACAAAGGGTGAAGGGGTTTCTGGCAAAAGCCCTGGCCGGGAAGGGAGCATCCGGGAAACATGTGTCAGGCGATCCAAGCGAGGCCTTTGCCGCCGGGGAGGCCGGCCCCGGCCGTGACGGTACGAACGGCGAGCCGGAAGGGAAAATTCCGCAGCCCCCGGACGGCTCCGCGGTGCAGCTGGTGGACTCCATCATCTACGAGGCCTTCGGCAGCGGCGCCAGCGACATCCACCTGGATCCCACGGAGAAGGGCCTCAGGGTGCGCCTGCGCATCGACGGGGCGCTGCAGGATTATTTCTCTTACCCCCGCCAGGCGGCGCCGCTCATCGTGTCCCGCCTGAAAATCCTTTCGGGGATGGATATCGCGGAAAAGAGGCTTCCCCAGGACGGAAACCTGCAGCTGTTGTGGCACGGCAAGGCGGTGAACATTCGCGCCTCGACCATGCCCACCATACACGGGGAAAAAGTCGCGCTGCGCCTGCTGGACCCGGACAAGGTGATCATCCCCATCGAGGGGCTGGGCTTCAACCTCCAAAACCAGGAGCGTTACCTGAAGTTCCTGGGTTCCGCTTACGGCATGGTGCTGGTCACCGGACCGACCGGGTGCGGCAAGACGACCACCCTTTACTCCACCCTGCATTACATAAACAATCCCACCGAGCACATCATCACCGTGGAAGACCCCGTGGAATACAGGCTGGATGGCGTAAACCAGGTGCAGGTGAACAGCAAGATCAAACTCTCCTTCGCCAGCGCGCTGCGCAACATCCTGCGCCAGGATCCAAACGTGATGATGGTGGGGGAGATCCGCGACCTGGACACCGCGGAAATGGCGACCCGGGCGGCGCTGACCGGGCACCTGGTTTTCTCCACCCTCCACACGAACGATGCGCCCCGGGCGGTGACCCGGCTGATGGACATGGGGGTGGAGCCATATCTTTTGAACGCCTCCCTGGTGGGGGTGGTGGCCCAGCGCCTGGTGCGGCTGAGCTGCACCCGCTGCCGGGAAGAGTACACCTCCGCGGAAGAGCTCTCCCTTTACCGGGAGCTGACCGGTGACGGGGACGAGGTGGTTTTCGTCAGGGGGCGGGGCTGCGGCGCCTGCAACCGGACCGGGTTCAAGGGCCGCACCGCCATCCACGAGGTGATGCCGGTGGACGCGGAGATGCGGCGGCTGATCCTGGAAACGAAGGATACGGAAGTGATTCGGCAGCACGCCCTTTCCAGGGGGATGAAAACGCTGCTGCAGGACGGCCTGCAGCGGGTAAAAAAAGGGCAGACCACCTTTCAGGAAGTCATGAAAGAGGCGTACAGCGCGTTTTAACGCCTGCCGCAGCGGCCGCAGGGAAATTGTTCTACCAGGAAGACCGCGCCTTGCCAGAAAGTCCTGGCGCAAACAGGGAGATCACGCTGCAATAGAAAAAGAAACGGTAGGGGAAATGCATGCCGGCATTCGATTACAGGGCCAGAAACTCAGGGGGAGTGGAAGAACGCGGGGTCATCACCGCCCAGGGGGCCCAGGAAGCGGCTTCACGGTTGAGGGAAAAAGGGTTCGAGGTGATAAGTGTTGAGCGCTGCAGGGGGTTGAAGGGGCTGCGTCCTGTGCTGGGGACGCTTGTGCTCTCCGGGGTCTTCACCTCTTTCCGGCAGGGGCGCCGCCCCATTTCTTTTTTGAAGGGACGCCCCAAGGCGGTGGACTATATGTTCTTCTGCCGCCAGCTGGCCACGCTTCTCGGGGCGGGGGTGACGCTGCTGCACAGCCTGCGGGTGCTGGCCGAGCAGGCGGAACACCCGCTACTGCGGGAAAGGGTGCAGCAGAGTGCGGAGCTCGTGGAAGAAGGTCGTTCGCTCGCCGACTCTTTCCGCCGCCATGGGGATGTTTTCCCCGGCTACCTGGTCAACATGGTGGAAGCGGGGGAAGCGGGGGGCGTGCTGGAAGGAGTGATGGACAGGCTGGCGTTCCACTTCGAGCGGCAGCACCAGCTCGAGCAGAAGCTGAAATCGGCCACGACCTACCCCAAGTTCATCCTGAGCGTGGTGTTCGTTGTGGTGATTTTCATGCTCACGGTGGTCCTGCCCAACTTTGCCTCCATCTTCGAGCGGTTCGAGGTGGAGATGCCCGCCCTGACCTGGCTGCTGATCCGCCTGGGGCAGGGGCTGGTGAGCCACTGGTACCTGGTGCTGCTGCTGGCGGTGGCGGCGGTGCTGCTGTTAATGAGGCTGCGCCGCACCGCGCGGGGGACTCATCTGATCGATACGCTGCAGCTGCACCTGCCGCTCTACAGCCCCATTTACCGCAAGGTGCTCCTTTCCCGCTTCTGCCGAACCCTGGGCACCCTGCTGGTCAGCGGGGTGCTCCTCCTGGAGTCCCTGACCATTGCCAAGAAGGTGACCGGCAACTCCATCATCGGCCGGGGGATTGAGAAAGCCCGCGAGGGCGTCGTCAACGGCCAGCCCCTGGCGGAGCCGCTCTCTGAGCAGGGCTATTTCCCCTCCCTGGTGCTGGAGATGGTCCGCGTGGGCGAGCAGACCGGCAGCCTGGACAGCATGCTGCTGCGCCTGGCCGAGTATTACGAAGCCGAGGTTTTGTACGAGCTGGAACGCCTGAATACCGTCCTGGAGCCGCTGCTGATTTTGTTTATGGCTTTTATTGTCGGCGTGATCGTTCTTTCCGTCCTGCAGCCGATGCTGGAGATCTACCAGTTTATGTAGCGGCCGGCTTGGAGGGGGCAGCACCTACCGGCGGAACCGGATTCCCACCGCTCTCCATCTTAAAAACCAGAAAGGCAGGTTACTGCAGATGCGCTGGATTTTTTCCCGCTGCCCGGGTGCGGGCGGGCGGGTTGACCTTCAGGGCGGGTTTGTCCTGGTGGAGGTGTTGGTCGCCATCGCCATCCTGGGGGTGCTGATCGTTGCCCTGAGCGGCCTGTTCGCCAGCGGTTACGCAGGCGCCCGGCTGGCCGGAAGC
>PWTK01000072.1 GCA_003563895.1 Syntrophomonadaceae bacterium
ATGCGGAAGATGACCGCCTCCTCTTCTCCTTCTTCACCGGTGACGGGGGAATAGCTGCTGCCTTCTCCCTCTTCCCCTTCTTCTTCCTGGACGGGCAGCAGGATGGCATACTCCAGCTCATCCAGCTTGAAGTGGTCCAGGATCAGGAAATCGAACTTTTCCCCTTCTTCGTCGACCAGCGTGATAATTTCCTGTTTTCCTTCTTCCATTTTTTTCACACTCCCTTAAAAGGTCAGTTTTCGGCGTGGCGGCCCCTGGACTGCAGGTAGCTTTCCAGGATGAGCACCGCGGCCAGTTTATCTATCACTTTTTTCCTTTTTGCTCTGCTCAGGTCTGCGTCCAGCAGCGTCCGGCGGGCTTCGGCGGTGGTGAGCCGCTCGTCCCAGGTCCTGACGGGCACCGCCAGGGCCCTGGAGAGCCGCCGGGCGTATGCCCGGGCATCGCGGGCCCGCGGACCTTCCGAGCCGTCCATGTTCAGGGGCAGCCCCACCACGATCTCCGCCACGCCGTATTCCTCGACGATCTCCCCCAACCGGGAGAGCTCTTCCCCTTTCGGGCCGCGCCGGAGGACGTCCAGCCCCTGGGCGGTAATCCCCAGCGCGTCGCTGATGGCCGCTCCAATATTTTTATCCCCGATGTCCAGGGCCAGTATTCTTCCCAAAGTCATCATCTCGCCGGCATTCAATAGATTTTCAGGCAGAATTCGGGGCAGTAGGCCCCGCAGTAGCCGCAGAGGATGCAATCCTCCTCCCGCACACGGGCGCGGGGTTCCGGGCCGCTTTTGTCCAGGTAGAGGGCGCCCTGCGGGCATCCTTCCAGGCACGAGCCGCAGGCGCTGCACCAGTCGCCGACGTGGAGCCGCCGCGCAGTGCGGCGCAGCTTTTCGGCGGTTTCCGGGGGAACGCCCCTCCCTTCCAGGTAGCAGAGGTTGGCCTCCAGCTCTTCGCGGCTGGCGATGCCCACCGCGTAAGCGTGCAGGAAGGGAAGCGCCCGCACGAAGGCGACCGCTTCTTCCGCCCGGGGGATGAGGTGGCCTCCGCCCAGCACCTTCATGGCGTAAACGCCGAGCCCTCGGCGGAAGGCTTCTTCTGCGGCGGAAAGCATCTCCTGCAGGGAGCCGTCCTTGATCCCGATGCCGCGGAAGTTGAGGATGGGGTGGACCACATCGATGCCATCAAAATCAACAGCCGCCTTAACAGCGGCTACCGTATGTGAGGAGATGCCCACCGCCTCGACCAGCCCCTTTTGTTTGGCCTCCAGCAGGTATTCCAGGGCCGGGCGGTGTCCTTGCAGGGTCAGGGCAGATTCCTGTTCGTGGAGCAGGAATAGGGGGACCACGTCCAGCTCCAGCTCGCGCCTGGCCTTTTCCAATGATTCTCGGGCGCCCTCGGCGCTGAAGACGTACGCCTTGGTCGCCAGCACCGGCGTTCGGCCGATCTTTTTCAGGGCGAGGCGCAGGTGCTCGTAGTTGCAGTAGAGCTCGGCGGTGTCCCAGAAGTTAACGCCCCGGTGAAATGCTTCCTCCAGCAAATCCGCCCCCTCTTCCGGGGGAAGACCGGCCTGGAGGGGGCCCATGGTGAGGGTGCCAAAGCAGAGCCGCGAGACGTCCAGGCCGGTTTTTCCCAAAGGTGCAGTCTCCAAGGTCCTTCACCTTTTTTCCAGCTCTTTCAGGTACACCTTGACCAGCTCTTCCAGCAGGTCGTCCCGTTCAAGCTGGCGGATGATGCTGCGCGCGTTGTTGTGGCTGGTGATGTAGGCCGGATCCCCGGAGAGCAGGTACCCCACCAGCTGGTTGATGGGGTTATACCCCTTCTCCTGCAAGGCGTCGTAGACGCTCTGCAGGATCTGGCGGGCTTCGTTCGCCTCCTCCTCGGCCCGCACATCGTACTTCATGGTGTTCTCGTGGTTGTCCTTGCCCAATCTTCCCCCTCCCCCAAGCGCAAGCTCCGCATTGTCAATAACTTTCCTGCCGCCCCTGCCGTTCCTGCTGCTCTTTCACGATGGACACCACGCTGGAGAGGGCTTCCGGCAGCTTCTGGGGGTCCTTCCCCCCTGCCTGGGCCATGTCGGGGCGTCCACCGCCGCCGCCGCCGGTCAGGCGGGCCACTTCGCTGATGAGGCGGCCGGCGTGGAACCCTTTCTCCACCAGGTCCCGGGTGACGGCGGCCGCCAGAAGCACCTTACCGTTGTTGACAGTGCCCAGCAGGATGATGCCGCTCTGCAGCTTGTCCCGCAGCCTGTCCAGGTAGCTCCGCAGGTCCTCCATGGATTCCGCCTCCACGGTGGCGCTCAAAACGGGAACCCCGATGGAGTAATCCGTCTGCTGGAGCAGGTCCTCGATGTGCTGGCGCGCGTCCATCTGCTGCAGCTTTTTCAGCTTTTGCTGCAGCTGGCGCTGGGCATCCAGCAGCTCGCGCAGTTTATCGGGGAGCCGCTCCGGCGACACCCGCAGCAGCGAGGCGGCGCGCCGGAGCATTTCTTCCTGCTGCTGGAAGTAGCG
>PWTK01000096.1 GCA_003563895.1 Syntrophomonadaceae bacterium
GCGATCCCCCTTCTGCGGGGAAAAACAATTCGCGGGCCCCTTGATGAAATAAGCTACCCTGAAAATGCAAGTTGCTTTTGATTGGCCCGCTGCCCGGGGTGGGTATTTTCATCCGCCTGATGGTGAAGCGAAGTTTCATGGATGTCTCTTTATTATTTCCAATGGTTGCGGTGCAGGACAAAAGGAAACCGCTGCTCGGTGCTCTTATGCCAAATGTGATACCGAAGCACCTTCATCTTTCTTCGCCTTAAACAACGTCCCATTCTCCTGCGTCTTTTCGCCGGCGCAGCGAACGTCTTCTCTTATCTGGAACCTTTTGGCGGTCAAGGCAAGAACTGTCACCGTCCGCTTCCGCTTGCTTCTCCGTTATTGCCCCCTTGTTCTTCCCCGCCCGGTTCTTTCTTGGCTCCTTTTTTAAAGATGAGCGCACCGACCGGGCAGGCTTCCACACACTGGCCGCACTCCGTACAGGGCGATTCGGACAGGGGGATGTCCTGAAAGGTAGAGACCATCCGCTCTAAACCCCTCCGGGAAAAACCGAGGGCCCCCACTTCCACCACTTCCTGGTCTATGAAGACGCAGCGCGCACAGAGCACACAGCGGCTGCGGTCAAAAAAGAACGTTTCCGGGCTGTCGTCGAAGGGCACTTCCCTCTCGAGCGGTTTCAGCTTGGTAAGCTTCAGTTTCAGCTTCCTCTCCTTGGCAATTTTTTGCAGCTCGCAGGAGCGGTTGGCGGGGCACTCCTTGCAGTTCAAGTTGTGATCGGAAAGCAACAGTTCAAATGCGGTAGCGACCAAACGGTCCACCGCCGGGGTGCGTGTTTTGACCACCATACCCTCGGTTACAGGCAGCGTGCAGGAGGTGACGGGCCTGTCCCTCCCCTCTACCTCCACGAAGCAGAGGCGGCAGCCGGCGTGGGGCCTGTTTCTGCCCTTGATGGCGCAGAGATTGGGAATGTAAATCCCGTTTTCGAGGGCTACCCACAGCAGTTTTTCGCCTTCGTTGGCCTCGATCTCGCGGTCGTCGATGGTTAATGTTACCTTCTTATCGCTCATGAGCTTTTCCCTTCTTTCTCTTCCAGCAGTTCGGGCGGCGACAGTTTCACCACAGCGAGATATTCCGGCGGGCAGGTTAGATAACAGTTATTGCACTTCACACATTTCTCCTGGTCGATGGCCTTCAGGCCGTCTTCCCTCGTATAGATGGCCTCCGTGGGGCAGCTTCCCACGCAAACGCTGCAGAGCTTGCTGCATTTTGGGGGCTCGATATAGAAGGTGATCAGATCCGGACACATGCGCGCCGGACAGCAG
Source organism: Syntrophomonadaceae bacterium (assembly GCA_003563895.1). Lineage (GTDB taxonomy): Bacteria > Bacillota > Dethiobacteria > DTU022 > UBA8154 > CSSED11-181. Next base: position 1,311 of record PWTK01000096.1, read on the forward strand.
CGTTCTGTGATATGGGCTTCATATTCGTCCCGGAAATACCTGAGGGTGGTCAGAATCGGGTTGGGGGCCGTCCTTCCCAGGTTGCAAAGAGAACCTGCCCTCACATCTTCGGCCAACTCCTGCAGGTGATCCAGGACCTTCAAATCCTCTTCTTCGCCCCGGGTGATGCGCTCCAGGATGTCCAGCATGTGCTTGGTTCCCAGCCGGCAGAAGGTGCACTTCCCGCAGGACTCTTTCTGCGTGAAGTCCAGGAAAAAGTGGGCGACTGAGACCATGCAGTCGTCTTCATCCAAAACCACCAACCCTCCTGATCCCATCATGGCGCCTGCCTCCCTCAAAGAATCGAAATCGATGGGGATATCCAGCGCCGACTCGGGAAGGCATCCGCCTGAAGGGCCGCCGATCTGCACGGCCTTGAACTGCTTGTCCCCGGGAATGCCCTCGCCCACGTCGTAGATAAGCTGGCGGAGGGTGGTTCCCATGGGAACTTCCACCAGTCCGGTGTTGTTCACCTTGCCCACCAGCGCAAACACGACCGTCCCGGGGCTGTCAGGGTTGCCTATTCCCCGGAACCATTCCGCCCCCTTCCTCAGAATATGCGGCACGTAGCCAAGGGTCTTCACATTATTGACCACGGTCGGCTTGCCCCGGTAACCGGAAATGGAAAGGCGCGGCGGCCTTTGTTCAGGCATCCCCATGTGGCCCTCCATGGACTTGACCAGGGCCGAGCTCTCACCGCAGATGAAAGCTCCTGAACCCTGAAAGATTTTCACATCCAGGTCATAATCGCTTCCCAGGATGGATGGGCCCACCAAGCCCTTTTCCTTGGCCTGCCGGATGGCTTCCCTGGTCCTTTCAACGGCCTGCGGGTACTCGGCTCGGATATAAAAATACGCTTCCTGTGCTCCAATGGCATAAGCAGAGATAATTAACCCTTCCAGCACAAGGTGGGGGTTGGATTCCAGTATGCCTCGATCCATAAACGCGCCGGGGTCGCCTTCGTCCCCGTTTGCGATAATATATTTCACGTCTCCGGGAGCCTCGCGGGCTACTTCCCATTTTTCGGCCGCCGGAAATCCGGCGCCGCCCCGGCCGCGCAGCCCCGACTCATTTATCTCTTCCATGACCTCTTCCGGCGTCATTTCCAGCGCCCTGGACAGGGCCTCATAGCCGCCTTCCACAATATACTGATCAATATCGCCGGGATCGATGAAGCCGCAGTGCTCCAGGACAATCTTATGCTCGTAGACCCCCCGTGGAAAATCGCTAAAAGTGGGGAACACCTCGTTGGGCTCCAAAGCTACCATGGCATACTCGTAACAGGGGTCATCGTTTATTAGAAAATCATCAACCAGCCGCTTCACAAACCCTTCGTCCAGGTTGGCGTAGCAGAGGCCTGGAAAACCGGGCTTGGAGACAACAGCCAAAGGTTCGGCATAACAGTGCCCCATGCACCCCACTTCCACTACCCGGGCATCCAAACCCTTTGCCCTGATCTCTTCCTCAAATGCTTCCTTTACTTTGTCAGCTCCCGCCGCCTTGCCGCAGGAAGCGGTCCCTACCATGATCACCGGGGTGTCCTGCAGGGCGTTATATTTTTCTTCCGCTGCAGATTTTAGCTCTGCATAGCTTTCACTCACCGATACTGTGCTCATTGCTCTTGCTCTCCTTCCTCCTGTATCTCCTCTCTTTCTTCTCCCTCTTGTTCCTCTTCCCTTTCCTCTTCCGCATGATCCTCCTTGCCCGCTTCCCCCTGCAGTTCCAGCATAAGCCCATCCACACGGGTAGCCGTCACGTGCCCCTCAATCCTCTCGTCCACCACGACCACGGGAGCCATGGTACAGCAGCCAACGCAGGCCACTCGCTCGAGGCTGTACTTGCGGTCGGAAGTAGTCTCGCCTTCATTGATCTCCAGTTTCCGCTTGAATGAATCCAGGGCGATTCTCCCCCCTGTCATGTAACAGGCGGTACCCATGCAGACTTTAATTTCGTGCTCTCCCGGCGGGTTGAGGCGAAACTGGTCATAAAAAGTGGCCAGGCCGAAAACATCCACCGCCGGGATGCCGAGGGCCTCGCCGATTTTCTCCATGGCCAAACCGGGCAGGTAACCCAGCTTTTTCTGCACCTGCTGCAGGATAGGGATAAGGTTCTCCCGGGTCTTCTCTTTGTCCTGCAGGGTATTTTCTACTTCGCTAAGAATGGTTTCTCGTTCCCCTTCTAACAGCTCCACAGGCAACAACCCCTTTTGCAGTTAATCAGCAAAGCTGTAATATGAGCTTGAACAGCAGCCTTATTTCCCGTTTCCTGCCCGACACCAAAAACAATGATCTTCGACTCTCCTCTCAGAGCATACGGCGGGCCGCTGCGAGAGCCGACCGCTCCGCAGATAAACGCTGAAGCAGCCGGGCAGGTCTCCCGAACAGCAGCGGCCTGCAAAACGGGGCGGGCGGGAGATAACGGCCGGCCCCGCTATCGAAAATACCATCAGCCTAACCGTAAAGCGAAAGGCTGCAGTCAGCGCATTCATGGGGACGGTTCGAGTGTCACCGGAGCAAAGCAGCGGTCCGAAGGGAAGACAATGGAACTGTCACCCATGGCAATGGAAGAGATGAGCTGCTTTTTGCTGCAGGCCTAAAATATGAACCGTTTGCTGATTCAACTCCAAAAAGCCTGTTCGAGGGCAATTCGGACTTTTAAAAGTCCCATGATAAGCCAATTTCTTAAATGTGGTTGTGCCGAAAAATGGCTTTTTGTGAGCAAACCTTTAGTGTATTTTTTCTCCCAAACCCCGTCCCGTTTCCCCTTAAATTATATCATTTATGTTCATAACTTCAATACATCCCAACCGTTTTGAGCCAATCCGGTGCCGGCAGGCAAGAATAACATGCCCCGGCGGGAAAGGGTGCAGGCAAACCGGCTCTGGGCCCCTGCCTGGTCATCCTGTTTAAAAAAGTAACCGGTTACGAAAGAAAAATCTACCTTCCCCATCTTCCAGCATTCCCGTACCACCTGCCTTGCCTCCAAGCGCTTCACGGATTGGCCCGCTATTTTCCTGGCACAAGCAGTTTCGTTTGCAACATACCGCTGCATTGCAGCGATAACCGTTCAGCGAACTGCCGAACGCAGAATTCCTTCTCCCCTTCCTCTCCATCATCAAATTTCATGCCTGTAGAGTATAATTAAATAATAATTGAAAAAAACCTGCACGGTTTCACACGGTTTCAAAAGTTGTTTCTCCGGCTGCACCGCACTGAAGATCTTTGCCCATCTTCAACCCAGGCCTCAGAAACAATCATTTTGCCCTGCCAATCGGCATATTATATAATCAGCAGTAGAGGGAAGGATCGGCCCGGGCATTCCATCAACACACCCCAGCCACTGCTGACACCCGGGGACCACAATGCTTTTAAAAAACAGTTCTTGAATGAAAGGTGAGTCTGCCGTGTCCTTTTATGAAGCGCTGGAAAAGTATTACGACGACATTTTCCCTGTGAATGAAAAAACCCTGGTTTTCTTGCCCGATATTCTTTTGATATCGATACATTTAAGAAACGGGGCAAAGGAGGGCAGGCTTCCATGGCTCAGAGCTACTCTGTCTACGGGCTGACAGGCATCCCCGAGATTGGGCCGGGGGATGATCTCCCCGAGCTTATCTACCGCGCATCCGTTGATGAAAAAATCGGGCTGCAGAAAGGGGACATCGTCGTTATCAGCAGCAAGGTTGTGGCCAAATCCCAGGGGAGATTCGTCCACCTCCGGGATATCAAGCCTTCACGCAAGGCGCTGGCCGTTTCGCGCCTCACGGGCAAAGATCCGCGCCGGGTGGAAGTCATCCTGCGCGAAAGCGACGGGATCACCGCTTACATCTCTACGCGGCGTCTCGGAAAAAATCCGGAGCTGGTGCAGCGCCTCTGCGGGACACACCGCGGCGCCGATCTGCTGGAAAAAGCCGGGTCGCTGCTGCTGGTGCGTATGCGCAACGGGTCCCTTGCCTCCGATGCCGGAACGGACCTTTCAAACATGTGGGGGGAAGACAACCTCTGCCTGCTTCCAAGCTCACCTCGAGAAACCGCTGCCGAGCTGCGATACCGGCTGGAACAAAAAGCCGGCTGCCGCCTGGGCCTGCTGCTCTCCGACTCAGAGGTGAGGCTCATGCGCTTTGGCACCGCAGAGGTGGCGCTCTCCTGGTCGGGGATCACCCCCCTTTCACGCCTGTTCGGAGCGCCGGATATGTACGGCCGGCCCAAGTTTGGCGGTATAGATGCCCTGGCCGACCAGGCGGTAAATGCCGCCGCCCTGGTCATGGGCCAGAATGACGAAAAAACCCCCGCTGTGGTCATCCGGGGGCTGGAACGCCTTTTGGGCGAAGAAGATCCCCATGCACAGCTGGCCGTGCCCCTGCGCTACCAGGCCCGGTTTGTGGGAGCGGCCGCCTGGAGCGCCGTGAAGCTGCGCCTGGGGGTCATGCTGCGCTATTTCTGGTAACAAGGCGGAAGTCGGGGCGGTTCTCAGGCATACCGGTAGCAGGCCACCTTCTGGAAGCCCACCCTGACCAAGGGCGGCACGTAGCGAAAGCACTCTTCGCAGGAATGGGCGCAGTCCGGCGAAAAAGAACACGCCGGCTTGCCGTTAGGCCCCTCTGCTGCCGCCACTGCCGGCTCTGCCGGTGAAGGCATGCCTGTGGCGGCCAAATTTGCGCCGCCGATGGAGGGAGCCGCCCCCAGGAGGCTCTGCGTGTAAGGGTGCAGGGGCCGCCGGAGGATATCTGCTGCAGGGCCCTCCTCCACAATTTTTCCTTCATGCATCACCCCGACCCGGTCCCCCGCCCGGGCGGCCAGGGCCAGGTCGTGGGTGATGAGAATGAGGGCAAACCCCCGCTCGTTTTGCAACTGCAGCAGCAGTTTGATCACCTTGGCCTGAACGCTGGCGTCCAGCGAAGCGCTGGGTTCATCGGCAATGAGGACCTTGGGCTCCAGCACCAGCGCCCGCGCCAGCGCCACCCTCTGCAGCTCTCCGCCGCTGAGGTGGTGTGGATACTCGTTCAGAAAATGCTCGTCGTCGGGCAGGTAGACCCACCGCAGCGCCCGCCGCACCGCTTCCCGGCGGGTTTGCGGGTCCCCCACCTCCTGGATGAACAGGGGCTCGGCTACCAGCTCATGTACCGTCATGCGATGGCTCAGCGCTTCGCCGGAATTCTGAAAAAGCATCTGCAGGTCCCGTTTTGCCTTCTTTGTTTCGGCCGGAGAAAGCTGGAAAAACCCCTGTCCCTGGAAGGATACCGTCCCCGCATAAGGCCGGTCCACCCCTGCCAGCATGCGACCCAGGGTGCTCTTGCCGGAACCGCTCTCGCCCACCAGCGCATATACCTCGCCTTCGTCCAGGGAGATATCGATGCCGCGCACCGCCTCCAGGTAAGGGTCTTTCCCCTTACCTTTCAGGGCATAGCGCTGTTTCAGCCCCGAACCCCGCAGCAGCTCCACCACCCCTCCCCGGTGGCAGGCAAGGTTTCTACCCCCTTCTTTCTCCACGGTCCCGGGGCGCTGCTGCGCGCATATCTCCAGGGCCTGGGTGCAGCGGGTATGGAAGGGGCATCCCCCGGGACGTTCGCCCAGGGAGGGGAACTCCCCCCTGATGCCCTGGAGCTCCTTCAACCCGTAGAGGGAAGGATATGACCTCACCAGCGCGCGGGTATAGGGGTGCCGCGGCGCCTGCAAAAGCGATGCGGTCGGGCCCGTTTCCAGCACGGAACCGCAGTAAAGAACAGCCGCCCGGTCGGCCAGGCGGGCAATCGTCGAAAGGTCATGAGAGATCACCAGCACCGTGCACTCCCCGGTCAGCTCTTCCAAAAGCGTTAAAATGTCCGCCTTGCTCAGCGCATCCAGGGAAGATACCGGTTCGTCCAAAATGAGAAGCTCCGGTTCGGCGATCAGGGCCATCGCCAGCAGCGCCCGCTGCACTTCCCCGCCGCTCAGGGTGTACGGATAGCGGTAAAAGCTGTGCTCTTCCAGGCCCACTTTGTGCAGCATCGCGGACGCCCGGCGGAAGGCTTCGTCCTTTTGGCGGGGATGCTTTTTCAAAAAGGGCTCCATCACCTGCTCAATAAGGGGCAGCACCGGGGTCAGCATCTCTCCCGCCTGCTGCATCACGATAGACAGCGTAGACCCGCGCAGCCGCTCCCACTCTTCCCGGCTTTTGCCGAGCAGTTCTTCCCCCTGAAACTGCACCGAGCCCTCCAACCGGCCCTCCGAAAGGCCCGTTATGGCCAGCGCCAGCGAAGTCTTTCCGGAGCCGGACTCCCCGACGATGCCCAGCACTTCCCCTTTCCTTGCGGTCAGGTTGATCCCTTCCAGCACCGGCAGGGCTCCGCGGGGCGTTTGATATTTTACTGTCAAATCGTTAATTTCCAGCATGGACGTGCCTCCTTAAACGTGGGTCAAGGGCGCTTTCGAGCGCATAGCCCAGCAGGGCAAAGGAAATGATGGTGAAGGAAACGGCCGCGGCCGGGGGCAAAAGCCACCATTTCCAGGCGCCGGTAAAGACAAAATCCCGGGCGTAATGCAGCATGAGCCCCCAGGTCTTAATGGAGGGATCGAAGATCCCCAGGAAGGCCAGGCCCGCTTCCATAAAGACCGCCCGGCGCACAACCTGGATAAAGTTCACCGCCAGCAGGGGATACAGCTCGGGCACCAGGTGGCGCCGCACCAGGTACCAGGTGCCGGCCCCGAAATGCCGGGCGGCAGTGAGGTGCCCCTGCTGTTTCAAAGACAGAACCTGGGACCACACAATGCGCGCCCCCGGCGGCCAGAACAGCAGGGAAAAAAGCACCACCAGCCCGGGAATGCCGGGCCTTAAATAGGCCGCCGTCAGCAGGGCCACCAGCAGCACGGGCACTACCAGCATTACGTCCACCAACCGCAGCACCACGCGTTCCACCTTCCCCCGGAACAACCCGGCCGCCAGCCCCAACAGCAAGCTCAACAGGCTGGAAAAAAGGGCCGACGAGACGGCCACCAGAAGGGTCGTCCGGGTCCCGTAAATCAGCTCGCTCAAGATGTCCTGCCCCACCTCGTTTGTCCCCAGCGGGTGGGACCAGCTGGGCGGGGATAAGGGAGGAGCCACGTAAGCCCACGGATCATGGGGCGCCAGCCAGGAAGCACCCAGCGCCACCACAGCCAGCGCACCGGTCATATAGAGCCCGGCACGCCCCATTCTATCCCCTTTAAGTTCGTCCCAGTAATTGACGTGCATTTTCTCTCAACCTCGGATCCAGTTTTATGCTGAAAAGGTCGGCCGCAAAATTGAACAGCAGAACGCAGACGGTGATGAGCAGCAGGCAGCCGTGAACCGTGGGGTAATCATGATGCTGCAGGGCCAGGTAAAACAGATGGCCCAGGCCAGGGTAGGCGAAGACCACCTCCACGAAGAACACCCCCGTAAACAGCAGGCCCGCGCTCATGCCCACCCGGGTCACCACCGGAGGCAGCGCGCCCCGCACGGCGTGGCGGTAACGCACCACCCGCTCTCTCAAGCCTTTGCCCCGGGCCGTCATCACGTACGGCCTCTCCTTGACCCCCAAGAGGGAGCTGCGCATCAGCAAGAAGTTGCGCGGCAGCTGCACCAGGGTCAGGGTTAACGCGGGCAGAAACAGGTGCCTCAGGATATCGGCTGCCCTGGCTATCCCCTCCTGCCCCAAATACGGGGAGGCACCCCCCGAAAGGGGGAACCACTGCAGGTAAAAGCCCAAAAAAAGCAGCAGCAGGATGCCCAGCACAAAGCCGGGCACGCCGTTTAGCAGCATGGCCGTTACCAGGGAAGCGCGGTCGAATTTTCTGCCGCGCCTCCACCCCGCTTCCACACCCCAGACAATTCCCAGGAAGGTGGAAAACAAAAGAGACGTGCCCGCCAGAAGGAGTGTCCAGGGCAGGGCTCCACTGATGACCTGCGCTACGGGAGCACGGAAATAATAGGAGTACCCCAGGTCTCCCTGGAAAAGATTGCCCATGTACACGGCAAACTGCTCCCCCAGGGGCCGGTCAAGGCCGTACCGCTCCAGCAGGTGCGATTTCATCTCCGGGGTCATCTCCACCAGGGCGTCCCCGTAAATGGCGGTAATTGGCTCACCCGGCATGAGGCGCGGGAGCATAAAGTTCAGGGTGAGAATAATCAACAGGGCCAGCAGGTAATCCAACAGCCGTTTATTCATGTAGAAACCTGCCCTCCAACGCAAAATAGAGGTCCACAAAAAATTCGCCGGCAAAAAGGGGGGGCGCCTGGCAGAAGCCTCAAAACCCCCCGGTACCTAATCCACCAGGGCCATCTTGTTCAGGGGAAGGGGCGTGCCCGACCCGATCCCGTCCCGGGTGAAAAACCACTCCACATCGTCGGTGTAAACGAAATACCACGAAGGATAGTGCAGCGTGAAAGCGGGCAGCTCCTCGGCGTAAATGCGCTGGATGCTGCAGACC
>PWTK01000021.1 GCA_003563895.1 Syntrophomonadaceae bacterium
AGTACCATAAAAGTTGAATTTCAAAATGACCCTTTCTAAACGTAGGAAACATCAGTGTTCACACGATCTCTTGAAAAAGTTTTGCCAAATTTACAAAGAACTTGAGAACCAAGGGCCTAAATATTGCTGTGTAGGGCAAAGCAGTGAAGCAAAGCTATTTGCCCAATAGAAAAATTATGGAGGGAATTTCTATGAAACTTTTTATTAACGGCAAAACAAAGGAGGTCCCCGACTCCATCACTGTAAAACAGCTGCTGGAATACGAAAGCGTTGAAATGCCGCAATACGTTTCAGTACAGATCAACGAGGAATTTGTACGCCGGGAATTATTCGAACAAACCTACCTTTCCGAGGGTGACAAGGTGGACTTCCTTTACTATATGGGAGGCGGGCAGCAGGCAGGACCCGGCGATCTTACCATGGAGCAGGTTGAGCGCTACAGCCGGCAGCTCATCCTGGAAGAAGTAGGGTTGGCCGGTCAGCAGAAGCTGCTCGGGAGCAGTGTGCTGCTAGTAGGCGTGGGCGGCCTGGGTTCACCTGCTGCCTATTACCTGGCAGCAGCAGGAGTCGGCCGCCTGGGCTTGATAGATTATGATAAAGTAGAGATGAACAACCTGCAGAGGCAGATCCTTTTTAATGCCGGCGACGTTGGTAAGCTGAAGGTCCAGGCAGCGGCAAAAACGCTGTCTGCTTTAAACCCCGACCTGCAAATTGAAACTTACCCTTATCGCCTTTCGGACACAACAGCACTTTCTCTCATTAAAGATTACGATTTTGTAATCGATGCCACCGACGGCTTCGCCAACAAGTTTCTGGTTAACGACGCCTGCTTTTTTGCCGGTAAGCCCTTCGTGCATGCCGGGATACTGCGTTTTGAAGGTCAGGTCATCACGGTGCTTCCCGGAAAAACTACCTGCTACCGCTGTTTATTTCCCACCCCGCCGCCGTCAGGGGCGGTTCCTTCCTGTGCCCAGGCCGGCATTATGGGTGTTCTGGGGGGCTTTATGGGCGTGCTGCAGGCAACCGAAGCTATTAAGTACCTTCTTGGAAAAGGCGAGCTGCTAACCGACCGCCTGCTTTACCTGGATGCCCGCCAGATGTACTTCCACCAGATCAACACCGGCCGCAGCCCAAATTGCCTCTTGTGCGGGGAAAATCCGGTTATAACCGAACTGAGCGAAGAACACGTAACCTGCCCTGCTGCTGCTGCAAAGGAAGCGGGTAGCGATGAAAACTTTTAAACTTTTACGCAGCGTGTATGATCAGCTCCTAAAAACGGCCGAGCAGGAAGCGCCCCTGGAAGCTTGCGGCCTTTTAGCAGGAAGAGAAGACACCGCCCTGGCTTTCTACCCCGTCTCCAATACGGAGCAAAGCCCGGAGCTTTATTTCATGGATCCCGGGGAGCAGTTCCGTGCATTCCGCCGCATACAGGAAGCCGGGTTGGAGATCGTCGGTATCTGGCACAGTCACCCTCACAGCGCGCCGCAACCATCATGCCGCGATTTACAGCTTGCCAACATGCCGGAGGTCAGCTACCTGATCCTTTCCTTGGCACCCGGACAAAGAGGCCAGCTCCGCTCTTTTAAAAAATATCAGGGCGAAGGATTTGTGGAGCAGCCGTTGGAAATAAAAGAAAAAGCAGGTGATAGTTCATGCAAACCACCTACGGGATTCCCCCAAGGGTAAGAGAAGAAACGGAACAGCATGCCCTCGATGTTGGGCGTTTTCTTTCCGGCAGCCTTTCCATGGAAATGTTTAAAGCAAGGAGGGTGCCGCGGGGCATCTACTCCCAGCGCAGGGGGGATTACATGTTGCGGGTAAGGGTGCCGGGAGGAATGCTCTGGTCCTCACAACTGCGCCGCCTGGCTGAATTAAACAGGCAATATGCAGGTGCAGATCTGCATTTTACTACCCGCCAGGACGTCCAATTTCACAACGTCCGGCTTGAAAACACCTATCCCCTTATGAAAGGCCTGCTGGAAGCGGGTCTTACATCACTTGGAGGCGGTGGTAACACGGTGCGCAATATTACCACCTGTGCCCACAGCGGCATTCACCCTGCTGAAGTTTTTGACCCCCTGCCTCACGTCCTGGCGTTGACGGAATACCTGCTCTCCCGGAAAAGCGCTTACAACCTGCCGCGCAAATTTAAAATTGCCTTTTCCTGCTCTGAAGAAGACGGCGCACTGGCCCGCGTCAACGACTTGGGGTTCATAGCGCGCCGCCGGGGGGAACAAAAGGGGTTCGCCGTTTATACAGCAGGCGGCATGGGAGCTGTGTCTCGCCCGGGGGTACTGTTCCGCGATTTCTTAGCGGAAGAGGAACTGCTCCCCGCTGTTAACGCTGTTTTAAACATCTTCCACCGCTTTGCCGATAGGCGCAACCGTCACCGCTCCAGGCTGCGCTTTGTCCTGGAAAAACTGGGACGGGAACACTTCCTGGCCGAGCTGGAAAAAGAACTGGTCAAAACAAAAGCTGAAATCCAAAACGTCCTGGACAGCACGTTACAGCTGGAGCAGCAACAGCGGGGCAAAGCCCCTGAAGCCCCTGCGCACAACTCCAGCACCTCCGCTCTGAGCAAAAAATATGAGGATTGGCTTAAAACCTGCACTTTCCCGCAGCGCCAGGGAGGCTTTCGGGGTGTTTTTCTGCCCTTAAAGCGGGGAGATATGCCCGTGGAAGACCTGCAGCTTTTGGCCGGTCTTTGTGAAAAACATGCTGCATCCCATATTCGCGTCCACCGCCGGCAAAACATACTCATCCCTTTTGTACCGCAAGAACAGCTGCCGGGCTTTTTTGCCGGCTTGGAACGCCTTTCCATCCAGAACGGCAGCAGCGAAGGGGAGGCCTGGACTGTTTCCTGCAAAGGGGCAGATACCTGCCAGCTGGGAATTTGCCGTGCCCAGGAATTGAACGCAGCTATCAGCAAGGAAGTACGCGATGCCGGCATCCCGGCCCGGCTGCTGGCAGAGCTGGAACTTCACACCAGCGGCTGTCCCAACAACTGCGGGCAGCATGCTATCGCCCCGCTGGGCTTTTACGGGGCTGCCCGGCGAAAAAGCGGGCACAGCTACCCGGCCTACAACCTGGTTGCCGAAGCCCAGCTGGGGCCGGGAAACTTACAGCTCTCCAGCGAACTGGGCATGATCCCCGCCCGCAGCGTACCCCCCTTTCTAGTCGAGCTGCTGAGCGATTACTCCCGCAGGGAATACCAGGACCATGACTTCCCGGCTTACTGGCAGGAACGCGGCCGCAGCACGGCGGTCTCGCTGCTTGAAAAATATGCCCCCGTCCCTTCCTACGAGGATGCTCCCGAGTACTATCGCGACTGGGGCGCCGAAGAAGATTTTTCCCTGGCCGGAAGAAGCGCCGGAGAATGCGGCGCAGGGGTAATCGAGTTAATTGCCGAGGAACTGAAAAAAAGCGAAAAAGCTTACGACCGGGCCAGGCGAAATGCAGCCGATGCTTCCGCCTGTTCAAGGCTTCTGCTGGAATCCGCTGGCCTTGCCGCTGGAGCGCTCCTGGTAACAAAGGGGATAGAACCGGGAGATCCGGATACCTCCTTCCGGGAATTTGAGCGACACTTCATCGACCAGAACCTGGCCTCTGAAAAACACCGCGATTTGCTTATCCTGGCTCGCAGCTCACTAAGGGGCACTCCCGGCCTTACAAAAGATAACATGGAACAGGTGCGCGCCCTCCTGGACGAGGTGCAGCGGCTTTACGACCGTATGGATGCCTCCCTGAACTTCCCCGTACAGGAAAGCGAAGACAGGACTGAACAAGCCGAGCAAACAGAAAGAACAAGCATGTTAGGAGCGGAAAAAAAGGGGGGTAAAGCTGAGGAAAAGCAAAAAGTGGGCCGTGAACTGGACCTGCGCGGGGTCCCCTGCCCCATGAACTTCGTCCAGGCCAAAATTGCAATGGAGCAGCTGCCCGTGGATTCGCTGCTGGAGGTAATACTGGATGAAGGCGAACCCCTGGAAAATGTTCCGCAAAGCTTTACTGAACAAGGCCAGGAGGTCGTTTCGGTCATACCTGAAGGAGACAGGGCCCATCGGGTAGTAATTCGAAGAGCTAAATAGTGCAGTTTTGTCGACCTCTGCCGGAAAATGGCAGCCTCCTTGGCGAGCTGTATTACAGGAAATTGCCCATTTTTTAAAGTTCTCCTCCTCTTAAGGCAGAGCTTAATAAGATACCAGACCCTTGCCCATATAAGCTTCTAACAGGCGGGTTAGAAACCCTATCTAACAGTACCAGCTTTCTTCAATGACCGTATTTACTATTCTTTTTATTAATATTATAGGTTAAATTGCATTTACTATTGACCATAAGAGGAAAAGGTCATATAATGTTTATACCCAGTGTGGGTATACCAAAAACACTGAAGGTGAAAAAAATGTTGTTGAACTACCTGGAACCGTCTTATCAAATAGGTTCATTTACCATCCACCTTTATGGCGCTTTCCTGGCCATCGGCATCATAATCGGGTTATTCGTGGCCCTAAAACTGGCCTCAGATCGAAATATCAAAAGCGACTACCTTTATGAGCTGGTGATTATATGCATCTTTGCAGGTATTATAGGAGCCAGGCTTCTTTCCCTGGCACTACACCCTCAAGATTTGCTGCAAGATCCCTTAAGTATTTTCAGCTTGCACGAGGGAGGGTTGGCTGCTTTTGGCGGCCTCGCCGGTGGGATAGGAGCAGGCCTGCTTTATGCCAGGTGGAGACAAATAAGCTTCTGGACCATTGCTGATGTGGTAGCACCCTCCCTGGCTCTGGGCGAAGCCATAACCAGGCTGGGCTGCGATGTTTACGGTTATGCTTCCCCAGCAGCACCCTTCCCGAGAATTGTAAACGGCATTCCCCACCACAACATACCTTTATATACTTTTCTAGCCACCGCGGCAATCTTTATTGTTCTCTGGAAAATGAGAGCAAAACTGGTGGGAGGCCGTCTGTTCCTGACTTATTTGTTACTTTATGGCGGCAGCAGACTTTTCATCGATTACTTCAGGGGTGAACAACTTTTCCTATCTCTCATCAATTTAGCCCAGGGAGGAAGCCTGCTCATTGCTTTACTGGCCCTGCTTTTTTTGACTCTGTTTTCCAAAAAACCTGTAACTAAATAAATTCTAAGGGTTGAAAAAATTGCCCGATAATTAGACCTGTTCAAACCTGAATGAAGTGTGGTGAAATTGCTTTCAAAATAATGAAATTAACTCTTTGGGACAAGCTGCTCATCACTGTTATCCTGGCTGCAAGTGCCCTGGGCTTCACTTTCAACAACAACTTAAATGCATCCATGGAGGGTCAAAAATATTTAATGGTCCAGGTTGGCGGTGAGATCATAATGGAATACTCTTTCCACAAAGACACCGAAAAGGTGCTTCATATTCCCTATAACGAAAACGAAGAGCAAAAAGCCGAGCTGGAAATAAGTGAAGGAAAAGTGCGCATGTTGCCTATGAGCCGGGATGTCTGCCCGCGGGGGATATGTTCCGAAAAAGGCTGGATCAGCAGAGGCCACCAGAGTATTGTCTGTCTTCCCAACAAAATTGTTATTACTATGCGTACAAGCACTGCTGAAAAAGAGCATTATGAGAACAAAAAAATTGACGGGATCACATATTAATTTTAGATAATCACATTCCTGCCGCTCCTTTGGAAAAAGAGGGGTAGCAGTATTCCTTCACCACCCAAGCCCACACAGGTCAACTGAAGCCCCGTCCGGCCAAACGCCCTTTTGCTGAAGGGCTCTTCCAAGATAGATCCCTCCCACATTATTTTTTTGCAATCTTGTTTTTGTTTTTGATTTCGTTTGCTTTGGTTTGAGAACATCACACATCTTTATTTCTATACACTCCCCGGCCTTTCTTTTGGAATCTTAATTCCTGCGGTCGGAGGCGCGGGGAAAAAGCTTGATGAAGCGGATATGGTCGCGGCAGTATGGGGGGTATGGTATTTCTTTTCCCATGCCCATCTGCACTGGATATATTTTGCCTTTTGGGGATTGCCCCTTGCTGCCATCTTTTGTTGATATTCTTGACTGTCCTGGATAAGAATGAATGACTATCAGTTTAGCTCAGGAACCCCATGTCCTGCTCAACCGGACAGTCATTATTGTTATTCATGGGCAAGTTTGATACAATCAGGTGCAATAGCAAAATATTTGCGCAAGTATAATTTTTGAAAGAAGAGCTATATACATGCAAATCTTACTAAAAGCAGTCCTAAGCGTAACCATTATCCTGGTTGCCACAGAAATCGGAAAAAAGTTACCATCGACAGCCGGTCTCGTAGGTGTCATGCCTCTCACCGGAGCCTTGGTTCTCGTGTGGATGTATCTTGAGAACCAAGGTAAACCGGAAATCATGCAGCATTTTACCAGAGGGGCCATTTGGGGCATTTTGCCCAGTATCTTTTTCTTCCTCGTTGCTTTCTTGTGCTTTAAGAAAAATTTGCCCCTATCTGTCGTTCTTGTCGCAAGCTTTGGAGCCTGGCTGGGGGCGGCATTTGTCCATCAGTGGGTTCTGAAATGAGAACATGAAAGTTTCCAACAGACAGACCTACGATTGATTATTTATGACAAAATCGCCTGCTGAACAGCCAGAGCATTTACCAGCTTATTTGACTGAATATTGTTAAAGGTTCAATAGATGAATTTTCAAAGTGCAGCTGTTTAAACATCTTATCAATAGTTGCCTGAATACCGGGATGGCAACTTACCCTTCTATCGTCCCTTTTGTCGATATTGGCCACCCTTTTATCTGTAGTGTTTTTGGACTTTCGAAATCCGGCTGTAGCCCATACATGCTCTGCGACGGAGCGGAATACAATTTAAGTATACTTATTGTAGGTTATTTTGACAAAAGAGTGAGTTGATAAGTAAATTTCTGTAAGATTTATTCTCTATACAGTCCTCTATTAAAAGCATCTCTAACAGCTGAGCCGAGCTTGCTTGATCTGATGGTTGCCCCGGTAAATCCGTCAACCTCTTGAGGTTCTATTACTTCCTCAAGGGGTGTGCCTTGAGAACTTCCTTCCATATGTTGTAATATTTCTACCATTTCTTCTTTACCTTGTGCTCCTATCAGATATTCAAGGGCTGTATCGTGCTGTTCAACAATTCCTTTGATTTGTTCTTCGGTAAATAGCTCGTAGTCCTCGGGGATATCCGGGTCTTCCGTGTCGTAAACCACCCCGTCATATTGCTGCCACCTGAGGCTAACATCAACAATTTCTTCATTTTCCAAGGTAATTTGAACACTTACGTTGTGCTCCCTGTCATCAAATGCCCGCGGCAATCTCCATCTCTCAAGTCCCAAACAGGCCATTCAGGAGCTACTTCTTCTGGTGCACAACCTGCCAGCGAAAGCAATTGACCTGTTTAAATTCATCGAAGAACCCTCTCCTATAATCTACCGCAGCCTTTGCACTTCCTATCTTTTCCGCTTTGCTTAGCAGGACGCTAGAGAATCATGAAAATACTGTGAGCGATTTTTCCATTCTCTAAACGTGTGCACCCGGCCGCCTCGGTTTAAGGGCTGGCAAGCATCACTCCCAATCCATCTCCTCCACGTACCGCTTGGGTTTCTTGTTCACCAGCAGGCGGAAGAGGTCGGGACGGGAGTAGTGGCCCACCACGTCCAGCTTCTGGCTTTCCTCATATATCGTTTGGGTGTCGATATCGGCATAGAGGATGGTCTCGGTGTCGTATGCCGGGCCGGCCAGGAAGTGCCCGTCAGGGCCGATGATGGCACTGCCCCCGTTAAAGATGACCCCGGTTTTCTTCTTCAGGTCCCCGGCCAGCTCGAAATCTTCCGGGAACATCTCCCGGGTGAGGTAGGAGCAAGCGGAGATGACGAACACCCTCCCTTCATGCGCGTAGTGACGGCAGGCAACCTGGAACATCTCCTCGGCCACCGGCCAGACCGCGCAGTGGATCTGCTCCCCCTGTGTGTAAAGATAATAGCGGGCGAGGGGCACCCAGTGTTCCCAGCAGATCAGCCCTCCCAGCTTTCCCAGGGACGTCTCGTACACCTTCATGCCCTCGGCGTTTCCCGCTCCCCAGATCAGGCGTTCGTGGTAGGTGGGGGTTATCTTGCGGTGCTTCCCCAGGATGTTTCCCCGGTCATCGATAAAGAGCAGGGTGTTGTAGATGGTTCTGTCCAGGCCCCCGGCGTCTATTTCGTTCACGCCCATCACCACGTGGGCCCCGCAGTCACGCGCCGCCTCGCACAGACTGTCGGTGGCAGGGCCCGGAATGGTCACACACTGGCGATAAAAGCGGGCATAGAGGCGTTTGGTGGGCTCGTGCTCCCACCGGGCCGGCCCGTGGGTCCACACGGGATAGCCCGGGATCCACGTTTCGGGGAACACGATGAGCCGGGCGCCCTCCCCCGCGGCTTCCCGGATGAGGCCGCAGGCTTTCTCCACGGTCGCCTCCCTTTCAAGAAAGACGGGCGCCGCCTGTACCGCCGCCGCTTTGAACCTGATGTATTCCAACGCCGATCACCTCGTTCGGTTTTTATTTCCGCGTGCTTGCAAGCGGCCTTCTCCTCCATAACCGGCGCCCAGACGGGCATTTGTCTTCTCCAGCGCGGTGCAGGGCCGCCATTACTACCAGCTGCGATAATAGGCCAATCTCTTTGCCATGGGCTCAAAAAACCCTTCCAGCTTCCCCCGCTCCCCGGGAGAAAGGGGGGCAAAGGTTTGCCCCACCCGGGCCAGCGTCTCGACTTCCCCGGGGGTAGAGCACCCCACGATGACCGTGCTCACCTCATAAGACAGGGCGTACCTGATGAGAAGCTCCGGCGTAATGCCGGCCTCCGGGGCGATATATTTGGAAGCGCCCAGCACTTTCATGGCGATCACGGCGAGCCCCTTCTCCAGGGCAGCGGGAAGGGCCACATCCAGGAAACCGCCGAGTACCCCTTCGGCGGGGTTGACCGGCAGCATCACCGTATCGACGGGCCACTGCTGGAGGGCCTGGGTAAGGATGGCCGGATCCTGGTGGCCGGTCACCCCGATAAAACGAACCAGGCCCTTTTCCCTGGCTTCAACAAAGGCTTCCAGGGCCCCTCCCGGGGACTCGATAAGCTGAAGGTCTTTTGGGGTGCGCACGTCGTGGATCTGCCAGAGATCCAGGTATTCAATTCCCATGGTCCGCAGGGAATCCTCCAGATCGGCCCGGGCCTCTTTTTTCCTGCGGCTGGCCGATTTGGTGGCCTGGAAAATCCCGCGGCGGAGCGCCGCGTTTTCACGCCAGAAATGGCCGTAGTACCCCTGGCTGCCGGCGTAGGCCTGGGCCGAGTCAAAATAGCCGATGCCCTGGGCTGCCGCCGCTTCAATCACCTCCCGGGCCGCGGCTTCCTTGCCGTAGGTGCGCAGCACGCCCTCCCCGCCCAGGCCGACGCAGGTCAACTGCAGCCCCGTCCGGCCAAACGCCCTTTTGCTGATGTGCTCTTCCAACGATGATCCCTCCCCATCCCTCTTTTTTCAGCCCTGCCCGCGCTCCCCCCCTGCCCCGGCTGGGGGGACGCCGCAGGATTTTATGGTCACCCCTGTATCCGGCAGACGGGATTGGAGCTCTTCGCTCCCGCAGGCGTTCGGGCGCGTTTCCGTGAATGCCCTGGGCCGTGATCCCCGGGATCGTAACGGCATACCCCGTCAGCCGCCGGGTCCGGAAGACCTCGCATGCAGCTGTTCCGCCAGGGACTCGATGCGCGTGCGCAGCACCAGCTTTGAGCGCCATTCGAGGGGGATTCCCCGCTCGCCGTAGAAGGCGCCGGCCAGCTGCCCGTAAACGGCGCCGGTGGTGTCGGCATCGTCGCCCAGGTTTACGGCTAACAGGCAGCCCTCGCGGAAATCGCGGCCGTGGCAGAAGGCCCAGAGGGCCGCTTCCAGGGACTTCACCACAAACCCCGAACCCCTGATTTCCGGCGGCCGGCGCGTCTTGAAAGAGCCGGAAACCACCTCCTCGATCTCTTCGGCCGGAAGGTTTTCCTCCCATTAACCGGGAACCGGGCTGTAGCGCGGCACGAGCAGCTCCTCTTTTCCTGCACCGCCTGCCGCGCCAACGATGAGGCCCCCCAGGTAACGGCAGGCGTCGACGGCGGTCCTCGCCCCATGGGTGGTCAGGGAGCTCTCCCCCGAGCGGGCAATGGCTTCCCGGGGGTTGTGGGCGTAAAAAAGGGGCACCGGTGCCAGGCGCATAATGGAGCCGTTGCCGGCCCTGCCCGGGTCCGTAGAGCCGCAGTAGGGCTCCCCTGTCTTTTCAAAGCGCAGCAGGGCTGAACGGACGGTGTTCCCGATATCGAAGCAGCTCCCCGTGCTGCTGAGATGCCCTTCCCGGTACCACCTCAGGTACCGCCTGAGCTGGTCCACAGGGTCAAACCCGCGGCATTCCACGAGACTTTCGGCCAGGCAGAGGGCCATGGAGGTGTCGTCGGTCCACTGGCCCGGTTCAAGCCCGAAGGGGCCGCCGCCGACCATGTCTTCAAGAGGCTCAAAGGAACCTGGCGGGCTGAATTCCAGGGTGGTCCCCAGGGCATCGCCCGTCGCCAGGCCGAGAAGGCTGCCGCGGTAGCGCTCGATAGTTTCCATGGATGCTCCTCCAGTGATTTTCAATTATCGCTTTTCAAAACTCCGCTCATCAAAAGCGTTCTCAAGCCCTCAAAGCGATCATCTCTATGTAACAAAGATTGTACTTCGGGTCCCACCAGGCGCACTTGCTGCCCAGGCAGCCCGCCTCTTCCCACACATCCCCGCTGCCGGAGCCGCCGGCCAGCAGCCCCGCATACAGAATGGGGCATATTTTATTGCCCATGCGTTCCGCCTCCCCATATAAGGTTACCCTATGGACCAGACAACCGTGACCGAATCGGAAACATCCACGTCATCCGGTGTAAAATCGTAGTCGGGTGCCTCCATCGGCGCGGCCATTTCGCAGATGTCGAGGCTGGAACGGAAGTGGACTTCCGACCAGCTGTAATCTATTTGAAGAATATCGCCAAGGGCCACCCCTGCCGCATCGGCCAGGAGCTGGGCTTTCTCTTTGGAGTTTTTGACCGCCCCGGCGATCGCCTGCTGCCGCAGCGGTTCCAGGTCTTTGATCCCAAAGGATATTCTGAATGAAGCCTCGCTTTCCGTCCGGCTCAAGACGCGCAGGACTTCGTTTACATATTCCTTTTCGAAGGGGAACTCCACCTTGAGGTGGTGGGAGGCATTATATCCTTTAAAGACATACCTCTCCCTGCTCCCCTCTTTCACCCGCTCAAAGTCTGTGTCAATATGGAAATGGGAGGTTTTCAGGCTGTCCCTCTCCAGTCCCACAGAGGCCAGCTCTTCCCTCAAGCTCTCTGTCCGCACCGCCAGACGCTCCATGCACGTTCCATATTCATAATGCCGACTGCTGACACTGAAGGAAATGACCACCCAATCCGGAACACCTGACACCTCGGCGCTGCCCCGAACCCTGATCGTCCGGTTTTCCATCTAACTCCCGCCTTTCGTTAAAATAAGATGACACTTGTTAACCGAAAAAACAGCATCTCCAGAGTGAGCGGTTTTCCCTCGCAAAATCTGGCACAATTCTTTCAGACCCTTTCATCCCGGCCATGGGAACCTCCAGGGGAGTATTTTAAATATCGCTTAACCTTTATGCCTTCTCCATGAACCGCTCTATTAGCTGCGGCAGCATCAACACTTCGACCTCTTTGTGCTTTTTTACATGGTTTACGGCCTGCCCATAACAACCGGTACAGATATGCAGCTGCAGGTCTGTCAAGGTATCGTTGACCAGCTGCTCGATGCCCGCCGGTTTAAAGCAGCACTGCTCCGCCTCTATCCGGTTCACTTTCAACCCCTTGATTTTCTCCAGGATCAGATCGGTCGACCCCAGGTCCATCTCTACCGGGGCAAGCCTGCGGTGCAGCCGATAACAGCCCGGGTAATAATCGATCTCCTTTTCAAGGCGGAACCCCTCGATGAGCCGGTTCAGCAATGCCGGATAAAATTCAATCTCTTCTTCCGGATAAAGATGTTTGTAAATGGGATAGCATGGGGAGCAGAATATAACCAGTCGTTTTGCACCCAGTTCTCTGGCTTTTTCGATGTTTTTGCCGATAAATTCTTTGGAATAACCCCGGCACTCTTCCACGGCCTGTTCATCTTTGGCCTTAATCGACGGGCGGTAGAGGTAATTGCCGCAGCAATATTCTTTCGACAGAAAAGTAAACGAAACTCCGCTTTGCTCCAAAACATTGGCCAGGGAGCGCAGTATTTGCGTCATGGAAAACATCACCAAACAACCCGAGATAATGACATTTTCCGCCTCTTTGTCCACGGGAAAACCGTAATCGTTCAATATTTCTATCCGGTCTCCCATCTCACGGGCGACACCTTCTTTCCTGATCCGTTCCACCATTTCCCGATCGATTAAATTGCCCATTATGACCACTCCTGTCTGATTGATAGGATGTGCCACACAACCTGCGGTGCCCAAACCGGTGTCTGTTTTTTTCAACTCCGGCGGTCAGCCAGGCGCGGCTCTTTTTCGAGAGTAATATCCAGACTGCCTGGCCGGCCCGGGATGCTCACCGCTCTTTTTTTATCTTTTCGGTCAGCTCTTCGAATTCTTTCGAAGGAGCAGCAAAGCCGGCTATGCAGTCATCAAGGCTTTCCAGGATCATCCTGTAGCGCGGGAGGGGCATGCACACCATCAATTTATCCGGGTCGTACTCCCACATCCGCCTGGCTGAATAATCCCCCATGGTAACGTTGAAGTTGCCGCTGACGATGGGGTAGGTAATGGCGCTCCAGCACAAAGAGCCGCCCCCTTCAACAGACGGCATTATGCCGTCCTGGAAACCGGAGAGGAAGACAAACCTGCTTGCCTGGGTGGCGTTGCAGAGAGAGATAATGAGATCAGGCAGTTAGGTCAAGGCCTGTACGGGAACAATATTTACATAGTCCCCGATTTCCGTAGGCGGTGGGGCTTTTTTCCATCTTGTGTCCAGGAAAGAGCGGTTTGCCGCAGTAAGATTGACCCAGAGTTTTTCCCCTTCGACCAGCATTTTCATAGTCTTTTTGCTTGACGGCCTGTCCTCCAGGCCCAAATGAGCGATTCCGCCGGCACACGTACAATTACCCCTCCCCAGGGTAACAGCCTTCCCGCCGTGAGCTGAAAGCAACGCGCCGCAGGGAGCTCCCTTTTCGTCCAGGCTGGCATCCGGCACATCCCTGTAGCTTACCCCGATCAACTCCCCTTCCAGTCCCAGCCCATTTTTCAGCCTTGAGGTTTCTTCAATCAGCATGCTCAGGTTCATCACAGTTTCCTCCCGCTGAGCGAATTGAAAAATCAAGCCTTAGATTGCACCGATTTTGGTTTTTAACATCCCTACAAGAATTGCTCGACATATGATCAACGCAACGCCGGAATTCGGCAAATCCCGTGCCCGAAAACAGGGTGTATTAAAAGCCACCAATATCGTTCTGGTCAGGACTTGGGCTTTCCCTCTATTTTTAGAAATTGAAAGCCAGGCACCGCAAATAAAATCTTTTGAATTTCTTTCCTGGGTCGTTATCATATCTCATGATTATCTCAATTAGTTCTTCCCAGGAAATTA
The DNA here is from genome assembly GCA_003563895.1 of Syntrophomonadaceae bacterium. Taxonomy (GTDB): domain Bacteria; phylum Bacillota; class Dethiobacteria; order DTU022; family UBA8154; genus CSSED11-181. The sequence goes on from PWTK01000021.1 coordinate 13,634, forward strand.
ATTGCAAGTCCATTATCGACAGCAAGGGTTCGAAACAACCTTCAAACCAGCTGCGCTTTTCTGGGTAATCAGGGCGCTCTTTGTAGGATTCTACTCTTGAAAGCACTTTTTGGTGAACGGATTTCTTTTGCATGTATCCAGCAAAGGATGGCTCATCATTTATTTTAGTCTCAGGGGCCAGCACATAAAACCCCAAAGATTTAAAGTCTTTTAAAGAACAACCGCTGCGGGATATTACATCTGCCATGCAAGCAACACCCCGGGCCGCCTGGTCATACCCGGCCGCATTTTTTGTGCCTGCAGACAGCTTACTAAACAGCTTGGCCTCCAAAACGAGAAACTGTTCAAAGGGCTCTGCCAGAAAAACATCCCCTTTGCCCGCCTGCCCTACCGATATGTTCCCGACAATTCCGTCGGCATGTGTATAGGATTCAGCCAGTTCATCTCCCCTATACACTGGAAGAAACTGCGATGACAGCATGCCCTCGGAATACCACTCTGCTCCCGGCTGGAATGACAGCGGGTGTCCTGTCACCTGGTTTTGGGAAAACCAGTGCATAACAATTCTCAACAGCCAGCCCTCGTTATATAACAGGGTGGGCGGCATACGTTTTTTTCCAGTATCCAAGTCCTTTAATAACGCCCAAACCACCTCTAACATAATTCGGCTTGCTCCTTTATGTAGACCTATATTTCAACCGTGTTGCCCCCCAGAAGTTCGGCAGTGGCCGGGTCGAACGTGGTAATGATAATCTGCTTGTCTTCAGCGGCCTTTTGCAGGACCTCAGCAGCCTGCTTCTTCCGCTCGGGGTCCAGGTCCACCATGGGGTCGTCCATGACGATGAACCCCTCGCTTTCCTGGAGCAGGTACCGGGCCATGGCCAGGCGCAAAGCCAGGGCCACCCCGCTGATGGTGCCGTAGGAAAGCAGTTCAAGGGGTTTGGACGCGGCCTCTTCTTCAGGCGCAATCCCCTCGGGCAGAGCGCCCTCCATGTGCGCGTAGCTGTAGCGGTGTCCTGTCAGGGGATACAGGTACTCCTTGAAGAGCTCCTGGAGCGGATAAAAGGTGCTGGCGTCGAGCTCTTCTTTTAGCCGGTTGAATTCCTTTTCCACGGCCCGCAGCGCTGCTGCCTCGCTTTTGAGATCCTGCAGCTTCTTCTCTGCCCCCCGCAAAGCTTCCTCCATTTCTTCAGGCGATTCTTCGGGCATGCTGCCCTCGGCCCTGATTTTCTCTTCCCTGCAGGCAAACAGCCTGTTCCAGAGATCCTCTTTCCTTTCCCGCAGCTCCCGGAGTTCAGTCAGGAACTCTTCCGCATCCGCGTACTTTTCAGGCAGGGGGGCCAGCCTGTCCAGTTCTTCTCTCATGTTCGTGCTTTTGCCCTTCATCTCCACCATGGCTTCCAGGACGCTGTCGTAGTCGCCGTATTCATCCCGCCAGCCGTTCAGCTGTTCCTCCAGCTCACCCATTTCCCTGGCCAAATCTCGAATCTTAAACTCCTTCTCCGCAACAGCCTTGTTGATCTCCGCGGGGTCCCGCACGGGCTTTTCCTCGCCCGCCGCTTCGAGCTCTTCCCGCAGCTCTTCAAAAGAGTGGCCTTTTAATGCATCCTGGAGCCGTTCCTCCAGGGTGCGGATTTCCCCTTCCAGCTTGTCTGCCTTTTGGCGAATTTTCCGGGCTTCACCTGTCCCGGGCAGCCCCAGACCGTGCAATTCCTCCGCCAGCGCACCTTCCAGCTCTCCAACTTTCTGCAAAAGCGCCTCCACGTCTTTTTCCCCGGATTGGACGCTGATGCTCCAGCCCGGGGCCGCCAGGTTGAAGCGTCCCCGGGCCTCAAAAACGCTCTCGCCTTCCGCCTGGAGAGTCGTTTCTTCTTCAAGCCCGGAGCTTGTCCTGACTTCCAGGGCTTCTTCTGTGAACAGCTTGATTTTTAACTTCATCCCTCCGATCTCCGCTTTCAGCCCGGAGAGCTCTTTTTCCATTTTGTCCAGGGCCTGCATCTTTTCCGGGGAAACCCGGGGCAGCCTGCCGTGTTCCTCTTTTCTCCCATCCAGCTCCTCTTTTAGCTGCCCGGCCTTTCGATAGACCTCCCGCTTCTTTTTTAACTCCTGCTCTATCTGAGAGGCGGCCAGCTCTTCTTCCAGCCTTTTCTTCTCTTTTTCCTGTGTCTCTTTCTCTTCTGCCAAATAGCCTGCCCTTTCTTCTTTCGTCGGCCATTCCCGCGTTATTTTTTTCAACTGCTCCTGCCTGAAGCTGAAGGATTCCAGCTGCGGTTCCAGCGCGTTCCTGCGGCTCACGTCACTTTCGATCTTTTTCATTTCTTTTTCTTTTTGCTCGACCTCTTTGTAATCTGACTCTATCTGCTGGAGGTTTTGTATGGCAGTCTCGAAAGCCTCTTCGGCCTCCCGGGCGGCTTTCAGGTTTTTCTGAAGCCCCCGGACCTCGTAGTACTGCTCTAGAATCAAGCCCACGCTTCTGCGGTGGGGGTTGTCGATGTCGCGGCCGCCCCGCGGGGCGTCGCTGTGGAAATCCCAGTTGCTTTCAAGGGCATGTATGTTTTCCCGCAGCTTCTTTTCCAGTTCGTCCACGGATACTCCGCCGGAGTGGAATACCACGGCGCGCAGCATGTCCGCCAGCGTGCTTAACGCTTCCTGATCCTGTTTTATCCTGTCGAGCGTATTCACCAGCTCGGCCTGTCGGGCCATGAGCACCTCTTCGTACGTCCCTCTGCCGTGCCGGAGCAGTTCCTCCAGTTTTCTCTGTACGCTGCCCTCGTCAGATATTTCTCCTCCCTCGCTCATCACCAGGCGGGCCTCTCTTTCCGCGCCCCAGGCGCAGCACAGCCGAAAAAAGCGGTCCTCGCCGTCGCCGGCGAACTCCAGCGTTACCCGGGCGGTGTCGCCATGGGGGTGGGGCAAATAGTGGGCTATGATATTTTTCCAGTCGTGGGAGTTTTTCCGCACACCGGGGGGGATAAAAAGGGCGGCGTGGATGGCATTCACCAGGGTGGTTTTGCCGGCCTCATTGGGGCCCAAAACCACATTCAGCCCGGAATCGAACGCGCACTCCAAGCGGGAAAACCCTCCGAAAGGCTCTAGCCGAACTTTCCGGATGATCATGCTATTTTTTCACCTCTTTTATCAGGGTGTAGGCCCGCTGCAGGGCTTTCTGGTCTCCGCCCTCGGCCAGGCGGTCCAACAGCAGATAGGGAAAAGAGCCTTCAGGGAAAAGCGCCCCAATGGTGTCCCGACTTATTTCCATCTGCAACTCGGCATCATCCCATTCCAAGTAGAAGAGCCTTTCTTTCATCTCTTCCCGCCAGTTTCGGCGGTTCTCATAATCTTCCCGGGGGAGGGTGCCCTGCAGTTTCAACCTCACCAGGGTACGCGCCCCCTCTTCGGACAGTTCCCGGGCAAGCGCTTCCATGTCTTCCGCCCTGCTTACCGTCTTTTCCAAGTCCCTGAAGCGGTAATTGCCGGTGGCCACCGCTGTGCCTTCGGCGCGTCCGTTGTCGTCGAACCGGATCACCCAGGCCGAGCCTCCGTGCCGGCAGTCGAACCCGTCGGGTTCAGGGGTCCCGGGGTAGGCAAAGGCGCCGCCGCCGAACTCATCCCTGGTCGGAACACGCACGTGGGTGTGGCCCAGAAACCAGAAGTGCAGCCCGGAAGAGGTGAGCTCCTCTTGCCTCATGGGAAAGTAATTCTGGTAAAAATCGGGGGAATAGCCCTCTACGCTGCCGTGGGCGAGGCCGAAATGCCAGCGCGCTTCCGGTTTTTCCGGCAGGTCAAAAATCCATTCCATCCGGCTTTCTCCCGAATGCTTGGCATGGCAGGGCGCGGGATAAAGCGCCACGTCCAGGCCGTGTTCTTTCAAGCTGTAGGGCCTGGTCTCAAACAGCAAAACCAGGTTGTCGGCAGCGTGTTCCCGGAATGTTTCCCAAAGGGAGCTCCCGGGAGTATAATAATCGTGGTTTCCCGGCAGCACGGCACAGACCCCGCTGAAACGGGAAAGGGCCCGGGCAACCCGCAAAACCTGCTCTTCCCCTATCCTCAAGCGTTCGAAGAGATCCCCCGCTATGACAAACAGGTGGCACTCTTCCCGGTTGGCTTTCTCCATCATCTGATCCAGCGCCCGGAAGCGGGCCTCCACCAGCTCCTGCCTGACTCCTTCGGGGTAGCCCCGGTTCTGGTAAAGCATGCCCAGGTGCAGATCTCCCGTGTGGAAAACCTTTAACGACACAGCCCATTCCCCCTCCATGTTTAAAATGTAAAAAACGGTGGCCACTAAGGGCGCACGTGGGCGCCTACTCTTCCCCTTTACGCTTCATGAGCCTGTTGGCGCTGAAAAGGATGTCCCTGCCGTATTTGTCGCGCAAGCGGTCTTTGACCAGGTTGATCTTCGTTTCCTTTTCGGGGGCATAAGAAAAAAGGGACAGCTGCCGGCACCCTTCAAGCCCGGCCGCCTTTACCCCCACCAGGCGCCAGGGAGGTCTGCCGCTGCAGCGGTCGAAGAGCGCCTTTGCGGTGCGATAGATTTCGAGATCTCGATCCGTCCCTTCCGCCAGCGTGGTGTCCCGGGTAATGGTGGTAAAATCGGCAAAACGCAGTTTGAGCGAAATTGTCTTTGCTTTCAACCCCTTCCGGCGGAGGCGGTAGCCCACCCCCTCGGACAGCTCCATGAGGGCATTCATCACGTATATTTTATCGGGGATGTCATGAGGGAACGTGGTTTCTTCCGAGATGGACCTGGCTTCGCGTTCCGGTTCCAGTTCGCGCTCATCGACCCCCCGGGCGTACTTTTGGAGGGTTTTGCCGTGCTGGCCCAGCAGGCGGACGAGCGCTTCCTCGGAAAAGCCGGCCAGGTCCCCCACGGTCTTTATGCCGTGAAGCTTCAGTTTTTTCTCCGTTGACGGCCCCACCCCGGGGAGGATGCGCACCGGAAGGGGCCACAAAACTTCCGGAACATCTTCGGGCCACAGCGCCTTCATGCTGTCCGGCTTTGCCATTCCGCAGGCAATCTTGGACAGGAGCTTGTTGGCGGAGATCCCGATGCTGATCGGCAGCTCCAGCTCCCTTTTGACGGCACTGCGGATGGCCCGGGCGGTATCGATGCCGGTGCCCTTTTTCACCGCGAGGTAGGCCTCATCGACGGAGACGGGCTCGATTTGGGGGGCAAACCGGTCGAATATGGCCAGCACCCGGTCGGAGACCTCTCTGTATCTCCGCATGTTCACCGGCACGATGATCGACCGCGGGCAGAGCTCCAGGGCCTTTTTCACCGGCATGGCAGAGCGCACCCCGTACTTTCTCGCTTCGTAGGAGCAGGCGGCAACAACACCGCGGGTTTCGGGGGTGCCGCCTACAATGACGGGTTTGCCCCCCAGCTCCGGTTTGTCCAGCTGTTCGACCGAGGCGAAAAAAGCGTCCAGGTCGCAGAGGAGGATGTCCCGCTTTCCGTTCATGGAAGCATCTCCTTCAGTCCTTTTTTCAAAGGATAAGTCATGGGAGTAAATCTTATGCCTTTTACAATCAGTTCTTTTGTTTCCACAAAGCCGAGACGACGGTCTACTTCTGCCACATTTGGAGGGGCATTCACCGCAATGACGCTGAAATTTTTTTCGGCATTACACCTGTCTTTCACTTTTTGGAACAAGGTTTTCGCGATGCGGTGGATTACTGCCTTCATAACAACCTCTTCCAACGGCAGCCCGCATACGTTTCAAAAGGCAAATCCCGTTTGTTGCCTCTCCTATTTTTTTTCTTTCTTTAATACTGCCAGCTGTTCTTTGAGATCCCTTATTTCATGCATTAATTCCTGAATAACATCCTTCTCTTCGCTGCTGGATGCGCGGGACAGTTCTGCTTTATTATCATATAACTCTTTGTTGATGGACAGGATTTCTTCGGCCTTTTTAAACATCTCAAACTTGGACCAGGGAAAATTTACTACATTGGGAGCCGGATCCGGCCCAAAATCGGGTTCCCTGCTCTCGTCCGGCAACCTGACCCTTCCCTTCCCTTTTAACGGCACCTCAAACCTTCCCCTCCGATATACTCTATGGACATATTCTTCTTCCAGAATTTCATCGTAGGAGAAAAAATTGCTATCCCCTTTTTTGATGATATAGACGCCTTTGTTCGTGATTACCAGGGTTTCGTCTTTCATGCCTCTGATCACCGCTCTGATGTCTTCAGAAATTCCGACGTTCTTATCGATAATTTTTGTTATGTTGCCGGGAACATAATCAAACACGATACAATCTGCACGAGAACATACGGCTCTTTTATCGGGCACTGCAACATCACTCCCTGTCTCGATATTTTTGTTTCCCTTCACGATGCGACTGCGGCGAAAAAATCTCTTCTCCTCTATTCTCCTCTATTCAACGCCGGCCACAGGGGACGGTTCCATCTTCCTCCCTTTTGGGTGTGGGGACATCCTTCATAAAGAGGCATATCCCCGTCCCTTGCGTTTCACTTCGGCGAGCTTCAAGCTCTTCCCACGGCGGCGTCCACCTTTATGTCTCTCCGCAGGATTGGGATTTTTACCGGTTCCCGCAGGTTAAATAAGCAGGGACAATAACAACAATGCCGCCAGGTGCGAGGGGTAATAGTAGTAATAAAACATTTTCGGCAGGTTCAAAAAACTGCCCGTGATCCTGCCGTGGTGTTTCACGATGAAAAAGCAGAAGACGATATACGACACGCCCAGCAGCCCATAGTCTAAGGGCAGCAGGTACGCACCGGCCAGAACAGGAGCCAAATACAACACCTTCCATACATCCAGGTCGTAGATGATCTTATCCAGGCAGTAGATGGCCATTAACCCAAAGGACAGGGTAAACATGATGTTCAAATCTTCCGGCACGATGAAATAATAGGGTATCTGCGCGATGACGGCAAAAATCAGGATCCTTTTCAGATACGCGCTAAAGCTCCTGGTCGATAGATACCCTTCCGCTATCATGAGCCCGAAAATGGGAAAGGCGGCCCTCCCGATGACCCGGAGCATGATGACATCCGGGAATATTATAAATCCCAGGTGATCGATGGTCATGCTTATAACCGCCAGGTTCTTCATGCTGCACCTCACAGTACCTCAAAATCTTGCCGGGCGGGAGCCCCTTTCGGGGAGAGGGAGCTCGCACCCATCACGTTTCTTTTTCCCTATCCTCCCGTAATCAAGACGAGAGAAACGTGCGGTTCCTCCCTATTTTCTTACCAGCCAGTTTAACAGGGAACTGATAATCATCAGGATTAATGCGGCAAAAACGGCAGTCCAGAAGGTTTGTATCTCAAAACCCCGTATCAACAGGCCGACCAGCCACAACATGAACCCGTTTATCACCAGGGTAAACAACCCCAGCGTCAACAGGTTGATGGGGAGGGTGAGCAACAAAAGAACGGGACGGATGGTGGCATTGACGATGCCGAGGAGAAGGGAGCCGAAAATGGCGCCCGTTATGGTCACCTCGAACCCGGCCACGAGATAGGTGGTGAGAATAATCGCGACAAAGCTTAAAAACCATCGGATTAACCATCCGGACATGGCTTTTCCATTCCTCCCTTTATGATCATACCAGGTTTGATCAGTATTTTACATAGCGCAATACAGTGGTGAAAAAGAGGCCGCATTCCGCCACCTTTTCCCCCGTAATCTTCTCCCAGCAGCGGCGGTAAAGATCAACCTGGCCGGCGTAATAGTCGGCCAAGGCCCGGAGGTGGTCTTCGCCCTCGACGGCGTCCGTCTTGTAGTCTACCAGCGCCCAACCCCCTCCTTCGCGGAAGGCCAGGTCGACGGCCCCGGTGATGCAGGTGCCGTTTTCCTGGATGCCGAAGGGGACCTCGGGCAGCCTTTCGGGCGAAGCGCACACCCTCCGCCAGAAGGGGGAGGAGGTGATCTCCCGCAAGGCGCGGAGCACCTCATCCGCCAGGGGGGGATCCCCTCCATGCTCCCGGGCAAGTTTCCCAGAAAGCGCCCTCAGCTCTTCTTCGCCGCAGTCCCCCGTGGCTCCCCCGTCCCCCGCCGGCAGGCCTTTGACCAGGGCTTCCAGGGCGGCGTGGATGAGGTTGCCCCAGGCCGTACCGCGGCCCCGGGTGCTCCTCTGCGGGTAGCCCCCTTCGCTCCCGACCTCGGCGGGGCGCAGGCGGGCACAGGTGGGAGAGGACATTTTTGCCCGGGCGGCCTCCATCTCTTCCTCCGCCGCTTCCAGCAGGGAAAGGGTGATGGGTTCCGGCTCCTCATCGGTTTCGGCGGGAGGCGGCTCGAATGCTGGAAGGGCCTCCCTGTCCTCCAGGAAGCGCTCCAGTGGATGCCAGGGGCTGTTTTCCGGCTTCCTGGGGTAGGTGCTGACCAGCAGCAGGTCCCTGGCCCGGGTGGCGGCCACGTAGAGGAGGCGCACTGCCTCGGCCTCCTGGTAGCCCTTTTCCTCTTCCCGGTAACGGTCCCATTCCGGGGGCAGGGCCAAGGCCTGGGCGCCGTAGGGGGTCGCCCGCTCGATCACCATGTAGCCCCGGGCCTCATCCGCTTCCCTGATGATGTGCAGGTTCGGCTCGTGGGAAACGCTGCGGCCGGGGTTGCCCAGGATCACCACGGGCGCTTCCAGCCCCTTGGCCTTGTGCAGGTTCATGACCCGGACGGCGGAAGTGCCCCCGCCTTCGATGTCCAGTTCTTCTTCCAGCCCCTCTTCCTGCAGGCGCAGCAGGAACTCCACCGCCCGGGAAAAGCCCGTCTCCCCCCGGCGCTCCTGTTCGCGCAGGAGCTCCAGCGCCTGCAGGAGGTAGCCGGCGCGCCCCCTGCCCAGCTCCTGGGCCAGGGCCAGGGGCAGAAGCCCCAGATCGGAGGCGATCTTCTGTACCGCGCTGCTGGGGGGCAGATCCCTGCTCCACCCCCAAAAGCGGTGCAGGGCCTCCCAGGCCGGCTCAAAGGCCTCCCGGACATCCCCCTCCGCCTCCGGGGGGAGGTCGCGCAGGAACGCAAACTGCCCGCCCGCCATTTTGAAGCGGTAGAGGTGGTCGTCGCTGATCCCGAAAAAGAGCCCCCGCAGGGCCGCCACCAGCGGCACCGGGTTGTCGGGATCGGCCAGGGCCTGCAGCAGGACGAGAAGTTCCTTCAGCTCCGCCGACTCGGAAATGTCTCCGCCACCGGAAAGGGTAAAGGGGATGCCGCGGGCCTAAAGGGCCCTGGCGTAGAGGGCCATGTGCCTTTTGTAGTGGACCAGCAGCAGGAAGTCGCCGGGAACGGGCCGCGCTGCCAGGCCGCAGGCCTTTTCCGAAGGCGTGCGGCTGAGCTCCAGCTCGCCGTCCAGCGCGCGGGCGATCCAGTCGGCAGTACGTTCAGCGTCCTGCCAGGCGATCTGCTCCCGGTTGTTCCCTTTCACATCCTCCAGCTCCAGCCTGTAAATGCCGCCGTCGGTGCCCCTCTCCCTCTGGCGCACCGGGTCCATGGGGACAAACTCCGCTTGGTGGGGGGCGGAAGCGGGGGCAAAGAGCTCGTCAAAGGACCGGTTCGACCAGTCGATGAGCTCGGGCAGCGAGCGGAAGTTGGAGGTCAGGTGCAGCACCTCCCCGCCGGAAGCGGTGATGAGGTCTTTCACCCGGTAATAGGTGTCGATATCGGCGCGGCGGAAGCGGTAAATGGACTGCTTGGGGTCGCCCACCACGAAGAGGGACCCGGCGCGGGGGGCGAGCGCTGTCCAGTCCGTTTCGGACGGGTCCGTACCCGTCAGGTAAAACATCACCTCCGCCTGGATGGGGTCGGTGTCCTGGAACTCGTCCACCAGCAGGTGGCTGAAGCGCTCCCGGAAGTAGCCCCTCACTTCGGGGTTGTTTTTGAGCAGCTCCGCGGCCTGCATGAGCAGGTCCTGGTAGTTAAGCTTGTTTTCGCGCCGGCGCAGCTCGCGGTAGCGCTCTGCGGCGGGGAGCAAAAAGCGCAGCAGGTGGGCGTGGCGGTATTCCAGCCAAGCCTGCCGGGCGGGCTTCAGCGCATTTTTGCGGAAATGGTTGAAGGCCTCCGCCAGCGCTTCCGCATCTCTCCGGTCGGGCCACCGGTTGTAGGTGGGGGACGCATTCCGGTCCATTCTCTCCAGCAGGCGCAGCAGGTAGCGGTCCTGCCGCAGGTCGAACACCCTCTGCCAGCGCAGGGCCCTCCTGGCGGTCCGCTGCAGGGAATCCCACCCGTTATGGGGCTGGCGGGAGGGGAGCAGTCTTTCGGCCAGCCGGCAGAACTCCTGGAGTTCCCCCCTGACCCGGGACAGCTCCGGATAGGGCGCATCCCGGCTGGCCATCTCCACGTCGGGGTAGCGGTTCAGCTGCTGAAAGGCGCCCCTGATCGCTTCGGGCGAGAGGTCCAGCCCGGCCAGCTGCCGCAGGAGCTCCGGCCGCCCGAAGCGCACTTCCAGCAGGTACTCCTCCCAGGCCATCTCCTCCAGGAGCCGCTCCTCCAGCCCTTCGATCTCGGTAAAGTCCGGAGCGATGCCCGCTTCCACGGGCCGCTCCCGCAGGAGCCGGGCGCAGAAGGAGTGGATGGTGCCCAAGAACGCCCGCTCCATTTTGCCCAGCGCTTCCCCCAGGCGCTCTTTCACCGCCGGATTCCCTTCCTCCCGGAACATCTCCTCCAGGCGGACCTGGAATTTTTCCTTCAGCTCACCGGCGGCCTTGCGGGTGAAGGTCACCGCGGCCATCTTTTCGGGGCGGCAAAAACCGCCGGCCAGGAGGGCGGCCATGCGCTCCACCAGGCAGGTGGTCTTGCCGGAGCCGGCCCCCGCCTCTACCAGGAAGTTCCGGTCCAGCCGGGTGCGGATGGCTTCCCGGGCCGCGGCGTCTGTTAACGGTTTCTCATTCATATTCCTGCAGCTCCTTCCAGGGCCCGCAGGAGCTCTGCCCTTTCGTGCTCCTAAATGACGGGGTGGTGTGTAGGGGGAGCGCTCCCCGCTGGAGGCCTTCTCCGTAATTGAACAGGAAGTTGTTTTTGCAAAAATCCCTGGAAACAAACTCTTTTAAATTGCCTCCGCTGGGAAAATACATCAACACCATAAAGGCTCTACCTTAGAAAATGCAACTCGCTTTTGATTGACCCTCTGCACGGCGTGAGTATGTTTTCATCCGCCTGATGGTGAAGCGAAGCTTCATGGATGTCTCTTTGTTTATGTAATATTCGGGCAGCGTTTCCAAATAATTTGCGGACACTTTCCAAAAAAATGCTCCCTTTAAGGGAGTGATGATTCAACCCCAAAAAGCCTATTCGGGGGCAATTTGGACTTTAAAAAGTCCCGTGATAAGCCACTTTCTTAAATGTGGTTGTGGCTGTGTTTGAAAAATGGCTTTTAGGGGGCAAACAGTGATGTATTTTCAGTTCGCTGCCTGATTCGTTGCCTGATTTTCTTTTGCACTGAAGTGATAGTGAAATTCATGTCGGAATGAGGTTCCCTTACACCAAGGCTTTGCGCACTATTTTAAAAAAAGAACAAAACACATTGAGGCTCGCTGCCGATAACAATCTATTTTCATCCTTCTGGTGGTGCCGCCACGCAGCATGGGGGTTTACATGGGGATCTGCTTTGAAGAACTTTTCCGAGAAGAAGCTGAGCTGTCCATTCCATTCTTCGAACCGCCCGGTCGACCCTTGTCTCAAGCTCCATCCCTCCCCCGGATATTACGAGGGAACCTGGTAAATAGCGGGACGGTACCTGGGAGGAGGGACCGGTATGTTTTCATTCCTTGCTGTTTCCAACCAAGCTTCCTTAACTTTGACCAATTCCTGCAACGCCGTTTCCGGAGTATCACCATAGCCAGAACAGCCGGGAAGATCGGGAATATCTGCAATATAACCGTTGTCTTCTTCACTAAAAAAAATATTGATATGATAATCCATTGTTATTCACCATCCTTCATTTTAAGGTTGTAACGTTCAATAATTTTTAAAAACTGGTTAACCTGGTATGGTTTCACTTTGCCTTTTACTTTTTGCAAATTTATTATTTCATTAACCTCCCGGTTAACGAAAATGTGGTGGCTGCCAGATATCCGGGACAAATTAAATCCATATGATTGAACGAGGGCAATCATCTCTTCAAAGCGGATGTTTTTGTTTCCTTCCAGGATCTTTTTTAAAACTTTTTGGGGGTCCATTTGGCCTTTTAAAACTCGTTTTTTTGATTATAACATGTTGGGAGTTCGTCTTCAATTGTCCGGGCTTTATCGCAGAACTGACGCATAAAAAATGCTTACAAGCCTTACTATTTCACCACGTTGTTAGTAAAATAACGCGAAAAGTTCTTCCGCTGCAATTCTTGCAAGCCTTGATATGTCTGTGTTTTATAAGTCATGCGTCAACGCTGACTTTATCGCAGGATTTCTTCAGGCTCAGCCACCGGGGAGGTTGCATCGCTTCTCATTCATATTCCTGCAGCTCCTTCCAGGGCGCAAGCTCCGCGTTGTTCCGGCAGGAGAGCTTTTTCTTCATGCGTTCCACCGAGTGCGGGTAGCGGCAGACGGGCTGGTAGTCGCAGTACCTGCAGCGGTCCGCGTCTTCCGTGGGGCAAAAGGCGCCGGCGGACAACAGGTCCAGCATTTTCTGCAGGGCTTCCAGGGCCTCACGGCGCCTGTCCTGTCTTTTCAGGAAGCGCTCGCCCTCGCCCTTTTCGGTGGGGAACAGGTAGCCCGCCTCCTCCACCCTGGCCGCCGGGTCTTCCTGCCGCAGGATCTCCTCGGCCGCCACCCCGTAAAGGGCGTGCTGGATCTGCCGCCCCTGCCTGATGTACGCCCTTTCGTCGAAACCGTAGGTGCCGCCGGTCTTGAAGTCCCAGACCCGGTAATGCCCCCGTCGGGGGGTGCGGTCGATGCGGTCGATGCGGCCCCTCAGCCGGAGGCTTCCCCCGCCGGGAAGCGCAAGCTCCACAGGCTCCGCCAGTCCCTGGCCGGCCCCTGCCCGGCCTTCCGCACCGAGGCCGAAGGGCACTTCCAGGTAAAGGGGGATGCTCCCTTCCAGCCAGAGATCCTCTTCGGCCCGCAAAAAGACTTCCAGGCCCTGCAGGAGCTCCGCCCTTTCGTACTCGTAAACGACGGGGCTGGGTGGAGGGATGGCCGCTCTCGTTTCGGCCAGGAGCTCCTCGGCGACGGCTGTAAGCAGCTCCCGGTCGTGCGACGGGAGGGAAGCCGGCCCGGGACCGGCGGCCCGGGAGCAGATATTTCTCAGGTACTCGGCGTAGATGCGGTGCAGCAGAAGCCCGCGGGCCAGGGGATCCAGCCAGCTTCCCGGTTCCGGGAGGTGCTCTTCGGGCGGCTCAATCCGCAGGACATAGCGCAAGAAGTAGGAGAAGGGGCAGGCGGCCAGCGTTTCAATGCCCGTGGCTGACAGGGGGCGCCCGCTCAGGCGGGGGTCGGTGCGGTGAGGATCGACACAGACCCTGCCGTCAAAGCGGGTAAAGTACTCCCCGCTGCGGGCCTCCTCCGCCAGGAGCCCGGCATGGATGCCGGGATAGCAGTCCCTGACGCTCTGCAGGTCCCCGGCCATCCCCTTTTGCAGGACCAGGGACCCCCACCACTCCTCCGGGGAAAGCGCATGCCGGGGATCCGACGGGAAGTAGGCCGCGGGCCTTTCCAGGGAGGCCGCAAAGGCGCTGTAGTCGGCCCCGGGGTTGCCGGATTCCAAACGGTACGCCTGCAGGAGAGCGGCAGCGGGAAAAGAGGCCCGGCCCTCAGCGGGGTTGAAGGAAGGAAAGCTCAGGGTCACCCTGTCCCGGCGGGACGCCAAAAAGCGGGCCAGGCGGTAGACGTTTTGCTCAGGCAGGGCGGACATGGCCGGGAGGTTAGAGCTCAACGCCTCCCTCTCTCCGTCCAGCAGAACGGGGTCCTGCAGGCCGCGGCCGGGGAAGTGCCCGTCGTCCAGCCCGAGCAGGAAGGTATGGGGGCGGAAGGACCATTCGCCCTGGCGCAGGGAAGCGGCGTGGAGGCAGCCCGGCTCAGGGCCGGAAGCCCCGATGCGCAGGCCCTCCAGGCGCGCCTTAAGCCTTTTGACGGCCGCCCGCAGGGGGAGCTCTCCCCGCAGGCTTCGCGAGGCCTCGGCCAGCCCATCGCGGAGGGCTTCGCCGGCGGCCCTGTCCCAGCTGTTCGCTTTCGCGGCGCAGTCCTGTAGAATCCCGGCCAGGCCGCCGCAGAGCCGGGCGAAATCAACGCATTCGTCCTCGTCTGTCGTGGGGATCCCCTCCAGGAAAAATGTGACAAGCTGCTTCAGCTCCAGCGCCTGCTTCCGCTGCTTGAGCAGGTGGGCACTCAATCCCTCCCGCTCTTCGGCTTCCGCCTCGTCGGCCTCGGTTTGCAGCCCCCTCTGCAGCGCTTCGAGCGCGGGCAGGTACCTTTCCCGGCCCCACCCGATGCCTGCCCGCCGCAGCAGCCTGGCCAGGGCGGCACCCGAGGAAACCTGCAGGCTGCCTTCGGTAAAGAGCCGGTAGAGGGCCGGCACGGCGAAGTTCTCCTCTGTCCAGTCGAGAAGGCCGAAAAACAGCTTCCCCGGGCGCGTGAAGCGGACCGGCACGCCGTCGGCGAAGGTGGCCGGGATGCGCCAGGCAGAGGACAGGGTGAAGATGAGGGGAAGATATACTTCGCCATTCGTGTAGCAGAGGGCGGCCTTGTCCAAGGGGATGCCCTCTTTTTTCAGGCGGCGGAAGACCTCTTTGACCTCGCAGGCGGCGCCGTACGCCTGGAAGATTTCCAGGTTCCCTGCCGCCGGATCCGGTTCCCTGCCGCTGGAGGAAGGGGCGTTTTCGGGGTCGAAAAGCCAGGAAAGAAGGGATTCCGCCGCGGGGTCCCCGCCCGGCTTTTTCTCGGGCCGCCTCTCCGGCTGAAAATAAAAGCCGCGGGGCCTGGAGAGCCCTCTCACGCCTTCTGCGGGGAGAATGAGGCGCCTTTGCCCTGTCAGCCGCTCCAGGAAGGTGAAGGAAAGGCCGTCCAGCTCCAGCTGTTCGGGAACCAGGTAGAGCACCTCTTCCCGCCGGGCCGCACCCTGCCCCAGGATCTCAAGGGCCGCGATATAGAGCGCCGCGGCGTCCAGCCCGTTTTCCTCCGCCAGCCTTTTCTCGTAGCCCCCCAGCAGGGCCTTCATTTCGCGCCCTTTTTGCCCGTCGGCGAAGTCGCCGGGGCTTACATCGCCCGAAGAAACCCCCGCCATCCGCAGTTCCATCAGCGGGGCTTTTAAGATGCCGGCCAGGCCTTCGGCGCCCTCCAGCCCGCGGAAGTATCTCAGCTCGCCGCGGCCCTCCATCTCTTCCAGCGTTTCGCCGACCAGGAAAAGGAGTTGGCCGTCGCTGAGCAGCTCAGCCCCCTGTTCCGGCCCGGCTTCTTTCACCAGCTCCAGGGCCAGGTCCTCGGGGGTGACGGGCGTCACGTTCAGCCAGGGCACGCCGTTTTGGGCGAGGGCCTCCAGCAGCTGGTGGCCCAATCGGTGGCCCTGGACCACCAGAAGCTTGGGGGTAAACAGGTGCTCCCGGCAGGCTTCTGCCAGGCTTGAAAGCAGGGCGTCCAATGGTAAAAGCCTCCTGTCTGAAACAAAATGCGCTTAAACTTACCGGGCCGGTATTTTCGTTTTACGATTTCAACAAATGTATGATGAAGACGGGATAGAAATAACATCTGCCCCGCACCCGCGCCAGGTAATCCGTATCCCGGTGGAGCAGGAGCTGTCTTACGTGGATATTATCAGGAAGTATGTTTGAAAAAAATTTGCCGTAGGTTCATTTTCTTATAAACTTCATATCTATAGCGTACTCCTCCCAAACCCTCCGAGCAGCATAGCTATTAGCATTAATATAAATTGACTAATTGTTTCCATTACAGTAAAATAAAACATAGAGTTTTTGTCCAGTTATGCTCGGAATTATATAATATCCATTAGAATTACTAAGTATTAAGCATTTATTGAAGGGTTTTTAAAAAGCTGCTGAAGGAGCGGCGACATGGAAAAAAATAAAACTGCCGTCATTTTAAAAGATTATTTTGCCTCCAGGAAAGATATTATTCTTGCTTTCTTATTCGGTTCTTCTGCCTCAGGAAAGACAAGAAAAGATTCTGATAT
>PWTK01000012.1 GCA_003563895.1 Syntrophomonadaceae bacterium
TAATAGCTTGCCAGTATATTATCAATCTACATCTGAAAAGCTGTACATCTGCAAAAGCTGAAAAAAATGCGGGCGGTTTAACGCCCTGCTTGCGGCAAATTAACGTTGCCTTCCACGCTAATTGCGCCGTGTTCCGGCGTGAATAAAGGCGAGGCCAACCGGTAAAACCGGTGGAGGACTGGAACGACAACATGGGGCACGCCCAGGCAATTCGCCTGAACCTGGAAACGGGTTTTCTGGAGGGCGGGCAGACCCCCGCGGCGACGGCGCCGCTCTCGGTTACTGACAGCAACCTGTCACAGCCTGCCGGCGCCGAGGGAGGCTTCCTGCTTTTTAAATGAAATGGGCGAAGAGGTTGTATTGCGCTTGTCGATAAGAAATGAAGTGCACCCTAAACAATACTTGGCAAATATGCAGCCCAACAGCTGCTCTTTTGGGGCGGGCAAACGAGATTTTTTTGTTCTTTGATACGGCAGCCAGATAATCGCCAGCATAATGCCGGCGGATAAGCCCAGCATGGCTCCCAGCAGGTTGTTGGATGGCCTGGCCATGAAAATAGCCAGCAGGCCACCCAAGCCTGTCCCCAACCCACCTGCGATAAAACCCACCAGGGCCACATTTGTCCATTCCAATCCCTTCACCTCCGGCGAAATTCTATGGGCCTATCACTACATTTTCTTTCCCTTCCCCGGTTTAATGCAAAATCAAAACGCAGCCGGAACGGATTTCGAAATAAAACGCATGAGCTGCCGAAATATTGGCGAGGGGCAGCACGTTTTCCCTGCTGCCCCTCCCTTGGCCCCCCATCGACCCAGCTTATTCCAGGGCGAAATCTCCCAACCCAAAGCGGGAGTGCTTCTGGTCCGGGTCATGGGCGCTTGCATGGTAAGCTGAGATCAGGGTATAGACCTCTTCTCCCCCCGGTGAAAGGCCCGGCAGATTAAAACCGGCTTCATCGGGAAAATCAAGGGGATAGGCCAATTCCATGATGATTTCTCCGTCTTCTCTCAGCAAATGGTGTTCCAGGACACCGTCTACCGTTTTGTCATGGGTCCTTCCCGCCCCCAGATCATTGCGCACCACCTGTGACCCGTCCTCTTCGAAGTAGCCGATAAGCATATTGGCGCCGTCCATGCCGCCGCCCTGTTCGTTAAAGCCCAGGGAAATCCAGCCATCTGCCTCAGAACGGGCGTGAAGATACAAGCTGGATCCGTCATGCGCCATAAGCACTTCCATATTGGTACCGGTCACGATTAAAGGCTCCCCGGGATAGCCTTCCCTGCTCCCATCTACCGGGATCCCCTCTTCCACCAGGGGGGCAACATACAGGTCCGGCTCAGTTGTTTCCGGATCCTCGGCACAGCCGCTCATGGCGGCGATCAACAGCACCGCTGCCAATAGAATGAGAATGGAAGAGCGCCTGGAAAAGAATGTCATCTGCAAAACCTCCTTGCCTCATTTTCTCAGGGATCACTTTCTTTTGGAGATGCTTGTCGCCCACATAGCCCGGCATGCTCATCAAGGGGACCTCCCTTACAAGAAAGGGGAAAATTCCGGTTGTCTTTGAAAAAAAGGGGGCTTAAGGAGCAAGGAGTCTTATTTTTCATTTGTGCAACGCCTCTGCTCATACAAGACCTTTCCTGCCCCTATACCCGGCGCCATTTGACCCTTGCGATCAGCCAATAACCCGTTTGTCTGGCGGATCTCTTCTTTATCTCCGTGTCTTCGTGTTTTGGCAGCCGGCTACAGCTCTGCCCTTCTGAGCAGTTGCGCATTGATTGCCACGATCACCGTGCTTGCCGACATGAGTACGGCACCCGCAGCCGGAGTAAGGAGGATGCCCCATGCGGCGAGCGCACCCGCGGCCAGGGGAATGGCCACGATGTTGTAGCCGGCTGCCCACCACAAATTCTGCAACATCTTTCGGTAGGTAGCCCGGGAGAGCGTGATGATCCGTGGGATGTCGCGGGGATCGGACCTCATCAGCACGATATGCCCGGCTTCCACGGCCACGTCAGTCCCCGCGCCGATGGCAATCCCGATGTCAGCGGTGGCCAGGGCCGGCGCGTCGTTCACCCCGTCCCCGACCATGGCCACCTTCTTCCCATTTGCCTGGAGTTCCCGTACCTTGGAGGCCTTGTCCTCGGGAAGCACTTCGGCGAAGACGGTGTCGATCCCAAGCTCCTCGGCTACGGCGTCAGCCACAGCCTGCGCGTCACCCGTCAGCATGGCCACCCTGATGCCCCGCTGGTGGAGTGCGGAGACGGCTTCCCTGCTCTCCTGCCGGATGGCGTCGGCCACTGCGAACACGGCAATCACCGTGCCGTTGCGGAGCAGGTAGATGGCGGCCTGCCCATGCTTGGCCGCAGCCTCGGCCGCCTCGTGAAGCGACGAAGGCAGCTCGGCACCTTCCGCCCTAAGGAGCGCCGGCCCGCCCATGTGGTACTCGATACCTTCCACCGCAGCCGCCACGCCTTTGCCCGTCAGAGCCCGGAACCCTTCGGCGGCAGGTATTTTGATCTTGCGGTCCTCCGCCGTCTTCACAATACCCTGCGCGATGGGGTGCTCAGATTCCGATTCGACTCCCGAAGCAACCCGCAGCGCTTCCTCCTCCGAAATACCGTTTGCAGTGGACATCTCAACGACCCGAAATTCACCCAGCGTCAGTGTTCCGGTTTTATCGAAGATCACAGTGTCGAGGTTGCGGGCTTCCTCCAGTCCAAGCCTGTCCCGCACCAAAAGTCCGTTCAAGGCTCCCATCGTCGTTGATATGGCCACGACCAGAGGCACGGCCAGCCCCAGCGCATGAGGGCAGGCGATGACCAAAACGGTTACGACCCGGACGATGGTGAAATCGATGGGCATGCCGATAAACTGCCAGACGATCAGGGTGAGCACTCCGGCCAAAATGGCTGCGCCGGTGAGAAACTGAGCAGCGCGGTCAGCCAAATGCTGCGCCCTGGACTTGGACTTCTGCGCTTCGGCCACGAGCCGCATGATACCGGACAGTTTGGTGTCCTCACCGGTACCCGTAACCTCAATATGCAGCGAACCCGCGCCGTTATTGGTGCCGGCAATGACCTCGTCACCTTCTGCCTTTTTCACCGGCCGGGACTCACCCGTGATCATTGCCTCGTTTATATCGCTTTTCCCCTTCCGCACGACTCCGTCCGCAGGAATGCTCTCGCCCGGATGAACCAGCACGATGTCACCGCCTTGCAGTTCGCCAACCGCAACCTTCTCCTCGCCCTCATCAGTGATGCGAGTGGCGGTATCCGGGAGGAGTTTCGCCAACTCCTGTAATGCATCCTGCGCCTGGACAATGGACCGCATCTCGATCCAGTGGCCCAGGAGCATAATTGTGACAAGGGTGGCCAACTCCCACCAGAGCGCTTCAGCCGGGAGCAGTTCGAGCTGCACAACCCACGAGAACAAGAAAGCGACAGTTATAGCCAGGGAAATAAGGGTCATCATCCCGGGCAGCAGGTTCCTGAGTTCCTGCCGCGCACCCTGGATGAACACCCATCCACCGTAAAAGAAAACCACTGTACCGAGAACCGGAGGAATCCAGTCCGAGCCGGGAAACTCCGGGGCCTGGTAGCCCAGGAGTGTTTGGATGTGCGCCGACCAGAATACCACCGGCAGGGTCAGGATCAGTGATATCCAGAATTTATCACGGAACATGCCGGGGCTGTGACCGGCGTGCTTGTCATGACCGTTGTTGTCGGGTTGGCCATGACCGGCGTGCTTGTCATGACCGTTGCGATCGGCTTGGCCGTGATCATCTTCCCCTGTCTTCTCCATATGCGAATCTGACCCCTCCATATGCGAATCCGTCTCCTCCACATGCGAATGTTGATCATCGTCCGATTTCTTCATAATACAATACCCCCGCCTTTCTCGCTTGGCCTCGGAGATGCCCCGCCTGTTTGCGTGCATGCACCAGTGTCTTGATAATAATAATTCAATTAGGCTACCCTGAAAATGCAACTCCGCCGCTATGAATTTCCTGTTTGAAAGGGAACATTTTCGTCCTTCTGATGGTGAAACGAAGCTTCATGGATGTCTCTTTTCAATTTAAGTGTTGATATTGTTTGGAATTTAGGTGCTGTGTCCTCGAACAAGAAAATGAAAAACGAAATGAGGTAAGCAATAAAGGGCATTTAAAGCTATCAACAATGCTGGTAAAAAGAGCCTAATTCAATTATAATTATCTTAACCTGCACTTTCTTTGCTGTCAATCCGCTCTTATAATTTATACTACTAAAATACTTTTATCTATCATATATCTTGGATATAATTTGAGCCACCGGTCTCTCAGTTTCCGGATCCGCAGCCCGGAAAAGCGCTTCCCGAGATGAATGCATCGGCTTGAGCCACCGAGTTGGGGAGGGCGGCGAACCCTAAATACATAAAAACGAAGCAGCACCGCCGCTTTGCATCTCCTGGCCCGGTATGCTTATATTTTACACTATGAGTAACTATTTTCCTGCCGAAACGTTATATTGGGTAGAAAGCTCAGGGAGCTCAGCTTTTTTAATCAAAAAAAAAGATGAAAGGAAGAAAAGGAATGAAAAGATTGTCCCTCCTGCTTGTGGTCGTTTTCGCTTTGAATGTACTTTTGGCCGGGGTCGCCTTCGGGGAAAATGAGGTTGAGAGAGTGTTCATGCGCTTCTGGATTGGAGAGCGCACTTATCATGTGAACGATGTGCCTGTAGAAATGGACGCAGCGCCTATTCTCATCGAAGGGAAGACCATGCTGCCCATACGCTTTGTCGCAACCCCCCTGGGGGCGAATGTAACGTGGGACAGGGACGAGCAGAAAGTCACCGTCAGGCTGGACGGAAAAACCGTCGAGCTCTGGGTCGACGAGAACACAGCCCGGGTCAATGGAAAACCCAAAATGATCGACCCGGACAACCCCGAGGTCAAACCCTTGCTGGTTCCCCCCGGGCGGACCATGCTCCCGCTGCGCTTCATCTCTGAAAACCTAGGCTCCAAGGTGGATTGGTGCCCGGACCGGAAGGAAGCCACCGTGGCCTACCCCGTAAACCTGGCACCGAAAAAGGAGACGGTTTTGATCATCGAGGGCATGGAAGAGAAGTGCCTCCTGAACTTGAGGGTCAGCCCGCTTTTCCCGTATGCCATCTACGTGGATGAAGACCGCTACCACATGGATCAAAAAGAGGGGAAAGACGTTATCCTACCCAGGGCAGACGTTTCCCCCGAGGTGTTCATGTCTTTCACGCACCGGCCAGATGTCGAGCCCTCTTTGCTCGTGGCGGAAATGCAGGAGGCCCTGCGGGAAAATTACGCGCAGGTGCAATTCCGGGGATACGTGGAGATGCCCCTTCCCTCCTATTTTCTCTACGCCTCAGGCGGAGACGCCTGGAACGATCCCGTTGAGCGCTGCTACCTGGTGGAAGATTTCGACGGCGGCGCCTTCATCATCCGGCAAAGGCTGTTCACCGAGGCAGAGGAGGGACACGGCGCGCGCTTTGATGCAATGCTGAAAGAGTTCTTTGTCTGGCACGCGGGGAAAGGCAAATATTTTCCGCCGGGGGCGGTGGCCAACAATGAAGGAGCAGTGCATACGAGCTGCTGGGATTACCAGCCGCTAGACATGGCCCCTAAAGCCGGTTGGGAAGATGCCGAGCTGGAAGGTTTGAGCAGGGAACAACTGGTGGAGGTGCTGGGGTGCCCTCCCCATGTGATCCGCATGACCTCCGTTTTGGGCCCCGATTACAACAGGGAGCTCTGGGTATACCATCCTTATGACCAGGACCCCACGGGCCTTTTCGTCTGGCTTAAAGGGGAGGCCTTTCACCATTCCACGCTCAACGAGTTCAGCGGTTTCTGGTGCTATGAGATGACGAACCCGGATTTCTGGGACTGAGGCCGGGGAAACCATGCAAAAGCTGCTCGACGTTCTAAAAGAGATTTGACAGCGAATAGTTGTTTTAGCAGACGGGGAGACGGGGGCGTTGGACATCCTACGTGCGGTGCCCAATAAACCGGGCAGAATGAAATCGGAAAACTGCTTATATTTGGTTACTGAGAAAACCAGAAGATAAATATGGGGCAAAAACTGAGGATCGTGATTGCCGCCGATATCACTTTTTGCCAGCAATTAATTGTTCAATCATGCCTTCTGAATCAAAAATGTTTGAACCTTTGCCGGGGCCCGCGCATAGGTGAGAAGGCGGAAAAAGGGTGTCGCGCGGCACAGCTCAGCGCGGCCAAGCACAGTCAAGCCCCTTTTGGCGCTGCGCAGCCAAGCACAGCGGCACGGCCGGGACTGAACCTTCAACCTTCCCGGCCGCGTTTCATGCTCAGCTCGATGCGTTTTCGCTCCACATCCACCGAGAGCACCTTCACCTCCACCACGTCCCCCACTTTCACCACATCCAGCGGGTGTTTCACGTATTTATCGGAGAGCTCGGAGATGTGGACCAGCCCGTCCTGGTGGACCCCGACATCCACAAATGCTCCGAAATCCACCACATTCCGCACCACACCGCTGAGGCGCATGCCTTCGGCGAGGTCCTCCATCTTCAGCACGCCTTTTTTGAATACCGGTTCGGGCAGCTCTTCCCTCGGATCCCTTCCGGGGCGTTTGAACTCATCGAAAATGTCCGTCAGCGTGGGCTCTCCCACCCCGAGCTCTGCGGCCAGCTTTTTCGTGTCCGCTTCCGGCACGGCGGATGGATTGCCGAGGTCTTCGAAGGAAAGGCCGAGCCGGTCCATCACCTGCCTGGCAGTTCCATACGATTCGGGGTGCACCGCGCTTCGGTCGAAGTAGTTCGCCGCATCCGGGATCCGCAGAAAACCCGCGCACTGTTTGAAAACCGCCGGCCCCAGCCGGGGAACGCCCTTGATCTCCTCGCGGCTCCTGAAGGGACCGTTTTCCTCCCTGTATTTCACCATGTTCTCCGCCACCGGCCTGTTGATCCCGGCCACATAGCCCAGCAGGGCGGCGGAGGCCGTGTTCAGGTCCACGCCGACGCGGTTCACGCAGGACTCGACCACCCCATCCAGGACCTCCTGCAGCCTTTTCTGGTTCACGTCGTGCTGGTACTGCCCCACGCCGATGGAGCGCGGGTCAATTTTGACCAGTTCGGACAGCGGGTCCTGCAGCCTCCTGGCGATAGACACGGCGCTCCTCTCGGCCACATCCAGGTGCGGGAACTCGCCCTGGCCGAGCTTTGATGCCGAATAAACGCTGGCGCCGGCCTCGTTGACGATGGTGTAGCGCAGTTCCAAACCCCTGGAGGAAATGGTTTCGGCGACAAATTCCTCGATCTCCCGGCAGCCGGTCCCGTTGCCGATGGCGATGGCGTTGATGTTGTGTTTTCGGGCCAGATCCAGCAGCGTCCCCGCCGACTTCTCTTTCTCATTCTGGGGCGGGATGGGAAAGATGACGGCGGTTTCCAGCAGCCTGCCCGTTTCATCCACACACGCAATCTTGGAACCGGTCCGCATCCCGGGATCGATGGCCAGGATACGCTTTGCGTAAACCGGCGGAGCCATAAGGAGGCTCCTCAGGTTGTCCTTGAACACATTGAGGGCCCCTTCCTCCGCTCTTTCCGTGAAATCCCCGCGCACCTCCCTTTCCAGGGACGGAAAGAGCAGCCTCTTCCAGCCATCCGCCGCGGCCTCTTTCAGGTGCCCTGCCGATTCGTCGCTGAAGCCCTCCCCCAAAAACAGGTTTTCCAGGATGGACAGGGCCTCCGCTTCCGGAACCTCAATTTTCACCTGCAGGAAGCCTTCCCTTTCCCCCCGGTTCAACGCCAGAACCCTGTGCGGCTGTATTTTGCGGCACGGCTCCCGGTAATCGGCATACATCTCGTAATTCCCCGGCCCATCTTCGCCCTTGGACCTGGAAACGATATGCCCTTTGCCGTAAATAAGGCTGCGCAAGAGCTTTCTTGCCCTGGGGTCATCGGAAACAACCTCGGCCGCGATGTCCCGGGCCCCCTTCAAGGCCTCTTCCACGGTGGGCACTCCCATCTCTTCGCTTAAAAACTCCTCCGCCCTGGCGCTTATCCCGTCACGGCCGGCAAGGATATGATCGGCCAGGGGCTTCAACCCCTTTTCCTGGGCGATCACAGCCCTTGTCCTTTTTTTGGGGCGGTAAGGGCGGTAGAGATCCTCCAATTCGGTGATGTTTTTGGCGCAGTGAATCGAGTCTTCCAGCTCGGGGGTCAACACCTCATTTTTGGCCAGCATCCTCAGGATGTCGTTCTTCCTTTTCTCGAAGTTGCGGTAGAGCGTCAGCTTGTCGTAGAGGTTGCGCAGGGTTTCATCCGTCATGTTGCCGGTCACTTCTTTTCTGTAGCGCGCGATGAAGGGGATGGTATTCCCCTCGTCGATCAGCGCCACCGTCTTCAAAACGTTATCCATGTCCAGGCCCATTTCCTGTGCAATTTTTTTGGCTGCCGTTTCGGTCTCTGTCATGCCGGTTCCCCTTTCCTGCATCATTCACATTTCTCTATTAATTGCAATAGGATAAAACAGCGTCGCCCGGTGCTGAGAAAATGGATGGTTGATACAAATACACTTCTTGGACATGTCGGCAAAGCTTTCCTGCCGCTAATAATAAAAAAAAGATGACAGGGGACGGTTCTCCTGTCACGTTCCCTGTCACGTTTTTCTGTTACGTTTTCAGGGTTTGGGAGACTTCGTCCAGGATAGACTCGAGGCTCTTTTCTTTCAGGTCGGGATGGCGCCTGATTAAGTCATCCCATATTTCTTTAGAACTTCTGCCGGAGCTCATCATGGTGTTTGTCCGTTGAAAAATAGCATACGCTTTACCATAATTCACGCAGCTTCACCTCCTTCCCTTTTGCTTCACGAAGGGAAGGTAACCGGTCCGCCCGTGTTCAAGGCAACCTTCCCCCCGTCATCAGCGCTTCCGCAACCAGCTCAACCTGCCTGCTTCAGGATCGAGAGAAAACAGGTCCGCAAGTTCCCAACATTTCCAGATCCAGCGCTCCCGCCTACTTCAGGATCCCAAACTTCACCTTCGTCCGGGTCAATATTTTCTGCCACTGCCGGGAAAACAGGGTGAGGAAAAATACATTGGAAATGGCGTGGGCCAGGTCGAAATAAAAGCTGGCCGTAAAGGCCGTGAGCAGCAGCTGCCAGCTCAAAGGGTGGAAGAAGCCCACGACAAACCACAGGTTCATCAGCCAGCCGAAAACAAAACCGGCCGCAAACCCGAAGGCGGCCTGGCCGGCCCGGGTGTTCATCCAGGCGCGATTTCTCAACAGGCCGGCGGTCAACCCCATCAGGCCCCACCCGAACATCTGCCAGGGAGTCCAGGGGCCATGGCCGAGGAAAAAGTTTGACACCAGGGCCGAGGAGCTGCCCACCATGAACCCCACCTCCGGGCCAAAAACCAGCCCCGCTGCGATCACCACAAAGGAGGTGGGCTGAACCCCCGGCAGAGGGGCAAAGGGAATCCGGGCGACCGCGGCCAGCGCTGCCAGCACGGCAATGAGCACAACGCCTTCGACTCTCACCTTTTTTCTCTCGAACCGAAAATAAAACACGGCCAGGGAGAAAAAAACGATGAGGAAGCTGAGGGGAAGATAATACCCCTGCAGCCAAA
>PWTK01000059.1 GCA_003563895.1 Syntrophomonadaceae bacterium
CCAGAACCATAAAAGTTGAATTTCAAAATGACCCCTTCTAAACGCAGTAAACATCAGCATTCACACGATCGCTTGAAAAAGTTTTGCCAAATTTACAAAGAACTTGAGAACTAAGGGCCTATTAGCTTCATGCAATTGTATTTTATGAGTTTTGCTGCGCCGGTTCATTGGAGGCCTGATATTTGAACCCTTTGACCAGGTTTACGATGGAATCCAAAACCAGGGCGAAAGCGACGACAATGATGAAGCCGGTGATGACCCTGTTCCACAGGAATGACGGATCGGCATCGGCGGGGATGGCCCCGGCGTCGACCCAGAATTGGAAGAAGGCTTCATTCCAGAGGCCGTTGGCCGTGATGAAGACAAAGAACAGGCCGAAAGAGGCCAGATTAAAGACCAGATTTATAACAGCCAGGCTCCGCGTCCATTTCCCGATGGCAAGCTTGAGCAGTTCCCGGGTGATGCCCATGGCCAGCATGATGTTGAGCAGGGGCAGCACCGAGCGGAACACCCCGTGGTCAAAGAGGGGCACCACCTGCGTTGGCACATCTTGGCTGAAACTATAGACGCCGATGAGGTGATCGGCGGTGTTAAAGAATATAACGGCCAGCACGGCGAAAACCAACCCCACGATCGCTTCAGACGGCTTGATGATCGCCTTTTTGACCGGAAGCGGCGGAAGGGCGGCCGGCGACCACTTTTTCTCCTTTTCCTCCCTGCCGATGGCCACATCAAAGCGCTCAAAGAGGGCAAATATTATGGTTACAGAGGCGAACCCGGAAAGCAAAGCCGGGAACAGGGCGTTGAAGTAACCGCTCACCACCGTCAGGAAAGTGCCGGGGGGCGTTACAATGTAATCGATGGTTATGGCGACGGTAATCCCCAACGCCACGGCGCCGAGGACGATTTTGAGCACAAAAATATAAGTATCGTAGATGGCCGGGCCGATTAAATATTTCTCTTTGGTCCGGTACTGGTCCGCCAACTCGGCCGGGCTGCCGAGCTCGAGCAGAACGGCCTCGACATCCTCCTCGGAAACCGCGCGGCTGCCGGCGCGGTCGGCCAGCATGTCTTCAATCAATCCGCGCAGTTCCTTCTCGATATCGCTGCGCTGCTTCTGGGGCAGCCTCCTGGTTACTGCATATACGTACCGATTAATCATTTCCATAGCCGTTTACTCCTCTCTTTCCTCAATTAAGCCCGCAATGCTTTGATGCAGGTTGTGCCACTCCTGGCGGAGTTTTTCGTAAACCGTTTCCCCCTTTGCGCTGAGCCGGTAATACTTGCGGGGACGGTTTTCGCTGGTATCCCAGCTGCTTTCCAGCAGGCCCTGTTTTTCCAGGCGCCTCAAAAGCGGGTAGAGCGTTCCCGGCTCTACGGAAAAACCCTTTGCCTCAAGGGTCTGCACCAGGGAGTAGCCGTACTGTGACTCTGACAGTTGGCTGAGCACCCCCAATATAACCGCGCCCCGCCGCAGTTCCATGATCAGGCTGTTCAAAACTTCGTCTGTTTCGTTCATTTTCCATCACCCGAAGCTATTATACTGTATGGCACACACTATTGTCAATACTTTAATAATATAAAACGCAAAATATTTTGGCCGGGCTCCTGCAATGAAAATGAGCGTCTTTGTGATTTTGAACTTTTGCCCGGGGCGGGTGCATTTTCATCAAGGTGTTTGTTCTATGAAAATGTCACCATGAGAGAGGAACAATATCACATGACGCAAAAAGAGATGATGAAACTGAAGGTAATTCACCAGGCCATTGATGGTATGCTAACCGTCAAAGAAGCAGCGGCAATGTGAAGCCCAAGTGCTCTCTAACATGAATATGGTTCCGAATCTGATCTGTTAGAAAAATTGTCTTTCAGGCGAAGGGCAAGACTTTTCGTGTAAAAAAATACGTCACTGTAATTATGTTTTGGAGCACTAAGTGAGCGGGAGATTTAAAGACTCAATAGAGAAGTGCGCACCCAGATGCCAGTTTAAAGGCCGGCAGATTGTCTGTGGTGCTTGTCAGGACAGAATCTCCGGGCACCAGGAATCGATGAGGCGCAAACAGCTCCGCTGCTGTAGTTTTCCCGTTCATATAAAATTTTGCAGCTTAAAGGCTTGACCTTAAGGATATTTGCCATATACTAAGAATATATGTAATTAATCCAAAAGACGGGATAAAGGATTTGCGTTGGTTTGGGCCGCAGGTGAAGAGTAAGGAAACCCTCTTTTTTGTGCGGGTAAGAAAAAAATGCGGCAATTTTGTTTTTATAAGATGGGAGGAGCGCAATGTCTGCCAGGGTCATTCTCAATCCATATGCGGACCGCTGGAAGGCCCAAGAACGCTGGCCGGAAGCCGAAGCGTCCTTGAAGGCGGAAGACATCGATTTTTCGGTGGTGGTTTCTGAGCACCACGGACACGACAGGGAACTGGCCAGGCAGGCTGCGCTGGACGGTTTTTCAACGATTATCGTTGCCGGCGGCGATGGGACGGTGGGGCAGGTGGTCAACGGACTGGCCGACGCGCGCGGTGAGGCCGATCTCGGAACCATCGGGATCATGCCCCTCGGGACGGGGAATGACCTGGTGTACAACCTCGGGATGCCGCTCGATTTGAACGAAGCGGCAAAGGTGATTGCGGGGGGAAAAACGCGCCGCCTGGACGTATGCAGAGCCGGGGACCGTTATTTCGTGAACAACTCCGCCATCGGGCTGGAACCTTACATTTCCGTTATCGAAAAGCGGGTTGCACTGGTAAAGGGCATGCCCCGTTACCTGGTTGCGGCCTTGAAAGGGATCTTCCAGAACCCAAGGTGGCAGGCGGTGGTGGAATGGGATGACGGCCGATACGAGGGGCTTCTGAGCCTGGTTTCCGTCGGCAATGCACCGCGCACGGGCGGTCTGTTCTACATGACGCCCCACGCCGACCCCTTTGACGGGATGTTGACGGTGGTGCTGGTAGAGAAAAAATCATCCCTCGGGTTATTGGAAATGCTGCCCAAAGCCATGTCGTCGGAAGGCAAATTCATCTACGCGAAGGGCGTGCGGGAATTCAATACCAGCCGGCTCACCATACGCCTGGATACTGCTTCTCCCGCTCACTGTGACGGGGAGCCGTTTCCGCAGGAAATAGACCGGCTAGAGTACGGCATTTTGCCGGGCAGATTGAGCGTGCTTTCCAGTTGATCGGGCCGCCCGCAGACCTTGAGCAAGCCGGGAGCAACCGGGCGTGGGCTTGGGCGGCAGAAGGGAAGCGCACAGAAGGGGATCCTTTGCTCCGGCAACTACAGCCCTTCAGCGAAGAACAACAGCCAGCGCTGCCGCGGGGACGGTTCGAGCATCACCCAAGCGAAGCGGAGGCAAAGGGGCATTCCCCTGCAGGGGGTGTGTTTCCCTGGCTTGAAAAATGACATTTTCCTGAAGAGGTGTGTCCCCATACCGTGGAGCATGAAATTCCACCGCATGAAGTGTTTCCTCATACCTTTAAAAGGAAACCGGTGGACTGTCCCTTCCGAATGGCGGTGGAAGAAGGATAAATTGTTCTTTTGCTGCAGGCATGGTATTTTTGTCAAAAAGCGGGGCAGTTGCGAATTTCTGCGGTATAATCGATATAATATGATAGGGAGGCCCATCAGTGCGGGCTTCTTTTTCGAATCAACGCCGCAGAGTACTGCAAGCGGTCCAGGGGCGAGAAAAGGCGGTGGCGAATTTTTCCCGGGCAAGCAGCGAAAAAGTGCGCTTTGCCCGGTGCTGCGGCCATCGGGGACGGCTCGCGCGCTGCCGCAGCGGGGGGGCATAGGCGTGGTGCTTTTTGCCTTGGGAGGTCGTCCCCATCCCAAAAATGAAAACGCCGGCACCCTCCCCCCTGGCTGGCGGTGGAATCAAAAGTCATTCAATCGTTCCCTGCAGGGTTGGCTGAGCTGATTTTTTTTGCTTGCCGTTTTCTGTTCCGGGTTTTCTGCACCCTCTTGCCTGGAGGAATGTTTCATGACAGCCTTTTTCGAAAGCGCGAAAGAGCGCCTGGAGGGGTTTTTCACCGAAACTACCGACACCTTCGGAGAGCTCGCAGCCTTCTTTTCTGGTGTCGAGCCCATTGCGGGACCCTATACCCTGGTTGTACGGTGGGTGCTGCCGGTATTGGCGGTCGCCGTCTTTTTGCGGTGCCTTCTGCCGCTTTTGCAGGGCCGGAAGGGAAGCGCGTTGTGGGGATACCTCTCCCTGACGGACGGCACCCGCCTGCCCCTGAAACACTGGGAAAACTCCATCGGGCGGAGCAAGCTGTCCGATATTGTAATAAATTTTCCGTATGTTTCCAGGAGCCACGCCGTGCTCACATTCCGCGACGGGGGCTGGTCTGTTACGGATTTGAAATCAAAAAATGGGGTGCAAGTAAATGGGACGGAGATAGAAAAACCGGAGACCGTGAAGCACGGGGATGTTATCTCCTTTGCAGGCATGAAAACGGAACTGGTTCTCCCCGGGGAAGAACCGGCGGGAGAGCAGCAAAAAAAAGACAATGCCGAGGATACGCAACCCGGCAGGCCGATCAGATCCGGCGTGACCTTCCTGCTGATCGTGCTCTTTCAAATTTTGGGGTGCATCCAAGTTTGCTTTTCCATGGGTGACGGGGTCAACCCGGCGGTGCCGCTGACCTTCTATTTGTTTATCCTGGCAGAATGCCTGCATTATCTCCTCATGCGCTGGCGCAGCCGGAAGTACCACGAGCTTGAGCTGCTCTGCTATTTTCTGTGCGGCCTGAACCTGCTCATTGTCGCCTCGGCTGCCCCGGACTCCCTCTTCAAACAGCTCGGGGCTATTCTTGCGGGCATCGCGGTGTATACCCTGCTGAAGGCGATCATCCTCGACCTGGGGCGCGCGAACACGCTGAAGTATCTCCTCGCGGCCTCTGCCCTGGTGCTGTTGGCATTGAACCTGGCAATAGGGGAGACGCACTTCGGCGCAAAACGCTGGCTCAACCTCGGTTTCGTATCCTTTCAACCGTCGGAGTTCGTCAAGATCGCTTTTGTGCTGGCCGGCACGGCCACCCTGGACCGGCTTCTCACCACCCGCAATATGACCGCGTTTATCGGATTTTCAGGGGCATGCATCCTGGCGCTCGTCCTCATGAGGGACTTTGGCAGCGTGGTGGTTTTCTTCGGCGCCTTTGTCGTTATCGCGTTCATGCGCTCGGGAGACCTGCGAACCATCGCCCTGACGACGGCAGGCGCCGCGCTCGGGACCGTTGCGGCCGTCTCCTTTATGCCGTACATCGCTTCGCGCTTCGCGACTTGGGGAAATGTGTGGGAGTACGCCAGTACCACCGGCTACCAGCAGACGCGCACCTTGATTGCCGCGGCCAGCGGCGGCCTGCTGGGGGTGGGCGGCGGGAACGGATACCTGGCAGGTATTGCCGCGGCCGATACCGACCTGGTTTTCGGGATGCTCTGTGAGGAATGGGGGCTGTTGGTGGCACTGACGGCGGTGTTGATCCCCGTCTCTTTTGCCGTCCATGCCGTGTTCCTGACCATCAACTGCCGGTCTTCTTTTTACGCCATCGCGGCCTGCGGCGCGGCTTCCATATTTTTAATCCAGACCGCTTTGAATGTTTTGGGCTCCGTAGACGTTCTCCCGCTGACCGGGGTGACCGTGCCTTTTGTATCCAACGGGGGTTCTTCCATGATCGCTTCCTGGGGGCTTCTGGCACTGATCAAATCTGCGGACGACCGCGTCCGGCCGGGCAAAGTAAATAGTTCCGAGAGGCTCATTTAAATTTAAGTGTTGATATTGTTTGGAATTTAGGTGCTGTGTCCTCGAACAAGAAAATGGAAAACGAAATGAGGTAAGCAATAAAGGGTATTTAATGCTATCCACAATGCTTTTTAAAAAGAACCTTCCGAGAAGGGTGGTTGACATGAAACTGCTGCTGCGGCGCACGACCGTACTGCTGATCTTTTCACTGCTGCTGGTCTTCGGCCTTATGGCCTTCACCGCCAGGTATTTCAGCCATGCCTCCACGTGGGTCCAGTATCCGGCAAACAGGCACCTCTATGAGGACGGGAAGCTGGTGTCATCGGGCACCGTTTACGACCGCACCGGCAGAGTGCTTGTGAAAACGGTCGATGGGGCGGTAAGATACCATGAAAATCAGGCGGTGCGCACGGCTGTCATGCACGCCACGGGGGACCCGCACGGCAACGTAGTGACCGGCGCGCAGGTCGCCTTCCGGGATCGGCTGAGCGGCTGGAATATCGTCCAGGGAGCCTTTCGCTCCTCCGGCAGAGCGGACTCCGGCAGGGATCTCACCCTTACCCTTGACGCCGAGTTGTGCGCTGTGGCTCACCGGGAGCTCGGCGGCCGCAGGGGAACGGTGGGCGTTTACAATTATGAGACGGGAGAGATCCTCTGCATGGTCAGCACGCCGTCCATCGACCCGGCGAACCCTCCCGATGTGCAGGCGGATCCCGACAAGTACGAAGGGGTATACATCAACCGTTTCCTCTCGGCCGCGTATACCCCCGGCTCGGTCTTCAAAACGGTGACGGCCTCCGCAGCCCTTGATCACCTCAGGGGCATCGGTGAAAAAACCTATCGCTGTGACGGAAAGATGCACATCGGGGAAGATGTGGTGACCTGCCCCTCGGCCCACGGCGAGGTTACCCTGGAGCAGGCCCTGGCCCGTTCATGCAACGTCGCCTTTGCGCAGATCACCCTCGAACTCGGCGCCGGAACACTGCAGAAATATGCCGATCAGGCCGGGTTCAATTCGAGGCTGGAGGTGGACGGCATAAAGACGACGGCGGGCAGGGTGGATGTGTCCGGGGCGGCAGGGGCAGACCTGGCCTGGGCCGGCATCGGGCAGTATACCAACACCGCGAACCCGTTGAATTTCATGGCTTACATGGGCGCCATTGCAAACGACGGCGTTCGCGTGACACCGAGAATCCTGGGTGACGAGGGATTCTTTTCAACCGTCACTTCCCCCCCGGGGGAAAAGACCCGGGTGCTTTCGGCGGACACGGCCGGGAAACTCGGTGAAATGATGAGGAACAACACGATCAGTGCCTATGGTGAGGAGAACTTCAGGGGCCTTGAGCTCTGTGCCAAATCCGGCACGGCCCAGGTCGGCGGAGGGAAAAGGCCACATGCCTGGTTTGCCGGGTTTTTGGATCGGGAGGACTTCCCGCTCGCCTTTGTGGTGGTCATCGAAAACGGCGGCTCCGGGACCGGGGTGGCCGGACCCGTGGCGGCCAACGTGCTGCAGGCCGCGGTAGCCGCGAAGTGACGCGCACGCGTGACACGGGGCGGTTCTCCCGCACCCTCCTGACACCTTTTTGACTTTGGTTGGGCGTGGGTGAGCAGGGTTGATGCCACGAGGAAGGAGTTGCTTGTATTCCAAACCCCGGCTTTGGGTGGTGCCGGGATAAAGGAGCACCTCTCCGTTTCAGGGAGGGGTGAGGGGTTATGATACCGGCCGGCATCGACCGAGATCCGATCAAGGTTCGAGCATCAGACTTCGACTTTTTGTGATCATGGAGGGGTTAAATATGGTGCCCGACTGGTTACTCATGATAATGGACTGGCTTCACAGCTTGGCCTCCCTGGTGGTTATCCTCATTGTCTATGCGGTTGGGCTGGTGATTTTTTTTGAAAACCGCTCGCCCCAGCGAACCCTCAGCTGGCTGCTTGTCCTGGCGTTTTTGCCGGTCGTGGGCCTTATTCTTTATTTGTATTTTGGGCGCAGCCCGGTCAGGCATGACATCTTCAAGAAAATGAGCCACAGGGATATCGCCCCTTTACGGAAGAAGCTGGAGAAAGCAAAAGGGGCTTCCGACGTATTATACAACAACGCTGTCGAATTGAGCGACAAAGAGCGGCTGTACCGGATTATCTCTGCCATCAGCCCTTCTTATGTGACGCTGAACAACCGCTGTAGAGTGCTGAACAACGGCACGGAAAAATTTCCGACCGTTTTTGAGGCCATCGAGCAGGCGCGCCACCACATCCACCTGGAATACTTTATCGTCAATAATGACAGGATGGGGAACGAGTTAAAAAAACGCCTCATAGAGAAAGCCCGCCAGGGGGTGAACGTGCGCTTTTTGTATGACGGGCTCGGCAGCCGAAGATTGGGGAAGGACTACCTGAACGAACTGACAGGCGCAGGGGTGAGTGCTGCAGCATTCATACCGCTCACCATACCGGTGCCCAATACGTGGGTGAATTACCGGAACCACCGAAAAATCGTCATTGTAGACGGGCAGGTCGGTTACTTGGGGGGTTTGAACGTCGGAGATGAATACCTGGACGGGGGCGACCGCTTTCCTTTTTGGCGCGACACCCACCTCGAGATCAGGGGAGACGCGCTGGACATTTTGCAGGGGGTGTTCATCAGCGATTGGCAGTTCACGACGGGGGAAATAATTGAAGAAAAAGCTTATTTTCCCGACAGGGGTTATGTTGGAAACGAGCCGGTCCAGATCGCGGCCAGCGGGCCCGACGGGAACTGGGAGGCGATACACCACGCGTACTTCACGGCCATCGCTACCGCCCGGGAACGGGTCTATATCACGACACCCTACCTGATACTGGATGACAGTATCGCCACCGCCTTGAAAGCCGCCGCCCTGGGCGGCCTGGACGTGAAGGTCATTTTTCCGGGGATGCCGGACAGCCATCGGATTGTTCACTGGGCCAGCCGCTCATATTTTGCCGAGCTGCTGCGGGCGGGGGTGAAAATCTACCTCTACCAAAAGGGGTTTGTCCACGCCAAGACCCTCACCGTTGACAGCCAGGTGGCCGTGATTGGGACGGCGAACATGGACATGCGCAGCTTTTATTACAGCTTCGAGATCAACGCCTTCGCCTACGTGGAAAGTATTGCCAGGCAGATGGAAGAGGACTTCAGGAAAGACCTGGAGGAATGCACCCCCGTCCTGTTGGAGGAGTTTTTAAACCGGTCCGTTTACACGAGATTCAAAGAATCCGGATCCCGGCTGCTCTCCCCGCTGCTCTAGAAAAACCGCCCCTGGCAGGGGCGGAACTGAAGGGGATCATGGTAAGGGTATTAAGCTTAGGGATTCATGCAATTGTTCGGTGCCGGATAAAATGATACAATATGTTCGCTGGGAATGACGGGATTGGATGGGATTATTTAGAGGTGAAGGAACCGGCCAGGCCGACAGCGAACATTTGCATTAACAGCTCCCATGGGGGCGGTTCAAACGTCGCCGGAGCGAGGTGGAAGCAAGGGGACATACCTCTGGGGACACGTGCCCCCCTGCCTTGAGAGATGACATTCCTACGAAGAAGGCGTTTCTTCCTGCCTGACAGGGGACGATGATGGAGTTGTCCCTGCGGCGAACAATGCATCAAACTTTATTTGATCTTTCGCTGTAGGCCGGCTGTGGCAGCCAAAGGGGAAGGCGCCCCCATCAACTTCGCACTTTCTGTCGGACGGGGGCGGAACGCGTTGATTGCCATGATTAACACACTTTGTTGGCGGTGGGAGTAAAATGACCGGAAACACGCATAAAATAATAACCTTGAGGGCGATGGATCAGTTCAATATGGATCAAAAACAGAGAAGCGACTTTCTTAAGGGAAATGTGATGGCGGATTATATCCCTTTTTACAAAGTCAGGCAGCACTACCCTGAGCAGAGCATGGAATATGTTCTGGACAAGAATAAAACAGTCGATAATTTTTTTGAATTGGGGATACTGGCGCACTTTGTTTCTGATTTTCTGTGCACGCCGCACTTTAACAATTGGAGGTTGTATTCCGCAAATGCGCTGAAACATATCAAGTTTGAAAAAAAACTCGAGAGAGCGGCTGCCGGTTTCGACTTTTCTTCCGTAGATGTAAATGGGAGCAAGAGAGGGTGTGTCAATGACAGGGTCCTGGAGCTCTGCGACCGCGTTGGGGAAGGGTATGAAGATAACATAAAGTCGGCTTATCAGGCTGTATGTTTGATGCTGGAGAGTTTTGTCAAGCGGTAAAACGGGAAAGCCCTTGCCATAACCTGTTTTTGACCTGCCGGCGGGACAGTCGGAAAGCGTTTATGAGGGGCAAAACACACCCACAGGCCAGGGCCCGGCCAGGATGTTATGCCGTCCCGGGCCGAAGAGTGGTCTTTGTTTTTGCCTTTTCCTGGCTGACTATCGATTTAAATGAGAAAAGGAATTGCCGACCATACAGGGGAGATGCATGGATGAGCATACACGGTCTTATCGATAATGTGGCGGTGGGGTTGGGGGCCAAATTTATGCCCAAGTACTTCAGGGAAGGGTTCGAATCCCCACCGGTTGCCGAACACCTGGAAAACGTCTCCCTTCTATTTCCAAACGTAGCCGGTGAGGGTGACTATGAAGTCTTTGCCGAGACCCTGGCAGGAGAACTGGATGCGGCTTTTCGGCTGGTCCAGTGGATAGAGGGTTGTGCGCCAACGGTGATCTATCACCACGGTGCCAGCGAAATCCCTTTTGATTACGGTTTCAAACGGATCTTCCCCTGCAAAAAAATGGATATACCGGCCAACCTTTTTTTGGTCAGAGCCCCTTTTCACCGCACCATGAAAGACTTCCAGCATGGTATACGGACCCTGTTCAATGTGGTGGCCATGCTTGCCGTTTCTGTTCGCCTCATCGAATACCTGGTTGCGTTCAGCAGAGATCGCGGAAGCAGCAAAATCATCCTCTCTGGAACGAGCCTTGGCGGTTTTGTCACCAACCTGCACCACATCCACTTCAACAGTGCCGATTACTACACGCCCCTGCTGGCCGGGCTCTCCATGGACGATGCCTACCTGCGCTCCCTCTACAGCAGGGCAGTGGCGCAAGAAGCAAAAGAAAACCCGGCTGCGATCGAAGCGGTGCTGAACTTTGAAAAAGATTTTGCCGCAAAGGATCAAAGCAATGTTTTTCCCCTTCTGGCCTTACATGACAGGCTGATCCGATATGAGCGGCAAAAAGCCTCATACGGAAACCTTCCGGTTCATGCGATTGATAAGGGACACACCACCGGGGCGTTGTCATATGAAAAGCTCCGCAGCCAT
This sequence comes from Syntrophomonadaceae bacterium, assembly GCA_003563895.1. Taxonomy (GTDB): domain Bacteria; phylum Bacillota; class Dethiobacteria; order DTU022; family UBA8154; genus CSSED11-181. The sequence goes on from PWTK01000059.1 coordinate 11,049, forward strand.
GTCCTTCAACATCTTTGAGAGATATTTGAGAGATATGTCCTTGTTTTTTTTGCCTGCCGCTGGAAGATTTTCGCTTTCCTGGAGAAAAACCAAAAAATCTTTTGATGATTGACCGTCAGCCAATTCATGAGGATACTTCATGACACTTTTTGGTAAAGATATTTAAGAGAAGCCGGAAAGTAAAGGGGAATATGATGGAGCGATTACCAGAACCTCAACCCAAAATCGAGTTCGGGATGCAGGGCGTTTTTGCTGCGCGAGACATTACAAAAGGGGAAATCCTGGAGCGGTCTCCGGTGATTCCCATCCCGGCAGAAGAGTGGGGGCTTGTTTCTCAAACCGTGCTGCGCTTTTACGCCTATGCCTGGGGTGATACCCACAGCGATGCCGCTATTGCGCTGGGGTGGGGTTCCTTGTTCCGCAGCACCCCTGGAGAGCCTTCCGCGCATTATGAAAACCACCTGGAGGATTGGGTCATCGAATTCTTCGCGGCAAGGGACATCGCAAGGGGAGAGGAGATCACCGTAAGACGTTAATAACCGGGTCCGGCAAAACAGGCGGGTCAACCGCCGGTCGGCACCGGCCTGCCGGGCTTTCTGTCGGGCTTTTTGCTTCCGCCGCCGGCCTGATTTATGTGGGGGGATAGGGGATGCCGGTATATGTCCAAAACAGCCCGGGGAAAGACCGAGGAGTTTTTGCGCGGCGGCCCATCCCCAGGGGGGAGATCATCGAGAGGGCGGCGCTGCTGCTTATTCCTGCCGGGGAGTGGAGGGCTCTCAGAGACACCGTGCTCAGCGATTACTGGTTCAGCTGCGGGCCGAACAGGGAGCACGTCGCCATTGCCCTGGGGTACGGGTCGTTATACAACCACTCCTACACCCCCAATGCCGTGTATGAAGTGAGAGATGCGGAGATGGTGGTGCAGTTTCAAGCCCTGCAGGACATCCGAGGGGAAGAGGAGATCACCGTGAATTACAACCGCCGCCCCCGGGACCGTTCGCCCGTCTGGTTTGAGGTTGTGCCGTGATCCGGGCAAAAAAAAGGAAAGTTGGTTGCGCCGCAAAGCGCAGCACTTCCCTCTTCATGGCATTTTGATATGTGCGCGAAGTTTACCCTGCCGATTGACAACGGCGTTCTCTACGCAGCTCCAGCCCCCTGATTTGTATTTCCAGGAAATCCAGTAGATCTTCCAGAGGTATTTTGTAGGTGTTGCCGAGCTTTTCTGCGTTCAGCTTGCCTGAAACGATATAAGAGGCAACGGTCTCTGGCTTGACTTTTAGAAGGCGGGCTACTTTCTCTACAGAGTAACATGGAGTCGAAGAATACCAGCTTGAAAAGAACCTGGCCATGTGGTAAAGGTCCTTTGCATTTTGGACGTCCATATTATATCCCTCCTTCTGTGATGGATTGCACTTAGAGTATATCAAATAATATACTGAAATGCATGATTATTTAAAAAATTTAACAGGTATCTCTCTCTCCGGGTAAAAACCGCCCCCTTTTATTTGCGGCCTGATTTCAGCGGGGGCAAGGTGAGAGGCACACTTCTCTCCGAGGAATGTACCTTTCCGATTTGCTTCGTTGACGCTCGGTTGTTTATGGAACTTTCCTCGAGCGGCCGCTTCTGGTTGGCAGTGCTTCAAAATTCATTGAATTGCTCGTTGTTGGTTTGTTATCGCACATTTTCAAGCTCGTAGCGGGGTTCGAGGAGGAATTTTTCCTCTGCCATTTCCAGAAGGAGGATTTCTTCCGGAACAAAAGCTTTGCGGATAAGGGTTGGCGCTTCCAATGCGAATGACAGCAACTGCTCCAGGAGGGAGGGCCTGGGCAGCTCCACCCTCTGGGGGTCATCCAGCCCGGCGATTTCCGCTGCCAGCGCTACCGCCTCGTCTATCCCCCCGATTTTATCTACCAGCCCCAGTTCCCTGGCCTGTGTTCCGGTGAAGATCCGGCCCGTGGCGATCCCTTCGACGAATTCCTGCTCGAGATCTCTGTAATATACCACATGCTGCACGAATCTTTCGTGGTGTTCGTCCATCATTTCCTGGAGCCACTCTTTTTCTTCTTCGGTGAAGGGGCGATAGGACATGTCTTTGTGTTCGCCTGCCTGGATGATTTCAATATCGATCCCCAGTTTCTCGTAAAGGCCCATCGGGTTCATGGAGACCATTATCACCCCGATAGAGCCGGTGGTGGTGGCGGGAAGTGCTACTATTCCGTCTGCGGGAGCGGAGATGTGGTATCCCCCGGAGGCTGCGGTGCCGGCCATGGAGACCACGACGGGTTTTTCAAAATCTTCGATGATATCGACGATCTGCTGGGCGGCAGACACAGAGCCCCCGGGACTGTTTATCCTCAACACGAGCGCGCGGACGGACGGATCTTCTGCTGCCCTTTCGAGCTTGTTTTCCACCCCCATCGGCGTAATTGCCGCCTCAAACATGGGCTGCGCTTCTTCTATGGTGCCGCTCAGCCTGGCTACGGCCACATGTTTCCTTTCCCGCAGCTCCAGCTCTCTCTGCCAGGAGAAAAAAACAAAAACAGCCGTTGCAAACACGGCGATCAACAAGCACACCATTACCATCAGCACGCCTCGCCTCATGGAATACCTCCCCCTTCAAAATATGGAAAGACTGCACCCCGTGGACCAATTTCGAAGGAAAATCAGGTCAGCGCAAGAAACAATAGCAGGAGCGCCTTTCCCCAATCTCTAGAATAATACGCCGTGCTTTTGGATTCCTGTCAGCCCTGTCCAGGAAGCGCCTGCCCCAAAAGGTAAAGCAGCGCGGGAGCGTCTCCATCCACCTGCCAGAAAAATCCCTTGGAAAGGTTCTTAGACGGACCCCCTGCGATTATTTTTCGAATTATTTTGGGTGGTTTTTTAGTGTATCAAACCGGTGCTGTTCTTTCAAGCGGGGGCTCCCGGGGCAGTGCTGAAGCATAAAAGATGCTTTTCACCCTTTATATTTCAAAACTTTGTTAGAAAAATAGCGCGAAAAGTTGTTTTGCTGCAATCCTTGTAAGCCTTGATATGCCTGTATTTTAAAAGTCATGCGTCAGTCCTGTTTCCGGACTCCCGGCGGAGCGTCACTCACGCTGTTCCCGCATTTTTGCGGCCGCCAGCCCGAGGGCCAGCAAAATAGCTCCCGCCAGCATGAAGCCGGAAGACACCGGGACGATGACCGATCCGATCTCGAGCAAAAACAACTCCCCCACCTGGAGCCAGGCGTCTGCAAGCAAGCCTTCCCCCGCTTTTCCCGCCAGGGCGTTCAGAAACGACGCAATGAACTCGTCCCCCAGCGTTCGCCACAGCAGCAGGTAGAGGGCTCCGGAAGTCAGCATGCCCGCCCCGGCCAGCTTGAGCAGCCCCACCGGGCCGGTCAGGAACCCGCCCAGCACAAGCAGCGCCAGCATGCCCAGGTAAGGCGTGGTATGAAGAAAGGCCCTGCCGCCTCTTACCCGGTTTACGGCTTCGCCGACCTCGCGGTTGGAATCCCCGTTTTCACTTATCTCTACCAGGGTCACTTGGGGAGTCATCTCCAACATCTCATCCATGAATTCTTCCAGGTCTCTTTCGGATACCTCCAGCAGGTCCAGCTCCTCGGGGGAACGCTTCTCCAGCTCTGCTTTGATCTCTGCTTTTAATCGCTCTATCTGTTGCTGCAGGTCCAATTCTACTTTCATGGTTTCCTGTTCCCCCCTTACGAGGGAAAGGTACTCGGCGATGAGGTCCTGTACCCGGTCTTTGATCCATTCCTCGTGCACGGTCTCCTGCAGCGCCTGGTGAAAAATGGACTCATCCCACAGAAGTTGTTGGCGCAGGTCCCGGGCGACTTCATCCAGGATCTGATCCCGCAGCCCCGTCAGCTCCGTCTCCTCCAGCACCCGGGCATAGTAAGCTTCGTTCAGCAGCGCCCTTTCCGCAACGATGCTCGTCTGGATCAAGCACCCGAAAGCCGCCGTGAGCAGAAATATGACGGCCAGGGCGGCGAATCTTTTTTTGTTATGGAGCCTCTGCATACCCGGCACTCCCGTTTGTTTGTGGGGGAAGCGTGCTCTTGGCTGTTTGTGCTTTGCCTGTGACTTGAAAAAGGGCTTCTGCAAAACTGAAAATGCAACTCCGCCGTATACGATCTCTTGTTTGTAGGAGGCTTTTTTGTTCCTCTTGGCTCATTTAAACTGGTATGGTAAGTGTTGTTCTTCTGAAGAAAAGGTTGTACCTCAAAAACGAAAGAGCGTTGAAAATGAAAAGAAGCAGGTAATTGAGGGCATTCGAAGCCATTAACAATACTGGTATGAGCCTTTCTCTTCCGGTGGCCTGTCTTGGGGGGGCATGGGAGTCTACAATGAAAATGCAACTCTGAGCTCTCTTGTCTCATCGGCTCTGGATTGGTGTTTTCATGCTCCTGTTGATGAAGCGGTGCTTTATGTGGGTCTGTTTGGGGAAGGATTTTCTAAGGCTCGAAAAAAAGTCTTCGATGATTTCACGGGTTTCTTCGGGGTGCGCCCTCCAGTAGCTGACACCTCCGGACTCGTAGAACCACCCGGGAACGATCTCCATCTCCAGGTCTTCTTTTTCCATTCCGAGGATGCCGCGGGTCAGCTTCAGCGCTTCCGCAAGCTCCAGGTCGGTATCGATGTTTTTCCAGACGGCCAGCACGATAAAAAAGAGCTCGTCCAGGGAGCGGTCGAGGGATTCATCCATGACCGCCTTGATGAAGCGCTGCTGCCTTTCCACCCGGGCGATGTCCCCCATGGGTTCCTTGCGGAAGGAAACCAGGGCAAAAGCCTCGTCGCCGTCCAGGACCTGCACCCCTTCTTCCAGGGTTATCCCGCGGGCCTCAATGGCTCGATCCACCTCGAACTCCACCCCGTCCAGCAGGTCGACGATCTCTTTGAAGGCGACGTAGTTGAGCCCCACGTAGGCGTCCACGGGGACCCCGCTGAATTGCTCCACCGTTTCCACCAGCAGATCTGCGCCTCCGTAGGCGTAGGCGTGGTTGACCTTGTCGTCTCCCCTCTCCGGGACCTGGACCAGGGTGTCCCTGGGAATGGACAGCATGGCAGCGGTGCCTTGGGCGGGGCGTGTTTTGGCCAGGATGATGGTGTCCGCCCGTCCCGGCCCTTCGCGGTACGAGCCTCCGACCCATTCCCCCGCGTCCACCCCGTAGAGCAGAAAAGTGACCGGCTCTTTATCCACGTCCTCGGGTTCTAAGAGCTTCTCGGGGTCCAGAGGGATTTCTTCCATTATGGAAACCCGGCCCACAGCCTCCATGCCGTGGCCCGCCATCACTAAAAGCCCCCGATAGGCTTGATGCAAATAAAAAACGGTCAAAACCAGTACAACCGTCAGGGTCGGTACCAGCACCGCAAACGCAATTTTTCTGTTCAAGGGTTTCCGTGCCCCTTCCAGAAGTTATCTAGGAAAGAAGTATTCCCCAGGGGTTTCTTTCGATACGGGCTTATCCATCTCCTCCCCGAGGAAAGCGGAGGCCGCCCTTTTTCTTGTGATTTTTGCCGGGCAGGGCGAGGCGTCGCTGCGCGGTTCATGGCAGGACGGGATCGGGCTGTCGGGCTGAGGTGTGTCAAGGGGGGATGGCGGGGCGGGATCGGGCTGAGGAGCTGTGAGGGCGGGACCAGGTGGCGAGCAGGGGGAGGGAAGGGGACAAAAAAGAGGTGTTTTTGCAGGAAAAAAACGGGGTGCAACCGTGGCAGGAGCGGCCTTGCAGAATCGCTTTTGCAGCATCGCCCTGGAAGGGTCCTCTTTTTGTCTGGACCTAGAAGCGGCGAAAACGGATACTTGCCGAACCCTGGTGCCCATCGATATGGAAATGGTCCAAAGGCATCTTTTTTCTGCAGGAACTTTTGCACCCGAAAAAGAAAACATCAGGGAAGCCGGGATCTGCTGCGTTCCCGTGCCGGTTCATTTGATTGTCGACAAATTGACAGGTGCACTTGTATCAAAAATCATCATTTCTTGGAGGGCTGCACGATGCTGAAAGAAAAGGTAAAAGAACTGGCAATGCAAAAAGGGGTTCAAACCATCGGTGTGGCTTCGGCGGAGCGGTTAAATGCCGAAGCGCCACCCGGCTACAGACCGGAAGACAACCTCCCCGGCACGAATAGCATTATTGTCTATCTTCTTCCCTGGCCGCAGCCTTTGACGGAGAGGCTTCCCGAGAGCCGGGCCGTCTACAGCCGTATCATGCTGACCATAAACAATATTTCCGATGCACTGGGGTGGGAGATGGCGTTACTTTTTCAGGAGCAGGGTTTCCAAGCGTACCCGATTCCCAATTCCGATCCCTACAACCTGCAGGATCTCATGGGATATTTTTCCCACAAGCACGCCGCTTTTGAGGCAGGCCTGGGACACTTTGGCCTGAACAACCTTCTGCTGACACCTCGCTACGGCCCGCGACAGCGTTTCGGCTCTGTGCTGACTACGGCCAAACTCGAATGCGATAAGCCCTTTGAGGGAGATCTCTGCACGCCATGGCATGAGAAATGTCAGTATGCCTGTATGACCGGCTGCCCCGTGGATGCTTATCCGAAACAGTACGAATTGACCCGCCGCTTAAAACAAGAAGGGGTTTCCATAGACAAGGTCGCCTGCTCTTACTATCAGGACCGTGGCCTGCCCCGAATGGGTAGAAACGGGTTTACCTATCGCTGCGGACTTTGCATCACCAATTGCCCAGCGGGGAAATTGGAGTTGATTTAGCTCGACGGCGTGATCCTGGCGGGGCGTGGGAAGGGGATCTGAATCGAATGCGGCGTTGATTGTGAGGGTTAGGCGGTGGGTCGTTCGTGGCGCAAGAAAGGAGAGGCAAAAAAGGAGAAAGGAAGTGACGTGTAGGGGTTATTCCGTCCGTTGAAACCCGACAGGGTTGGCGTGAATGCCGGCGTGAATTCTCGATGCGGGTTCTGGTGAAGCGGCCAATACGAGCAAAGATCGGATACCTCTATATCCCGAATTTCTTACCTCTCCATTATTTCCTGGTCTTGGAGTTCCGGCAATGGTCCGGCAGGGGGTCCGGCTGTAGTTTAGAGCAAGGGGGCGAAGTACACATGCCGTTCAAAATACTTTTTTCCGGGTTTCCGGCCACGTCTTCAAGAGGTTTTCTGGGTTGGTCGACGATGCTGGTGGTTAAGGAAAAAGGGTTAAACCTTCTTTTCGACACAGGGTCATATAACGAGCGGCTGAAGCTGTTGGAAAAGCTGGGGGAAGAACGGCTCCGGCCTGAAGACATTCAGATGGTGGTCATGAGCCACCTGCACTTTGACCACGCCGTTAACTTTGATCTTTTTCCGAGGGCAGAACTTGTGGTCGGTCGAGGGGAGTGGGAATACGCCAACGGCGAAGCGGGAAAGACGGATCCCTTTATTCCCCACGGCATCGTTCCTTTATTACAGGAGTCCAACAGGCTGCGCCTGGTGGAAGAGGGGGACACATTAGCCGACAACCTGGCCATCCGGGAGACTCCCGGCCACACGCCGGGCAGCATTTCTCTGTTTATGCAGTATGATCGGGACTACCTGGCAATCGGGGATGCGGTTAAAAACGCCAAAGAATTCGTGGAAGGCCGGCCTGCGATGGGAGCGTCCACGCCGGAGTGGTTGCGGAGCAGAGAGCGCATTAGGGAAGAGGCAAAAGTTATTATACCGGGTCACGACCGCCCTTTTTCCGCCGATCCCCAGGGTGTTGTGCGGTATGAAGGGACAACCGGCATTGAGATCTACGCCGACGTCTCTCCCTACGGGGAGAACCGCTGCATATTCTCGCTTACGCTTGACAGAGACGTGGTGTAAATGTTCAAGTGCATATATGGAGCATAAGCATGGACAGGAGTAAAAATGCTATCCTGAAAATAGAACAAATACACACAAAGGTTCTCTGGTAATAGCAATCGATTTTCATCCTCCTGATGGTGCCCCCGTTGTGCGGGGGCATGGCCGTCTATCCTGAAAATAGAACAAATACACACAAAGGTTCTCTGGTAATAGCAATCGATTTTCATCCTCCTGATGGTGCCCCCGTTGTGCGGGGGCATGGGGGTCTACTTTGAAAATGCAGCTCTGCCGCAATGAATATCCTGTTTGAAAAGGAAAATCATCGTCTTTCTGATGGTGAAGTAAAGCTTCATGCTGGTCTCTTTCACAATCACATAGAGCTCCTGGGAGCTGAGGAGGAGATAGAAAAACAGGGCTTTTTGAAAGGTTTTTCGGGGGAAGGTGTGCTGGGACGAGAACTTGTAGCAGGGGGTAGTGGAGAGGTGTGTAGCGGGGATGATACGGGGTGTGGCAAGTGCAGCATGCTGAAAAAAAGGTGCGCAGACGTTATTTATAGAATTGAGTAAGAAGCTCGCTGTGTAAAGGATGGATATAATATGCCCCGAGATTATTATGAAACGTTGGGGTTAGACAGGAATGCCAGCCGGGAACAGGTCAAAGAGGCGTACCGCAAACTGGCCTTTCAATATCATCCCGACAGGAACCCGGAGGATGCGGAAGCGGCTCAAAAAATGAAAGAGCTGAACGAGGCCTATGCCGTTTTGTCAGACCCTAAAAAAAGAAGGGAATATGACGCGTTAAGGGACAGTTATGGGCCCTCTGCCCATGACCGGTTCAGGGAAGGTTATTCGGAGGAAGACATCTTTCGGAGCTCGGATATCGACCAAATACTGGAACAAATGGCCCAAATGTTCGGGTTCAGGAGTTTCGACGAAATTTTTAAGGAATTCTACGGTTCCAGGTACCAAACTTTTGAGTTTCGCAGGCCGGGATATTACAGCCGGGGGTTTGTTTTTTATGGCTCCCGGCGCCCCGGCGGGGAATATGAAAGAAAAGGCGGCGAGTTTCCGGGGCGGGGGAAGGCCCCGCCCTTTCCCCGGTTTCCTTTTTCAGGCCTTTTAAACAAGTTTGTAAAACGCGGCGTGGAGAAGGCCTTTGGAATCCGTTTTCCCGAAAGGGGCAAAGACCTTTATGACACGCTTGTTTTAACCCCCGAGCAGGCGCGTAAAGGAGAGGCGGTGGAATATTCACGCGAAAAGTGGGGCGATTCGCGAAAATTGAAGGTAAAGGTGCCCCTGGGGATAAAGGAAGGCCAGAGAATAAGGTTGAAAGGATTGGGGGCCGAGGGAAAGGGTGGAGGAGAAGCCGGAGACCTTTTCCTGGAGGTCAGAGTAAAAGAACACCTGTTGCGGAGACTTAAAGGGCTTCTGCAGCGGGTGAAGTAAAAAAGCGGTAAAGCGAAAGGGCTGCTGTTTTGTGGTAAGCTCCCCATTTTTCAGTTAACCCACCCCCGAACACGCGCTCACGAGCCAGGGCCTGCGCGATATGCCGCTCATTGCTCTAGGAATAATAATGCCATCACGATGCCATTAGGAACAGGATCTTGCCCCTGAGACACCAAAGGGGCAGGGCTAAAGCGCAGGTGCTTCGGGACCATGGCCGGCAACACTCCGAATAATTACGGCCGGCTGAGGAGAGAAGTAATAACCTGGGGCGAGTCCCGGGCTTAGGCCCTTAGTTCTTCATTGCTCTGTAAATATGGCAAAACTTTTTCAAGCGATCTCGTGAGGGCTTATTTTTTCTACATTTAGAGAGGGTCATTTTGAAATTCAACTTTGATGGTTCTGGCTTGTCCAGGTTAGGGGGCTTATCGAAAAGAGGGAGGTTGCAGCGGGAATGCCGGGCAAAAAATTGCATTTCGGGTCCGCCGTTGGGATTTTGGTGATGCTGGTATTAATGCTGTACCTGGTCTGGAACGGATACCTTTCCCTGGCAGACCGCCTCGACAGGCAGGAAAAAACCCTTGCCGGATTCGAGAGCAGGTTGGAAAGTCTGGAAGAGAACATGGAAACGCTGGAAGCCGGAATGAACCGGTTCGAAGCGGAGATGGAATCGCTGGAAACCGATTTGGATACATTGGAGGCCCGGTTAAAGCTGTCCGAGGAAGAGGAAAGGGATGAGATCCTGGAAATAGAAGGGCTGGTCAGGGTGAGAGATTTGGACAGCACCATCCAGGTGGATTTGCGCTACGCCACGGAGGATAATTTTACCGGGCAAACGCTTTACCCGGTGGCAATTTGTCTTTTGCAGCGGCAAACCGCCGAGAAGCTGGCCGCAGCCCAGGCCGAGTTTTTGGCTGATGGGTACCGCTTGTTGGTCTGGGATGCGTACCGGCCTTTGAGCGTACAGGAAAAGCTTTGGGAAGTGGTGCCCGACAGGAGATACGTGGCTCCTCCGGACCGGGGGTCCAACCATAACCGCGGTGCAGCCGTGGATGTGACCCTGGTCGACCGGGACGGAGAAAAACTGCTCTTGCCCAGCGGGTTTGATGAGTTTGTTCCCGAGGCTTCCCGCAGCTACCCCGACATGCCGGCAGAAGCCCGGGAAAACATGGAATACCTGACGGAAGTGATGGTCAGGAATGGCTTTGCCCCCATTGAAAGCGAGTGGTGGCACTTTAACGATGAAGATGCCGGGAGCTACCCCCTGCTGAACCTGCCTTTGGAGGAATTCGCCAGCCGGTACTTTTCCAGGTAAACATGGAAAAAAGTATCTGCAGGGCATTCCCGCAAGATCTTTCAGAGCTTTTCTCTTAAGGGCAGGCCCGCAGGGCATGCCCACAGAGAATCTCCAATTTCCGGCTGACCCCGGTTGAGGGGAATCTTCGCAGGGGCTCCTTTCTTCAGCTTGTTGTGGTCCCTTTGGTTTAATGGTAAAATTGATGCGTATGCGTGGGGGCGTGTGACAGAAATTGAAAAAACACGGCTTTGCCACAAAAAGAAAAACCCTGGGAATTATTTAATAAATCGAACCTTTTTAAAGCAGTACGGGAAGCGATGGAAAACCTTGCGGTTTTGCGGAGTTCAGGCGGGGACTGATGTTCACTTGAGCAGCCACTTAAGCAAAAAACAGCACTTTGAGCTGCCTGTTCCCGAGGTTATTCAAAGGCGCGTGTCCGTCAGGACTTATCAACCCCTGCCTTTGCCGCCTTGGGAGCGGTCCAGGCTGGAAGAGTATGCGCAGCTGCTGGAGCGGGAGGGTCCCTTCTCTCCGGCCGTGCGCTTTGTGTTTATAGACGAGGACGAGTACCTGGCGAAAACCGGACGAAAAATCGGGACATATGGTTTTATCAGGGGAGCCATCGACTATATTGCCGGGATCGTGGAGCGGGGCGATTGCGCCCTGGAACAGCTCGGCTTCGTTTTTGAAATGCTGATCCTTTATGCCACTTCCCTGGGGCTTGGAACCTGTTGGCTGGGGGGGACTTTCCGGCGCAGGGGTTTTGAAAAAACAACAGGCCTTGGGAAAAACGAAATGCTGCCTGCGGTTACACCGGTGGGATACGCGGCCCAAAAGAAAAGGGCGTTCGAGTACGCCATGAAGATCGCCTCGAGGCCCGGCAGAAAACCCTGGAAGGAGCTGTTTTTTAACGGGGGGTTCGATGTCCCCCTCGGGGAAGGGGAGGCAGGGCCTTACCGGGTGCCCCTGGAGATGGTGAGGCTGGGTCCTTCCACCTCGAATCGCCAGCCCTGGAGGGTCATGAAGCACGGCCCGCTCTGGCATTTTTACATGGCCTATTCTCCCATGTTGAACAGGGCGATCGGGTTCGATATCCAACGGATAGACATGGGGATCGCCATGTGCCATTTCGAGTTGACCGCCGAGGAGCTGGGACTGTCCGGCCGGTGGGTGATCGGTCGGGAGGAGGCTGAGGGGGCGTCTGTTCCGGGTCCACGTGCCGGGGGTGGGGATGCGCCGGGCGCTGAGGAAGCTTCTGCCCCGCGCGCTGCGGGCAGGCTCCGTTACATCATCAGCTGGCAGGAAATGCCTCCCGGTACGTGAAGCCGCCCCCAGGCCAAAAACATTGTTCGCATTTCACGGCCAGAAGGCTGAATCGGGAGACAGAATCGGGAGACAGAATCGGGAGGCTGAATCAGGACGAGTTGGGAGGCTGAATCGGGAGGTCGAAGAAATATGCCCGCACCGCGTGTGCTTTTGATCAACGACAACAACCTCGAGCCTCCTGTGGCTCCGCTGGCGTTGGATTACCTCGGGGCGGCCCTGGAAGAAGAAGGGGTCGAGCCCGTGCTGGCGGACCTGGTGTGGGCAGGGGACGGGTACCGCTTCCTTGCAGAGCTCATCGATAAAAACGGCCCCTTTTGCCTGGCGGCCCTCACGGTGCGCAATATCGATGACAGCTCCTCGCAGACCAGGAAGTTTTACCTGCCGCGAGTCAGAGAACTGGTGGCTTGGCTAGGGGAAGAATTTGGGCTGCCGGTGGTTTTGGGGGGCTGCGGTTTTTCCATTATGCCGCGGGAGGTGCTGGTGTTTTGCGGGGCCGGTTATGGCATCTGGGGAGATGGCGAAGAGGCCCTGGCCGAGCTTGCCCGCCAACTGCACGCCGGGCAAACCGGAGCCGGCAGGGAGGTTTCCGGGATCCCCGGTTTGCTGGCAAACGCGGACGGACGGGTGAGGTTTTACCCCCCGCGCTACGTTTCGCTCGCGCAGAAGGAGTTGCTGAGCAGGCGCGGCCTGGTGGACAACCACCGCTATTTCGTGCAGGGCGGCCAGGGCAGCGCGGAAACCAAGCGCGGGTGTGACAGAACGTGCACCTACTGCGCCGATCCCCTGGGAAGGGGGGACGTGCAGCGACTTCGCCCGCCGCAGCACCTGCTGTGGGAGCTGCAGAGCCTCCTGGCACAGGGCGTCCACTGCCTGCACCTGTGCGATGCCGAATTCAACCTGCCCCCGGAGCACGCCGCGGAGTTCTGCCGGTCCCTTATCGAAAGCGGCCTTTCCCGGGAGCTGAGCTGGTATGCCTACTGCAGCCCGGTTCCGTTTACGGCAGAGCTGGCCGGGCTGATGAAAAGGGCGGGCTGCGTGGGCATCAACTTCGGTGTGGACAGCGCAAACGAAGCCATCCTTTCGGCGTTGGGGCGGGATCATGACCGGAGGGCCCTGCAGAGGACGGCCGAGCTGTGCCACCTGAACGGGATCCCCTTTATGGCGGATTTGCTCCTGGGAGGACCGGGGGAGACAAGGGAGACCATCGCGGAAAGCATTTCCTTCATGAAGGAGCTGGATCCCCTGGCGGTGGGCATTTCCCTGGGGATAAGGCTTTACAAGTATACCCCTCTCGGCCGGAAAATCAGGGGGGAAGGGCCCGGGAAGAACTGGAGGCAGTCCTTACAGGGCGAAGTGGAAGGAAACGAAGACTTTCTGAGGCCCGTCTACTATTTTTCCCCGTCCCTGGGTGAAAACATCCATGAATTTATCCTGGAGCTGACGGGCGACGATCGCCGCTTCTTTTCCCTCGGAGACCCCAGGGAGGAGCGGGATTATGGGTATACGGAAAACCGGGTGCTGATGGAGGCCATTGCCGAGGGGCACCGGGGGGCGTACTGGCATATTTTAAAAAAAATCCAGGAAAGCGGCTGAGATGGCCTGAGATGGCCCCGGGCAGCGGAGAGAACGGGGGTCCGGCCGGCGAGGTTATGAACCCGGCACCATGAAGTTCAGGGTGTGGACGGGTCGTTGATGCTGTGCCGGCGCTGGCCGGCGAAGTTACTGCCCTGGCGCCGGTTTTTTCAGTCACATATCCCAGGGGGTTCCGTGCAGCAAGGTTTTTTTGATTATGATTTAAGGAAGGAAAACAAGAAAAAACAACAGGAGCACCGGGATTGTGTCCCAGGCTTTTCCTTTCTCCTGAAATAGCCCTTCTTAAAACTGCTGCACAAAAATACCTTGGGAATAATAACAAGAATTTTTACATGATTTGCCCGGATTTCTGGCCCCTTCAGCCCAGGAGAACCAGAATATCTACATATAAATAAAGTGCTTGAATTTCTGGGGATTGCCCTGTATATTATCATAAAGAAACCCGATTTATTGCTGTAAATTGTTGAGAGCATGGCGGGTGTTCTTGGGGCTGCGAAAGGATAATCCAGCAGGTTATCCTTTGGAGCAGTGTTGGATGTTCGATTTTGCAGGTTGATCGAATAAACAGGCCAGAAAACGGGTGCGATTATGGAGGGGATGGTGTTTTCTGGTGCGAATCAGCCGTACTTTACGTTTTAATATGATCAGGCTCAGCGAGGAACCGGTTAGCGAGATGATAGCCTGCGAGGAAGGGGTGTTTTAGTGCAATCCTGGGAAGAAATCAAAAGCTACGTGGAAAGGGAAGAGGTGGAGTTTATCGATTTTAAGGTGGTGGATCTATTCGGGCGTTGGCGGCATTTGACCATCCCCGCATCCCAGTTCCAGAGAGACGTGGTGGAAGAGGGGATCGGGTTTGACGGTTCCAATTACGGCTACAGGAGCGTCAGCCGCAGCGACATGCTCTTTAAGCCTGATTTGGCTACCGTGCGCCCTGACCACTTTTATGAAAAGAAAACGTTGAGCATCATCGGCAACATATACGAGGCCGGCAGCGAAGTGGAGCGGTATTCCGGTGACCCCCGGGCGGTGGCCGAACGCACGGAGCAGGTCATGGCCGACAGCGGCGCAGCCGACGGGATCCACCTGCTCCTGGAGCTGGAGTTTTACCTGTTTGACCGGGTTTTCTTCGAAGATGAACTGCACCGGGGCGGGTTCTCCATAGATGCCCAGAATGCATTCTGGAACAGCGGGAATCACAACTCAAACGGCTTCTTTCCCCGCAAGAAGGACGGCTACCACACCCTGCCTCCTCACGACATCCTGGCGGACATGCGCAACGAAATTGTATCCCTCCTGGAGTCGAACGGGGTGGAGGTGAAGTACCACCACCATGAGGTGGGTGGCCCGGGGCAGGTGGAGCTGGAAACCAGCTTCGGCGGGCTGCTGCAGATGTGTGACAACACCCTCCTGGCCAAGTACGTCATCCGGAACACCGCCGCCAGGCACGGCAAGACGGTGACCTTCATGCCCAAGTGCCTGCACGGCGAGGCGGGTAACGGGATGCATATCCACCAGTTTCTCACCCGGGGCGGCAAAAACATTTTCCACGACGAGAACGGGTACGAAAAGCTCAGCGAGACCTGCCTGCACTACCTGGGGGGCATTCTCTACCACGCCAACAGCCTGTGCGCATTCACCAACGCCAGCACCAATTCCTATCGCCGGCTGGTGCCCGGGTTTGAAGCACCGGTGAGCCGGGTGTTTGCCGCCGCCAACCGCAGCGCGGCGGTGCGGATCCCGACCTATGTGAGGAATGCGGATTACCGCCGGATCGAGTACCGCCCCATCGATGCTGCCGGGAATCCCTACCTGGCTTACTCGGCCATGGTGCTGGCCGGTCTGGACGGGATAATCAACCGCATCGATCCGGTAGAGGAAGGCTTCGGGCCCTTTGAGGGGGACCTCTACCAGCTGGCCGCGGAGGAGCAGCAGAGCATTCTCCGGCTGCCGCGGTCCCTGGAGGAGGCCCTGGAGGCCCTGGAAAACGACCACGGCTACTTGCTGCGTGGCAAGGCTTTCTCGCCGCAGTTGATCGAAAATTGGATAGCGCAGAAAAAGAGAGAGGTGCAGTTGGTAAACGAACGCCCCCACCCGTATGAATTCATGCTCTACTACGATCTCTAAACTTTTCCGGGCGCCTGTGCCGGCAGTTTGCGCTGCCGGTGGTGCCAGTGGTGCCGGCTGTCGATGGTGTTGGCGGAGGAGGGTGCCGGCGGTCAATGGTATTGACGACTGCCGTTTCAAGCGGCCATTGCGGCCATTGTCGATGCCCTTGGTTCATCATGCCGATGGATGAACCGGCGGCTTAATGGTTTATGCGGCGGCGAGCAAAAGTACATAATTTTTGGCAAGGCTCTTTTTTACCAGCATTGTTGATAGCTTTAAATACCCTTTATTGCTTACCACATTTCGTTTTCCATTTTCTTGTTCGAGGACACAGCACCTAAATTCCAAACAATATCAACACTTAAATTGAAAAGAGACATCCATGAAGCTTCGCTTCACCATCAGGCGGATGAAAATATACCCACTCCGGGCAGGGGGTCAATCAAAAGCGACTTGCATTTTCAGGGTAGCCTTTGGCAACAACACATGCCTTGTGGGGCCGGAGAAGTTTTGTGGCTGCGTGTAAAGGCAAAAAAACATGGCGCTTGAACGGGAAAGCGGGCGGAAGGCAGCAGCACTGAGGGCTTCGAGCTGGGGACTGCGGGCTGTGAGCTGGAGGTCGTTGGGCGGTGGGGCGGCGGACTGCGAGCCGCAAGTTGCGAGCGTGCTCTGCTAACCACGATCCCTTTTGTGTTGGCTGTGAGCTTCGAGCTGCGATCCGGGAGTTTAAGAAGGTTTGTACGTGCATCATGGGGTTAAAAGATAGAAGCAGCGATGGAGCGTTGACGCGATAAACGATGCCGGGGTGACGGGATGGTACATTTGCGGGACGGCGTGATCACGCGTTGATGCGATGTGGCGATGACGCGATTTGTGTGTGCTCCGGCCACCGTTCAAACTTGAAGGTTGAGGTGAGGTAATGGCGCTGCTGGTTACCGGAGCGGCAGGGTTTATCGGCTATCACTTTTGCCGGAGGATGCTGCAGGAGGGTTTTGAGGTTGTGGGCCTGGACAACCTTAATGATTACTACGAGGTGAGCCTGAAAAAGGATCGTCTGGCCCTCCTGGAGCGGCAGGCGGGGTTTCAGTTTGTCCAGGCCGCCCTGGAGGACCGGGAAGCGATGGATCGGGTTTTTGCTCGCAACCGCTTTTCCCGTACAGTACACCTGGCAGCCCAGGCCGGCGTGCGCTACAGCCTGGAGAATCCCCACGCTTATGTCGATTCCAACGTGGCGGGTTTTTTGAACATCCTGGAGGGATGCCGCCGCCAGGAGGTGGAGCACCTCATTTTCGCCTCCTCCAGCTCGGTTTACGGGGCCAACAAGACGAAGCCGTTTTCGGTACATCACAACGTGGACCATCCGGTCAGCCTCTATGCGGCCACCAAGAAAGCGGGGGAGTTGATGGCTCATACCTACAGCAGCCTGTTCGGCCTGCCGGTGACGGGGCTGCGTTTTTTTACCGTTTACGGGCCCTGGGGGCGGCCCGATATGGCATACTATTCCTTTACCCGTTCCATCCTGCGGGGCGAACCCATCCGCGTGTTCAATTACGGCCGTATGAAGCGGGATTTCACCTACATAGACGATATTGTGGAGGGCATGGTGCGCCTGCTCGACCAGCTGCCGGAGCCCGATCCCGGGTGGGACGGGGAAAGGCCCGACCCCGGGCGGAGCTGTGCCCCTTACCGCCTCTACAACATCGGCAACAACAAACCGGTGGAGCTGCTTCATTTTATCGAGGTGCTGGAGCGGGCCCTGGGCAGGGAGGCCGAAAAGGAGCTGCTGCCGCTGCAGCCCGGCGATATGGTGGAGACGTATGCCGATATTGACGACTTGGCGCAGGAGGTGGGTTTCCGGCCGGAGACGACCATCGAAGAGGGAATCGGGCGCTTCGTGGAGTGGTACCGGGAATACCACGGGGCTGAGGGATAGCCCAAAAAAATAAAAGAGAAATGTTATAACCAACCTCTCTCAAGAGAATCAATAATTGTGGAATTGATACTCATTACCCAAGGCAGTTCCTTGCTATTGATTACATATAAAATATCGACTGTTCACTACGTTTTTATCTGTAGATATCTCGCCTGTGTTTTACATGGGTTATTAAATACGTTCTGTTAATGAAATCAACACGAAACCTAACTCTCCAATCCCCTACTCGTAACCGATATTCTCCCGTTTTACCTTTTAGTTTTTTTATATCGGATAGCTGAGGCTGTTTTACCATGCTATTTAAAGAATCCCATATCCTATTCTTTAACGGCTTATCCAACTTCTGCATATCCTTAATTGCATTTATACTCCATTGAATATGCCAATTCATTCTCCAAATATCTCCTTGGCGGCATCATCACTAGAAACACTTTTATCTTTTAAGTGTTCATTCCAGGCATTTTTTGCCTCAAAATCTTCTTCTTTTGAAGTGGGCTCATCATCGAAAGGAGCAGAAATAAGAGTATAGACAGCGGCATCCTGGGTAATCAGAAATTCCAAAAAGCGTCTAGCAGCCTCAATCTCTCCCTCTGGCAAAGCATCTATCAAACGGTATAACTCTTTTTTGGTAACGCTCATATTGATCATAGCCTCCTTTAAATGGGCACGCTCCATTTAGCCTTGTTATTATATATTACTATAGGAAC
>PWTK01000074.1 GCA_003563895.1 Syntrophomonadaceae bacterium
AAAACCCTCATTTACTATATTTTTCTATTCTCTCAAACAAATTCCTGCTCAATAATAAAAAAATGAGGAAAGAAGAAAAAGGATTTTCGGAAAAGATGTTGAAGTGATCACAAGTCAAAACAATTCTTTTCAAAAAAAGATTATAAAGGAGTGACCGCCGTGAAGACCCAAGAAAACCTCATGAGCGCTTTTGCCGGCGAATCCCAGGCCAACCGCAAGTACCTGGCCTTTGCCAGGCAGGCGGAAAATGAAGGGTACACGAACATCGCCCGCATATTCACCGCAATCGCCGAAGCCGAAACCATTCACGCCTTAAAGCACCTTGAAGTCGCCGGAAAAGTCGGAACCACCCTGGAAAACCTGCAAACCGCCACCGAAGGGGAACACTACGAGTTCACCACCATGTACCCCGGGTTCATTGAAGACGCCAAACAGGAAGACCAGAAAAAAGCGCTGAAATCCTTTGAATATGCCAACGAAGCCGAAAAAGTGCACGGCAAGACCTTTGAACAGCTCAAAAGCGCCGTTGAAGGCGGCAAGGACATGGAAGACACCGAGATCCACCTCTGCCCCATCTGCGGCTGGGTGGGCTCCGGAGAAGCACCGGAGCGCTGTCCCATTTGCAACGCTTCCGCCAAAGCCTTCCGTAAGTTCTAACGCCGCCTGTTCATGAATAATATCCCGAAAGAACCCACACCAGAGGAAAGGAGGATCCAAAATGGCAACACAGGTCGGAGAAGTCTATTTGTGCAACATCTGCGGCAACAAGGTAAGCGTCCTCGAAAGCGGAGCCGGGGAGCTTGTCTGCTGTGGCGAACCAATGGAAAAAGTCGAGTAATTCACCGGGACCTTTCTAAACATTCCTTCAGAGCTGACCCGACAGCAAGCCGGGTCAGCTTTTTTTATGGTTTCGAAGAGGGTGGTGCCTCCTGCCGCCTGCGTTGCCCCCGCCCTACTTTACATGTTCAATACAATAGTAACCCCTTTCTTCGACCCTGTCAGCACCCAAAAGAACCAGCTTATATAGAAAAAAAGGAGTAAAAAGTGCCCGTTTGGCCCTTGGTCTCTTCAGCTAACCATCAACCGAATCGTTCCTGTCAAGCCAATGCACGATAGCCCTGGCATATTCTTCAAAATCTCTTAATTGACTCCTGATGATGTTATGAACAATACGCTGATCAATTTCAAGGTAGTCATGAACAAGAATGTTCCGAAAACGGAGCATTCCTTTAATACGTTCCGCCAGCTGGCTTGGAATAATACCGCGTTTGCCCAGCACTAAAAAAACATTTTCCTCCGTCTCCGGGATGTCGAGCTTCTGCCTTGCGATAACATAGTTTCCAATGTCAATGCATGATTGAATGGCAAGCTGCAGCAACCTTTCGACAATGGCTTGTTTATCTTCATCTGAAAGATATTCTTCAACGGATATACTCTGAAACTGTTTTAATCTTCCAACAAGGCGGTCAAGTTTTCGCAGGCGCGACTCAATTACCGCTGGATCCACGGCCAAGCCCCTCCTCTTTAATGGACTGGCGAAGCAATTTGGAGTGAAAATCATGAAAGCGCTTGAAATCATAATAACGGCTCATAAAGTGCATTTGATACATGGAGCGCTTGGAAGGATCCCGTTCATAAATCAGCTTCCCGTGCTTAAACACCTGGAATTGCAGGAGGATAGGGGCTTCCTGCATGATAATAACATCCGTTTTCAAGCCGGTATGCCTCTCCAGCTCTTCCGCCATTTCCATCCTGAGATTAAAGTAACTGTTCTTCTCTTCTTCAACCAGCACAGCAATATCGAGATCGCTGTCGGAGCGGGCCACACCTTCCGCACGGGAACCAAACAGGTATGCGGCGACAATATTCGGTTTTTGGGAAAAGTATTCTTCCAGCATTTGTTCATTCATGAGGCCATCCCCCCATTCCAACATCCCAAGCTTGCTTTGCGATAAAACGCGCTTTCCGCCTCACCTGTATCTACCAGTATACCATCATTCTATCCCGATGCGAAAAAGATGCGGTGGTTCAAGTCAATTTTTTTGTGAATAACCGAAAAAACACAGAGAGAGCTGCCCTGACAAAACTGTCATTGTTCCCGATTTGCCCGGCATGGAACCCTTTTGAAAAAAAGGAATCGGCCCACCGTCTCAAGAATTCTTTTGGTAACAGAGCATCCTGCCGGAGGTGATACCATGGGCAAGCTCTTTACCCATGATCCCTTTTACAACCGGGTTCACGTCTTCCAGAACCGTACCGAAGCCGGAAAACACCTGGCATCCATGCTGGCCGGCTACCCGGAGAGGGAAACCCTGGTGCTGGCCATACCGGCCGGCGGTGTCCCCGTCGCCTGTGAGATAGCGCGGCAGCTGGCGCTGCCCCTGGAGCTGCTGATCGTGCGAAAAATACAGCTCCCCTACACCACCGAAGCGGGATTCGGTGCCGTCGGGCCGGACGGGGAAGTGATCTTCAACGAGGCGCTGCGGAGCAAGCTGCGGAAAAAGGAAGTGGAGCAGCAGGTCCAAAAAACAAGGGACGAGGTGCGGGAAAGGGAAAGGCTTCTGCGGGGGGAAAGGCCCTTCCCGGACGTGAAGGAAAAAGACCTCGTCCTGGTGGATGACGGCCTGGCTTCCGGCTATACCATGGCGGAAGCGGTCCGTTTCCTGCAAAAAAAAGGGGCAGGCAGAATTGTGGTGGCGGTGCCGACAGCCCCCCAGTCCACCGTGGACTTCCTGCTGCCCCAGGTCGACGAACTCTACTGCCCAAACATTCGTTCCCGCTACCCCTTCGCCGTGGCCGACGCCTACCGGCACTGGTACGATCTAAGCACCACCGAAGTCCTGGAATGCTTGAGGGAATACGGCCACCGCTGACACATCCCCGGCCGTGGCCTAATTCAGGGGATTGAGCTCCAGCAGCTGATAGCTGAAAGAGGTCCCTTCCACGTGTTCAGCAGCCTCCCAGCCTACCAGCATGGAAAAATCACCGAAATCACCGACGCTCCAGCGAACCGAAACCTCCTCCTCTGCCAGCGGCGGCCCGACGGTTACCTCCAGCGTGTACACCTCTGCCCGGGAATCGCCGAACTGCTCGGACTTCCGGTCCACCTCCCGGACGGAATAGCCCGGGTAATTCCCCGCCAGCACATCGCGCGCCTGGAAATCTTCCACGTAAAAATAAGGCAGGAACGCCATCATCATCAGGGACTCTCCGGCCATCTCCGCAAGTTCACCCTCGATGATTTCCCCGTCCATGTCCAGGCGCAGCACACCTCCCTCATCGTCTACCCACCAGGAGTAGTTGGTGCCCCCCTCGATGAAGTTCAGCGAAATTTTTGTCGCCTCGACTCCCCCGACCGTTTCCTTTCCCCCCAGCGTGTAATGGATGGTTTCGGAGGTTCCGTTGCTTTCAAACCGGTATTTCAATTCTTCAAAGTTGCCGGCAAAGGCTTCAAAACTCCGGGGGTTCTCCCAGTTGGCCAGGATGTCCTCCAGCCCCTCTTCCCCTTCGTCTTCTGCCGCTTCCACGCCCTCTTCCACTTCTTCTTCCCCGTTGACCGCTTCTTCCTCCGGCGGCGGGTCCGCATCCGTGCCACAGCCCGCTGCCAGAGAGAAAAGCAGCAAGAGAACTCCCAGCAGGCAAGCCCAGCGCATCACGGCGCTGCGGTGACGAGAAAAAACACCCATCTTTCTTCTCCCCTCTCATTGTATTGAAAAACCGGGTTTGCTACCGCACCTTGACTGTTTTCCCGGATCCCCCGTATGCTCCGACAATACACCTTTCATGCCATTCCGACATCATCCAAAAGAACCATTTTGCACGGCCGTATGGGGTGTTTGGGTCAAAAAAGACCTTTCGAGATAAGGCCCTGCACTACCACAGCGAATATGCGATATTTTTTCACGGCAGTAAGGATCCGTCGGGCCGGCATCCCGGCCGGGATGGGTTTTGATCCATAAGGGGGTGGCCTTTTGCTGAGCTTCAATGGAAATTAAGCCCGGGCAGTCCCGCTTCCGGAAAAAGTGGAAAAACCGACATGGTTACCATCACCCAATGTTTCGGGCCCAAAATATTTTTTTCAAATAGAGGAAAATATTGTGCCCAAAGAGGATAAAACTTCGGTATAATACCAGGAGAAGCATTAAATCAGAAGACGCAGAACATTGAGTCGGCGGGACAAACCGGAAACCGGCGCCGCTTGCTGGAAGGGGCAGACAGGCAAGAGCAGGACCGTCACCGCTTGCCTGGCAACTGTTTTCAAGCAGGATAAAAATCGCCACTACTTGCCCGTCAGTTGTTGCCAGTCAAGCAAGAAACGTCACTTTTTGCCCCGCTTGCCCGGCAGTCGCTGGAAGGAAAATCAAGAACCGTCACTGTTTGCTCCTTGCCTTTTCCTGTCCTTGCCCTGCCGCTTTTTGCCCTGCCGTTTGCTTTTTTCGCCGCGCCGCTTCCTGCGCGCGTCACTTATCGCCCGAAGGAGGGCCTGCCCTTTGCTGCTGCCCGCCTCGCAAAAGCTCTACTTCTACGCCACGGGCTACATCGGGATCGCCCTTTTCACCCAGGTCGTGGCCACCTGGTCCATGTATTTTTACGCCCCGCCGGATGGAGTGGGGCGGGTGGCCTATGTCCCCATCTCCTTTTTCGGCCTTTTCCTGGGGGTCAGCAGGGTGATCGACGCCCTGACCGACCCGCTGGTCGCCAACTGGAGCGACAACTTCCGGGGCAGGTGGGGCCGGCGGATCCCCTTTGTCGCCGCGGGCGGGGTCCCCTTGACCGTGTTTTTTATTCTCCTCTGGATGCCGCCGGTGGCGGGCTACTCGCCGCTGAACAACCTCTACCTGTTCCTGGTGGCCGGCGCCTTCTTCTTTTGCATGACGGTGGTCACCTGCCCCTTCCTGGCGCTGCTGCCGGAAATAGCCGCGCCCCGGGAAAGGATCTCCGCCTCGGCCCTGCTGGGCATCGCCTATGTGCTGGGACTCCTGGTGGGCACGCTCGGCTCATCGTTTTTCATCAACCGCTACGGTTTCGCCACCATGGGCCTGCTGCTGGGCCTGCTCTGCCTGGCATCCTTTTACACCCCTGTGTTTACCCTTCGGGAAAAAAACGCATACAACATCGGCCCAAACACCGGCCCCAATGATAAAAAGCCCCGCTTGAGGGAATCCCTGCGGGAGGTCCTGGGCAACAAGGCCTTCAAACCCTTCATCCTGGGGCAGATCTTCTTCTGGTTTGCCTTCAACCTCATGCTGATGGGCCTGCCCTATATCGTCACCATCCGCATGGGTTTGCCGGAAGAGAACACCGGCTATGCCCTCGCCCTGGCGCTTTTGATCACCCTGCCCTCATTTTTCTTGATCTCCCGCCTGGCGCAGAGGGTGGGCAAAAAGAAGGCGTTCCAGCTGGTCATGCTCCTCTCCTGCGCCGTTTTGTCCGCCCTGGCCACCATCGGCTTCTGGCCGCTCCCCCTGGAGCCCGTCACGCAGAGCTTTTTTGTGATCGCCCTGGCGGGCATTCCCCTGGCGGGGCTGTTCCTCCTGCCCAACGCCCTCATCGCCGACATCACCGATTACGACGCCGCCAGGACCGGCCGGCGCCGGGAGGCCATGTTCTACGCCTTCTACGGGATGGTGATGAAATCGAGCATCGGCATCTCTTCCTTCTTCCTGGGACAGCTGCTGCACCACCTCGGCTACAGCTTCGACGACCCCCTGGGCGTCTACATGATCGCGCCCCTGGCCGTCGTTTCCATCTCCATCGGGCTGGTCATTTTCCGCAAGTACCCCCTCGAATAGGGAGGGGGTCCTTTTGGGTACCTTAAGTCTCAAGTTCTTCGCAAATTTGGCAAAACTTTTTCGAGCGATCGCGTGAACACCGATGTTTACTACGTTTAGAAGGGGGTATTTTGACATTCAACCTTTATGGCACCGGCTGTGTCCGGGTTGGGGGGTTTATACCGCTGCAAAATGGCCTGTTTTCAACGAGGGGCAATGACCTGGAACTTGCTCTTCAGGTCCCCGCCGGCTGTCCAGAAAAACAACGGACACTCCGCTGCCCTGCAGGTGACCGGCTTCCAGCAAGTACCTGCCGCTTGGAGTGAACCTGAACCTTCAATTCATCATTTTAACGCCCCGATCAGTAAAGACAAGAGCCCGGATCTGCTGCTCCCGATATGCCGTTATGACGGTTTTTCCCGCAAGAATTCTTCAATGGCTGCGGCCGTCTGTTTTGCGCCCCCGGGCGAAGTCACAATCGTATAGTGGTTGACGTCTTCCATGGTGCGCACCCGGCTGTTGGGGATGAGGGCAGCGAAATTCTCCACCGCCCGGCGGGAAAAGAGGGGCTGCCCGGGCTCCATCAAGCCCCGCGGCGCCCACAGAACGAGGTGCGGCGCTTTGGTGCGGCTTAAAACCTGCGGCAGCTCTTCCTTCCAGGCGGAGGGCTCTAAAAAATCTTCCTCCACCCCTTCGGCAGAAACGCGCGAAGTCACGGTTCCGTCGGGGTGCACCTCCGCGTCACACTCCAGAAAACGGTCCATATGCTCCCTCCACTCCCCGATATAGGGGAGCTGCTTCCAGTATGCAGCGTAGTCTTCCCATGAGGGAAACTCCATCTTCAGGCGGTTCAGCGAGCCGGCCAGCTGCTGGCGTATAATCTCCGGGTCCGATTCTTCTTCCAGGCCGACATCGACCACCACCGCACGGTCCACCGCTGCCGGCTGCTCCGCAGCGAAAAGGGCGGCGAGGATCCCGCCCATGGAATGGCCTACCACCGTGATCGGCCCCACATTCAGCTTCTCCAGCAGCGCCCCTATATCCCGAAGATGCCGCTTCCAGCCGTAACTGCCGGCAGGGGGCTTGCCGCTCAACCCGCGTCCCCTCAGGTCCACTCCCAGGAGACGGTGGCGCCCTCCCAGTTCTTCGGCCAGCAGGTCCCACACCCGCCCGTTGGAGGTGAGGCCGTGCAGCAGGAGAAGGGTCTCTCCCGTACCCTCCCACTCCCAGTAATGCAGCAAAATCTCTCCCGTATCCACCCATTTTGACTGCGGTTTATTTGACATGGCCCGGCTCCTTCAGATAATTTTTTTTCAACCCTTCTCGCAACTATTTCAACGTGCCCCGCCGTGATTCCCCCCTGTGTATTCCACCGGGATCGATCAGTCATTCCGCCGGCAGCCGATCACCGGTTCCGCTTTTGTCCGATCAGCAATTCCGGCAATATCCGATCGGCTGTCAAAGCGAAGCCCTGCCGGTTTTGCTCCTGAAGAAAAGCGATCCATCAGGGTGGTACTTCCAGCACAGGGCGCGGAGAGAGCCCTCCCCCCCGCGCACAATGCCGCCCAAAATTTTTTCCGCAATAATTTTAATGATTATCCGCAAATATCTGCTATAATATAAATAGCGGGGCAAACACCGCAAAGCGTGCCGCAGGAAAAATTCCCATCGCTCATCATGCGACACACTTCACGCAGCAAAAAGCCGGGCGACTTCAAAGAACAAGGCGCACGTCACGCTTCACGCGGCAAGGAATTGAGCGGCCTCACAGGGGAAGAAGGCGCCCCGCCCACCCCGCACCGTACACAACCCGGCAAGGAGCGAAGCACCTTGAGAGAAAAAGAAGGAAAAAAAAGAATCAACTACAAAATCATTGGCTTAACAGCAGTGGTTTTGGCGGTACTTTTCACTGCGTTCCCGGCCTTATACCCGGGCCGCAGCAGCAACCAGGAGGAGGAGAGCGCCATGGGAAAAGATGAGAAGAAGTGGGAAGAAAGCCGGGAGGACCTGCGGGAACGGTTAACGGAGCTGCAGTACCGGGTCACCCAGGAGGACGGGACTGAGCCCCCCTTCCACAACAAATACTGGGACAACAAGGACGAGGGGATCTACGTCGACATCGTCTCGGGCGAACCCCTCTTCAGCTCGCTGGACAAATACAACTCCGGCACGGGCTGGCCCAGCTTCACAAAGCCGCTCCACGCCGAAAACATCACGCGGAAAAAGGACCTGGGCTACGGCATGGTCCGCACCGAGGTTCGGAGCAGCAAAGCCGATTCCCACCTGGGCCACGTCTTCAACGACGGGCCGCCCCCCACAGGCCTCCGCTACTGCATCAATTCGGCCGCGCTGCGCTTCATCCCGCGGGAAAAGCTGGAGGAGGAAGGCTACGGGGAATACCTGCAGCTCTTTGAATAACGGCGGTCCCGGGGGCGCCGGTGCGGGAAAAGCAAAAACCGTGCGCCGGGCAAAACCATTTCCCCCTCACACGTGGGTCCGCAGCATGAGCTCGGAGGGGTGGGGCGAGAGGTAGACCTGCTTCCTGAGGTAGGCCACGTCATACTTGCGCACGTAGTGGTTGATGAGCGTCAGCGGCACCATCAGCGGCACCAGGGCGTTCCGGTAGTCCCGGATCACCTCCAGCAGCTCCGCCTTTTCGTCCCCGGTGAGGTAGTTCTTGAAATACCCCATGATGTGCTGCAGCACGTTGGTGTTCTTCTTCACCGTGGAAAACCTGGTCAGCGCGTCCATGTAGAGCGCCTCGTAGTCCTCCAGCAGCCGGCGCTTCGGCTGCCCTTTGCCCTGGGCCACCAGCCTGCCCAGGGCTTTGTAGTGCTGCGGGCTGTGGGCCATGACCAGCAGCTTCTGGCGGGTGTGAAAGGCGATGAGCTTCCTGTAGTCGGGCTCCTCTTGCAGGAAATCCTTCCACCGCCTGTAGCAGAAAACCCGCTCGATGAAGTTTTCCCGGAAGTTGGCGTCGTTCAGGCGGCCCTCCTCCTCCATGGGCAGCCGGGGGAAGCGCTCGGCCACCGCCGCGGCAAAAAGCCCCCTGCCCACCTTCCGCGAGGACTGGCCGGAGGGGTGATACACCTTCACCCGGTGCAGCCCGGAGCTCGGCGAGTCCTTTTTAAAAATAAAGCCGCACAGGTCCTCCTCCTCCAGCTCGGCCACCTTCCGCGCGCAAAACCCGCGCATGCGCTCCGTGTGGTCAAGGCCGGTCTGCGACGTCACCAGGCGGGGGCTTTCCGCGCTCCCCACCAGCCGCATCGCTTCCCGCGGCACCGGCAGGCCACACTCCACCTCCGGGCAGACCGGCACGAACCGGAAATACCGGCTCAGGGTGTCGGTGATGTAGCGGTCGCGCTTGTGGCCCCCGTTGTAGCGGACGGCGCTGCCCAGCAGGCAGGAGCTCACCCCCACCCGGATTTCTGGCGCCTCCATTTTTTCCGGTCTCAAACGCTTCACCTCCCCTTCAGCAAAGAAGGCACCCTGGAAGCGAGGCGGAAGAGGACTTTCTTGTAGGTCGCCCTCTGGACCGCGATATCCAGGTAGTGGTTCATCAGCTCCCCGTCGCCGGCAAA
>PWTK01000035.1 GCA_003563895.1 Syntrophomonadaceae bacterium
AAGTGGACCTCTTCACGCTTCTGCAGAAGGTTTTCCTCCACCCGGTGGGCCAGATCGTGGCCCTCTTCGATGCTGAGCGTGCCGTCCACCCCAATCTCCAGGTCTACCAGGAGGCAGGGGCCGCTCCTGCGGGCGCGCACCCCGTAGACTTCTTTTACGTGGGGCACTTCCAGGGCCAGGCGGGCGATCTCCTCCAGCGTGCCCTCATCGCAGGTCCCGTCCATCAGCTCGTCTTTTGATTCCCGGACCAGCCTCAGGCCCATGAAGATAATGAGCACGGCGACGACCATCCCGGCCACGGAGTCCAGGTAATACAGGGAAGGGTAGCCCAGGTAGCCGCCCAGGCGGGCGCCACCAATGCCGATCAGCGCCGCCAGGGAAGAGAGCACATCGCTGCGGTGGTCCCAGGCGTTGGCCACGATGGCGCGGGAGTTGTATTTTTGGCCCAGCTTCCACATGTAGCGGAAGAGCCCCTCTTTCACCACCAGAGAAACCAGGGCGGCGATTAAGGCAAAAAGACCGGGCGCTTCTGCTACCCCTTCCCTCAGAGAAAGGGCCGAGGAGAGGATCAGGTAACCGCCGGTACCCATAATGAGCAACCCCACAATATTCTGAGCCAGGGTTTCCGCCTTCCCGTGGCCGTAAGGATGGCATCTGTCGGCCGGCTTGTACGCCGAGCGCAGCCCGAAAAGGACGACGATATTGACCAAAACG
This sequence comes from Syntrophomonadaceae bacterium, assembly GCA_003563895.1. Lineage (GTDB taxonomy): Bacteria > Bacillota > Dethiobacteria > DTU022 > UBA8154 > CSSED11-181. Next base: position 715 of record PWTK01000035.1, read on the forward strand.
TCTCCTCCGGAATGAAAGGCGTCGGCGATCATGGCCTGGCTGCGGGCCAGGTAGCCGGCAGCGCCCTTGAAAAAAGCCAGGGCAAGGTTGATAATGATGTTGTAGATAAGCGCCTTCCTGCCTCGCCGGTAGCGCTTGAGGGCGGCCCCGTCCACGGTCACGTTCATCCCTTCTCCTCCACCCGAATCGCTCAAAAAACAAAGGGCCTGACGAGGCCCTAATAAAAGCTGCCCAATATTTACAAAGATCTTTATTTTAAATGGTCGAACGACGCTTCCATCAAATTTCGATCAGCTCGTACTCCCGGCTTCCCAGCCCAATTGCTTCACCATGCCTCAGCTGTACATTGTAATCGCGGTGGGGGTAAACGCCCAAAAACTTGTCTTCTCCTTCGGCATAGTTGCTTTTCAGCTTGGAATCGACTAACCCCACCTGCTTGTTAATGAGGTCCACCGAGGCCTGGTCGATGGCCACCGGGTCGTCCGAAGAGAGGATCCCCACATCGGGTACGATAACGCTGTCGCTCCAGCTATGGCAGTCGCAGTGAGGGGTCACATCCAGGACGAAATTGATGTAGCAGCTTCTTCCCTTTTTGTCCTTCACCGCCCCCAAAGCAAATTCCGCCATTTTCTCCTGCACCGCCTCCGTATCCTTGCTCCAGTCGATCCTGATAGCCTCCTCCGGGCAGGCCACCACGCACTCGCCGCAGCCGATGCAGGTTTCCTTGTCGATAACGGCTATTTTGTCCTGCAGGGTGATGCAATCTGCCGGGCAGTGGGTGATGCAAAGCCCACATCCAATGCATTTTTCCTCCTCCACTTCTGGCCTAATCCCTGCGTGCATCATGTGCTTGCCGGCCCGGCTGCTGCAGCCCATGCTGAGGTTCTTGATGGCGCCCCCTATCCCGGTGAGGTTATGGCCTTTAAAATGTGATAACACCACCATGCTGTCCGCCTCGCGGATCCCTGAGGCGATTTTTACCGTGTTGAAATGCTTGCCGGTGATCTCTACATCGCAGGAACTGTGACCTCTCAGCCCGTCGGAAATATGGATGGGGGCCCCGACGGTCGCATAGGTGAACCCGTGCAGCAGAGCCGTTTCCATGTGGTCCACCGCATTGTGCCTGGCTTCGATATAAAGCGTGTTGGTATCGGTGAGGAAGGGCCTGGCACCAAGCGCACGCAGCTTGTCCACAATAACGCGGACAAACACGGGGTGGAGGTACGTGGTGAGCCCCCGTTCCCCAAAATGCAGCTTGACGGCCACCAGGTCCCTTTCGCAGATAAACTCGCCGAAGCCGGCCTTATCAAAAAGCTTTTCCAGCCTTCTGGGGAGCTTTTCTCTGCCCTTTGTCGCCCTTCGCCCGGTAAAAAACACTTTGCTTGCCATAACGAACCCGGTCCGAGGGAAAAATGTAACGGACCAGGATGGAACACCTCCTTTTTGAAATGCTTCTCCTTCTCCTACCGGATTTCGCAAATCTCCTGGCAGCAGGCACCGCACCTCTCGCGGCAGAGAACCTGGAAGCGGCTCTTTCCGCCCCAACCCTTCGCGACCACAAGCGTCCTGGCCGAAAACACACTTACGCCGCTACCATACAAATCCTCGCGGCTGAGGCTCATTTTGCAGTGGCATTCTTAACTTCAGCAGGAGAAAGCTTGTCCCTTTGTCGATTATAATACAAAACATCCCCGGGGCACAACATCAATAGGAGCGCGCGAAGTAAACAAAGCGCCCGTTCCCTTTTCCGCACAAAATGCAGGGACCCCTCTCGTTGATTTCATTTTCAAAGGGGATGCAGCGGATGGAGGCCCGGGTCTCTTCTTTTATTTTGTCTTCGCAGCCCTCCACTTCACACCAGGGGGCCAGGATGAGCCCTCTTTTCTCCTCCAGCACCTGTCGAAATTCCTCGAAGCTTCCCACGCGGCGCGTGTTCTCCCGCAGGTACTTGAGGGCCTGCTGGAACATGTTCTGCTGGATCTCTTCCAGCAGGGCGGAGATCCGCCCCGCCAGGCCTTCAGCGGGGAGAAACTGCTTTTCCCCGGTATCGCGCCGCACGGCGGTCACTCCGCCCTCCTCCATATCCCGGGGGCCCACTTCCAGGCGGAGCGGGACCCCTTTCATCTCCCACTCGTTAAATTTCCAGCCGGCAGAGTAGCCTTCCCGCTCGTCGAGCTCTACCCGGAAATCTTCGCCCAAAATCTTGGCCAGCTCGCGGCACTTATCGATGACTTTCTCGCGCTTCTGCCTGGTGATAATCGGCACGATCACTGCCTGCACCGGGGCCACCCGGGGCGGAAGTTTCAATCCGCGATCGTCCCCGTGGACCATGATCAGGGCCCCGATGAGCCGGGTAGAGGCCCCCCAGGATGTCTGCCAGGCAAACTTGAGCTCGTCATCCTGGTCGAGGAACTTTATGTCGAACACTTTGGCAAAATGCTGCCCCAGATTGTGAGAGGTACCCGCCTGCAGCGCCCGGCCGTCTGCCATTAAGGCTTCTATGGTATACGTATGCAGCGCACCGGCAAACTTTTCGCTCTCCGTTTTGCGCCCGTAAATGAGGGGAATGGCCAGCTCGGTTTCCACAAACTCCTTGTAGACCCCCAGCATTTTCAGCGCTTCCTCTTCCGCTTCTTCGTGGGTGCGGTGCACGGTATGCCCTTCCTGCCAGAGAAATTCGGAGGTGCGCAGGAACGGACGGGTGCTCTTTTCCCACCGGACCACGTTGCACCACTGGTTAATCAGGATGGGCAGATCTCTCCAGGACTGGACCCAGCGGGCGTACATGCTGCAGATGATGGCTTCTGATGTGGGGCGGACCACCAGGCGCTCCGACAGCTTTTCGCTTCCGCCCTGAGTCACCCAGGCCACCTCCGGAGCAAACCCCTCCACGTGCTCGGCTTCTTTTTGCAGAAGGCCCTCCGGAATGAAAAGGGGGAAATAAGCATTGCGGTGTCCGGTGGCCTTGATGCGCCGGTCCAGCTGGTACTGCAAATTTTCCCAGATGGCATACCCGTAGGGGCGAATCGCCATGCAGCCCTTAACCGGCGCGTAATCCATGAGCTCGGTCTTCAATACGAGGTCCAGGTACCACTGGGAAAAATCCTCCGACCGCGGGGTTACCTCCTTCACAAACTCCTTTTCATTATTTGCCAACTCGACACCTCCTAGGCATATTTCTCCCGTTTTCCGACAGCAGCGCCGGCCGCTACCACAAGGCCTTCCCATACCTCGGAAAAAGGCGGGGCATAGGCTGTATCCAGCTCGGCCAGCTCCTCCACCGTCATCCCCGCCGAAAGGGCGGCGGCAATCACATCCACCCGCTTAACCGCCTTTTCCCTTCCCACCAGCTGCCCGCCCAGCAGTTTCCCACTGGACGGGTGAAAGGTCAACTTTATGTTAAGATGCGCAGAGCCCGGGTAATACGGGGCCTGATCCAGGGTTTTCACCCAAACCGAATCGCACGACACTCCGGCCTCCTGCGCCTGTTCTTCACTCAGGCCGGTGCGGGCCACGGAGAGATCGAATACCTTGGCTACGGCAGAACCCAGAACCCCGCTAAAGAGCTTCATATTCTGGCCGTGCATGTTCTCCGCGGCCAACCTGCCCTGCCGGTTGGCCGTAGTGCCCAGGGGAAGGTAGGTGTTGCGCTCCAGAACCCGGTGATACGCTTCGGCGCAATCTCCCGCAGCAAAAACATGGGGAACGCTGGTGCGGAGGTAGCGGTCAACGGCTACGGCGCCCCCCTCCCCCAGCTTCAGGCCCGCCTCCCGGGCCAGCTCGCTGTTGGGCCTGATGCCCAGCGCCATGACCGCCAGCTCGGCGCTGTACGTCCCTTTGCTGGAAACCACTTCCTGTAATCTGCCTTCTTTGTCTCCCTGAAAAGCTTCCAGGGATTCCTCTTTTTGAACGGAAACACCGTTTTTATACAGTTCTTCTTCCAGCAGAGAGGAGAGTTCTGCATCTACCCCCGGCAGAAGGACGGGCATTTTCTCCAGAACGAGCACGTCCTTGCCCAGGACGCGGAAGGTTTCGGCCAGCTCGAGCCCGATCAGCCCGCCCCCGATAATTAACACCCGTTGAATGTCCTTCATCTGCAGCTGCTCTTTGATCTGCAGGCCCTGCTGCAGGGTGCGCAGCGTCACCACCCCTTCCAGCTCAATACCCTCTATCGGAGGGACCAGAGGAGAAGCGCCGGTCGCCAGAAGGAGCCGGTCAAAGGGGAAGCTTATCACGCTGCCCGACAATAAATCCTCTGCCCGAACCTCTCCCCTTTCCAGGTCGACTTCACGGGCCCGGTGGGAAGTATAAAGCTCGATTCCCGCTCCCTTTTCAAAGTCTTCTCTTGTCCTCATCACCATGCTGTGGTAATTGGGGATGACCCCCGAAATATAGTAAGGCAGCCCGCAAGCAGCATAGGAAATGTGCTCACCGGCTTCTAAAACCTGGACCTGCAGGCTTGGGTCCAGCCTTTTCAGTTTAAATGCCGCACTTCCTCCCGCTGCAACAGCACCGATAATTACATGCCTTTTTTCCCGGCCCATACACTCACCTCAGAATTTGGTAGTGTCCCGGTTAGGAGGGACCATTTCCCCTGAGAAAATCAAGTGATACGCTTCCTTATTCTTACAACACCGGCCGGCCTGCTTCCTTCATAACATAAGCATGTATCCGTTTCCCGCAGTCATTATTCAAAAACTGCCGGGGGATCACCAACACAGTAGCTCACCCCGATAATGCCCGGGCCGGTCTGACATCCGATGACCGGGGTAATGGGTTGAGTGAAAATATTACCCTCGCCGTATTTTTGCGACAAAGTCTCCCGGAGCCGCTCCGCTTCGTCAGGGTTTCCACCGTAAAGGACGGCAACCTGAATGCCGCCTTCTTTTTCGGCATCCTCTTCGATTCTTTTGAGCATATAGTTTATGCCCTGCTGGCGGGAACGGGCCCGGGCACAGCGCTTCATGGTGCCCTCTTCCTGGTCGAAGGTGAGAATGGGGGTCAGGTTCATGAATGCGCGCAAAAAGGCGGCCACTTTGCTGATCCGTCCCGTCTGCACCAGGTAGGGCAGCATTCCCGCCAAAGCGTAAAAATGCACCCGTCTGCGCATCTTCCAGACCCTTTCCACAACCTCGGTGATAACGAGCCCTTCAGAAGCGGCCTTTTCCGCCTCCAGAACCATAAAGCCCTGGGACATGGAAGCCATGTGGCTGTCGATCACCACGACGGGAAAGGGGCGCACCATATCCCTGGCTTCACAGGCGATTTGGTAAACCGGGTACAGGTTGGAACTGCTGGTGATACAGACCGCTCCCTTGTAGCCGTCGCTTTTCATTTTCTCAAATGTTTCCCAAAAAACGCGGGGAGGAGGAGAAGAAATCGCCGGCATTTCCTCCAGCGTTTCCAGCATGCCATAAAACTCGCCTGGCTGCAGGTCGACCCCTTCGCGGTAATACCACGGGCCGACTGCTATTTGAAGGGGAACTACCTCAATCCCCTTCCTCTTCACCACCACCGGCGGGAGATTGGCACCGCTGTCCGTCACAATACCTATACTTTTCATCCATAGACCTCCTCCACCAGGTCGAATGCCGTCCCCGCTACTATCCATTGCCGCAACAAAACAGTCCGGCAAAGCACCGGCATCCTTTTCTGTCTCCCAATTGCTCAAGCGCACGGCCAAAGCCGCCTTCCCTCTCCGGCGGGTGGTGCAGCCGCACAGGAAAAACCGCGGGACGCGGGAAAGGATGATTTTTTTCTTGACCGGGGCGGATATAACAGGGATCCGCCCCCTTAACTTAAGGTTCTTTGACCGGCTTAACGATGGACGCGGCGTGCAGTTCTTCGCGCAAATGTTCGTCCAGGCGACGCAAAGCATCTTCAAGCTGGATCTGCTCCAGGATATCGATAAACTCAAAAAAATCGATCCCCCGGAAACGGTACGACAGGTAGTTGTTGGCGATAAATTCCAGGGAGTTAAAGCTGCGCAAAAACTCTCCCTTCAGCTTCCGCTTGTGCCTGGAAAAACTTTCCTCGTTCAGCCCGTTCCGCCTGGCTTCAGCCACCCCTTTCAACACCTCTTCGCGCAGCCGCAGGGGATCTTTTGTCCGGCCACCAATGAGCGTATAACCATAGGAGCATTCGGCCATGAACCCGGCCGAAAAACGCTCGTCCACCAGCCCTTCCTCGTAAAGGCGGTTAAACAGGGGTTCGCTTTTGCCGAAGATCATTTCCAGGAGCAGCTCTGTCGCCAGATCCCGGAAAAGCAGCTCCCGGCCGTCCAGGTAGTGGTAGGGGTCCTTAAAGCCGATATTGAGTATGGGCTGGGAAACAGAAAGCTCGGCCACCACTTCTTTTTGATAAACCTCCGGTTTTTCGGGAGGAAAAAAGCGCTCGATTACCGGCGGAGGGGAGCCCTTCCACTGGGCCAGGCTTTCCCCCGCCAGCTGCAGCACCTCTTCGGGATCCAGGTCGCCGGCCGCAAAAATGGCCATATTGGCGGGGTGATAGAAGGTGTGGTAGCACTTGTAAAGGACATCTTTTGTGATCCGGTTTATGCTTTCGATGCTCCCGGCAATGTCGTTGCGCACGGGATGTTCGCGGTAAAGGGCGCCCAACAGGTTAAAAAAGGCCCTCCAGTTGGGGTTGTCCTGGTACATGCGTATCTCCTGCTGGATAATCCCCTTTTCCTTCTCCACGCTCTCCTCTGTAAAGTAAGGGTTCTGCACAAAGCTGAGCAGCAGCTTGAAATTTTCAGGAAAGAAATCGGTACAGGAAAAAAGGTAGGTGGTATGGGTAAAGCCGGTGAACGCATTGGGAGAAGCGCCGTAGGAAGCGAAGAGGTCAAAAACGTTGCCTTCCTCTTCATCGAACAGCTTGTGCTCCAGGAAATGGGCGACACCGTCGGGCACCTCGATATTTTCCCGGCCGTTGCCTCCGATCAGAAAATGGTTGTCGATAGAACCGAACTGGGTGGAAAAGATGGCGTAATTTTTGCTATACCCCTCCTTGGGGAACACATAAACGGCCGGGCCCGGTTCCAAGTTCATGCAGTAGACTCTTTCACCCAGCGTGCTGTTTTCCAGTACATCCCACTGCAGGCTCATACAGGTTCGCCCCCTTCTGCGCCTTCTGCGCCGGCAGCGGTCCGCAAAAAGTAAATGGTATCAAGATAGACCTTTTGTGCCGCTTCGACCACGTCGTCTTTTTGAACGGCTTCAATCTTTCGGACCATCTCCTGGGCTGAAGCCTTGTTCTCCGCGATCAGCCCGTCCAAAAAAAAGCTGGTCGTGCTGTAAGGGCTGTCGTCGACAGTTTTATGCTGGCTCACCAGCCCGCGCCGGGTATTCTCCATCTCCTCTGCGGTGATTTCTCCCTTTCGCATTTGCTCCACCTGTTCCAGGATGATCTCCAGGGCCTTCCCGTAAGCCTCCACCTCGATACCGGAGGAGAGCAGTTGGATGCCCTTATGTTTTTCTAGCCTGGAAAAGGCATAGTAGGCCAGGCTGGCTTTCTCCCGCACATTGCGAAACAGCTTGGAATGCGGAAAGCCCCCCAGGATGCCGTTGTAAAAGAGTAGCGCAGGGTAGTCCTCGTCGCCGTAAGAAGTGTTGGTGCGGTAACCCATCGTCAGCTTCCCCTGCTGGACGGGAAGTCTTTCTTCCCGGTAGCGGGTTTCTCGCGGAAAAGCGCTCACCCCTACCGGGGGAAACCTTTGAAGCGTATCTTCCCGGGGGAAAGAAAAGGCCTCTTCCAGCAGGGCAAAGATTTCGTCGGGGTCCACCTCCCCGATCACAAAGACGTCCAGGGGGTTTTCCCTGACCAGCGATTCGTAATAGGCGTAAAGGTCGCCTGGCGTGAGGGGTTCCAGGTCTTCTATGCTGCCATAGCGGTAGACGCCAAAGCGCTCGCCCGAGCACATCTCCTGGACGCAGCGCTCCAGGGCGTAGTTCACCTTGTCGTTGAGCAGGTTCTGTATCTCCCGCACCAGCTGCTCCTTTTCCTGCTCCACGTAATCTTTCTTAAACCCTCCTTCCTGCACGAGCGGCTCGGCGACCACGCTTCTTAAAACGCTGAGCCCTTCCCGGAACAGGTCCGGAAAACCGGCATATTTCTCGTTTACCATCTCCAGGGAAAAGGTAACAATGTGCCTCTCCCCTTTTTTAACCACATCGGCCCCCAGGCTGGCACCATACAGCTCTTCCAGGCGCCTTTTCAAGTCCTTGAAGCTTGGATAACGGCGGCTTCCCCGTTCCAGGACAGCCGGCAGGAGGGCCGTCCGGGAAGCCAGCTCCCTTTCCAGCACCTGCTGCAAAAAAACGCTGACCATAACCGTTTTGAACTTGGCGGTCGGCATGACGTGCATGTGAACATTTTGGGGCAGTGTCTTACTCTCCAGGGCTATCAATAACGGACATTCCCTTCTTTCTTGATAATGGTTTTTTCGGGGAGTGTTCCTTCTGCCGGTTCCGTTAAAACTCATCGTGTGAATGGCTTAACTATAATTCCATTTCCACGGCGGGATTTCCTGCCTTTTCAACAATAAATTAACT
>PWTK01000041.1 GCA_003563895.1 Syntrophomonadaceae bacterium
GCCCATACGCCAACCACCGGCATGGCGCAGTTAGGGCACACAAATACGTCGCACCACCGCAACCACTCCAGGTATTCGAGGCAGACGGCGTCCGTCGAAAACCAGGCGTGGAAGTCACCCGGCGAGCCGGGATAGTGGATGCCTGCACGAGGATGGTCCATACACCCAATCTACCACAAGGCCGGTTAAATGGATACCCCCTAGGGGGCTTTTACTTGAGGCGCAGCGGCGCCGTGCGTGGGCGGGCAGGTGAAGCAAGTGAGAGGGCACTCGAATTTGGTTTGGCAAAAACCGACGGGGCGAGGAGCCTGCGGCACTGCGATTTCTTCCCCCCACGCAGAATAACGGTCGGCGCCGGACGCTCCCCCGGTTTTAAAATAATGACGCCGGGCAGGAGTTTGCCCCGCAGCGGAGAAGTTATCTTTATTAACTGCATTAACTGCTGAAAAGCAGCCCGGAAGGGCTGCTCTGCAGTGTCAGCCCATCGCTCATCCGTCCGGGCAAGCAGCCGTGCAGGAAAAAAGCAGGAAAGACTATATCGAAGGAGGGATCGCCGGTGAATATCATCCTGATGGGACCTCCAGGGGCCGGCAAGGGAACTCAGGCGGAACGTATTGCAAAAAACTTCGGGCTGCTCCATGTTTCAACCGGAGACATGTTCCGCGAGGCCGTGAAAGAAGGAACGGCCATGGGCAAGAAGGCAAAAGAATATATGGATAAAGGGACGCTGGTGCCCGACGAGATCGTGGTCGGCATTGTAAAGGAGCGGCTTTCGAAGCCTGATGCGGCCGACGGTGTTCTGCTGGATGGATTCCCGCGAACCGTAGAACAGGCCGAAGCGCTGGATGAAGTTCTGCGGGAGCTGGGGTTGAAGCTGGACGCAGTGCTCAGCGTCGATGTGGATGAAGAAGAACTGGTCACCCGCCTGACCGGAAGGCGGGTCTGCAGCAACTGCGGCACCACCTACCACATCAAGTTTAACCCACCCAAAGTACGCAATATTTGTGATCACTGCGGGAGCGAGCTCTACCAAAGGAGCGACGATACCGTGGAAACGGTCAAGGAGCGGTTGGATGTATACAAGAAACAAACCTTCCCCTTGATCGAGTACTACAAGCGCAAGGGCCTGTTCCAGAGCATAGATGGCAACCAGGATATAGAACAGGTGTTTGACGTTGTTTCCGCCTACTTGAAAAAACTGGAGAGTAAAGCGTGAAAATGAGCCGTGTATGAGAAAATATTCCAGCCGTAGTTTTCAGGCAGGAGCGGAGAAAAGGCGGCAATATTCACGTGCTAGGGGGATGAGGTATGACCGTTGCTAACATCCTCTGGTCGGGTTTGTCCTGGCAGTGGCAGGAATTACTGGTTCATTGGGGCGGGACGATAGCCCGCCTCATCGTTATCCTGGTGCTTGCCGCTATCGTGCTAAAGCTGGGGAACCGGGTCATCAATCGGGCATTCGAGGAAAGCGCTAAGCGTGCCGTAGCGGAGAGCAAGGCGGAGACCTTCAGCGGGATGCTGAAAAATGTGTGGCGCTACGTGGTGATCTTCGTGGCGCTTATGATCGTGCTGCGTGAGTTCGAGGTTGATTTGACGCCGGCGATCGCCGGTGCGGGAATTCTCGGCCTGGCTGTGGGGTTCGGCGCCCAGTCCCTGGTGAAGGATGTGATTACGGGGCTTTTCATTGTCCTTGAAGATCAGTTTACGGTGGGCGATTACGTGTCAGCAGGGAACTGCAGCGGCATTGTGGAGCAGATCGGGCTGCGCACCACCAAAATAGCCGATTTTGGAGGGCAAACCCATGTCGTGCCCAACAGCATGATCACCCTGGTAACCAATTACAGCCGCGGTCCCCAGCGGTCGCTGGTGGATGTTTCGGTGGCCTACGAGGAAGACGTGAGCCGGGTGCTGCACGTGTTAAAAGAGCTTTGCGAGGAGATCAAAGAAAACTACCCCCAGCTTACGGAAGGACCCAACGTCGTGGGCGTGGTGGCCCTGGGCGATTCGGACGTCGTGATCCGGGTCGTGGCCATGGCAGAGCCCATGAGCCAGTGGCATGTTGAAAGGGAGCTGCTTCGGAGCATCAAGCTCCGCTTTGACCGGGAAGGCATCGAAATCCCTTACCCGCGGCGGGTGATTTATCCACGCCACGAAGGCCGGGAGGAACAGGCGCTGCTCTCGGAGGCAAAAGAGGGCCGCAGCGGAGAGTGGGAAGAAGAACAGTCGTGATCGGGGAGGCTCCCTCGCATAAAAGCGAAGGGCACGCAGCCGATTTGGGCTGGTCCGGGCGGGGAGAAACATTCGGACGGAGTGCTGGATATGGCCGATGATTTCCGCGTAGGGCAGATCGTAAAAATGAAAAAAAAGCATCCCTGCGGGGGAGAAAAATGGGAAATTCTCAGGACAGGGATGGATTTTCGCATCAAATGCCTGCACTGTGGCCGAAGTGTGCTTTTGCCCCGGCGGAGATTTGAAAGCAAAGTAGACGAGGTGCTGGAAGAAGTCCAGCCCGAGGAGGAGAAGGATGGGCTTTAAGTGCGGGCTGGTGGGCCTGCCGAACGTGGGAAAATCCACGCTATTCGCTGCGCTGAGCAGCATCCAGGTGGAACGGGCCGGATTCCCCTTCAGCACGGTGGAGCCGAATCGGGGTGTGGTGCCAGTTGCCGACCCCCGCCTGGAAAAGGTGGCCGAGGTGGCCTCCTCCAGAAAGGTGACCCCGGCATCTCTCACCATTGTCGATATCGCGGGCCTGGTAAAGGGGGCCAGCAGGGGGGAAGGGCTGGGCAACCGCTTCCTGGCCCATATCAGGGAGATGGATCTGCTCCTGCACGTGGTCCGCATTTTTTATGCCCCCGACATCCCCCACCTGCCCGGCGAGCCCGAGCCCAGGCGCGATGTGGAAATTGTCGAGCTGGAGCTCATTTTGGCCGACCTGGAGGTGCTGCAGCGCAGGCTGGAAAAGGCGACCCGAGGCGCCAAGGGTGGCGGCAAAAAGGAAGCGGCCGAAAAAGACCTGCTGGAAAGTATGATCCGGCACCTGGACCAGGGGCAGCCGGCGCGGAGCTTTTCAGCGGCCGCTCGGTGGGAAGAGGAGATCATCTCCAGTTGGCAGCTTTTAACCTACCGGCCTGTGGTCTATGTGCTGAACACGGGTGAAGATGGTTCCAGCGCCGCAGAGCAGAAAGCCCTGAAAGAAGCCCTGGAGGTTGCCGAGGAGAGAGGGGTGCCGGCCGTCAGCGTCAGTGCATCGCTGGAACTCGAGCTGATGGAATTTCCCGGGGAGGAAAAGGCGCTGTTTTTGGAGGAATACGGGCTCCAGGAAACGGGGCTGAATCGAATACTGCGCGTGGGATACGAGTGCCTGGGGCTCATCACGTTTTTCACCATAAAGGGGGAGGAAGCGCGGGCCTGGGCAATTGAAAAAGGCACAAAAGCTCCCAAAGCAGCGGGAAAAGTGCACTCAGATATGGAAAGGGGATTTATAGCCGCTGAAGTGATCGGCTGGGAAGAGCTGCTGCAGATCGGTTCGCTCCCCTCGGCCCGGGAAAAGGGATTGCTGCGGCTGGAAGGAAGGGACTACGAAATACGGGACGGGGACGTGGTTCTCTTCCGGTTCAATGTTTGAGGGTCTCCCCATGGCGCTGCAGAGCACCGGAAGCCAAAAGAGAGGTTAACAGTGTAGATGCCTGAAAAAGATTGGAGACAATATGCCAGACTGATCCTGCTAATCGCCGTCACCATCGGCTTTATATGGTTCGTGGGCCGCATTTCCTGGGTGATACAGCTTGCGGTGATCAGCTTGCTGATTGTTTATGCCCTCCACCCGGTAGTCGTTTTTTTGAAATCTTACCTGCGCTTTACCCATTTTGCCTCGGTCATGGCGGCTTTCACGCTGTTCCTGTTTCTCATTGTCGTTCTCATTAGCCTGATCGTGCCCATTATCCAGCAGGAAGTGGAGCTGATCATCAAAGATTTTCCCCACTACGTGCGCCAGATCCAGAACTACTTGCAGGAAGTCACGGAATACCTGGAAGCCCTTGGGCTCAGCGAAGATTACCTGGAGGCGATCTACAACCTCACTACCGACCTTCAGCCGGCACTGGAAGAGCTGGCCGATATCAGCCTTTCGCTCTTATACGGACTGGTGGATATTTTTTTCATCCTCTTCATCGTGTTCTACCTGCTCTACGATTTTGAAAATGTGCGGAAAGCGATACTGAGCCTGGTTCCGCAGCACCACCTGGAATTCGGCCGCGAAGTAATCAGGATCGTGGACCGCAACGTGGGGGGCTTCATCGGGGGGAGCATCATTCGCTGCACCCTGGTCGGAATTACCGTCGGCCTCCTCCTCCATGCCGTCGGGATGCCCCACGCCCTGGTGCTGGGCATCCTGGCCGGGGTCATGGATATCATTCTCTATTTCGGCCCATATATTGCGGCGGCCCCGGCCGTCCTGCTGAGCCTGTCCCCCCATACACCGTCCCTCATCACCGTGCTCGTCATCTATGTGGCAGTACAGGTGCTGGAAAGCCTGATCCTTTCACCGCTGGTGCTGGGGAAGGCGGTCAAGCTGAAACCGATCACGGTGATCGTGGCCCTGCTGGTGGGTCAGCAGCTGGCAGGGTTTTTGGGCCTTATTTTGGCCGTTCCCATCGCCGGTATTGGTAAAAATCTGTTGGAATATTACCTGCAGCGGCGGGACGGGGAAACAGGGACGCCCGGCTCCTGACAGGCAGAAACAAAAAAGTTAAAAGAGACACCAGGGGGACCGCTGCCGCTTCTGCGCCGCCGCGACTGCAGCGGACAGCCGCAAGTTATATGCCGAGCCGAGCGGGTTCATCAAGTCGGCAGCACTTTGTGATACGCCAGCGACCGGGCGGCTTCCGGCCCGTCCATGCCTGGCAAGTCGGGCCTGCCCCGGAAAGCCCGCTGCCTGCGTTCCGCAGCACTTCCGGCCCCGCGAGTTTAAACGTTTTTTTTATTGCACTACCGGGCGCTGGAGGGACGATCTCCGAGAGCACTTATGGGCTCAACGCCTTTCGCCCGCTGCGAGCCGCTGGCCTTTTTCTTTTTTGGTCGGAGTTCTTGTCTTAATTTGCATGATGTGTTATGATATCCTGAGCACTGGCCCCTGCTTCTATGATTAGAGGCCGCGAGTCCGAAGGGAGGTGAAAAACAGTGCCGCTGTATGAGATCATGTACATTATCCAGCCGGAAAAGGACGAGGAAGGGATATCGGAAGCCATTTCCCGGGTGAACGAGCTCCTGAAGCGGGAAGGCGGAAGAATCGTTTCGGAAAAGAAGATGGGCCTGCGAAAGCTGGCTTACGAGATTGACGATTTTAAAGAAGGCTATTATATGCTCACCCATGTTCGAGCCGAAGCGGGGATCGTTCCGGCCTTGGAGCATTTTTTTAAAGTCAATGAAGGGTACCTGCGATTCCTGGTCATCGGCTTGGGGGAGGAAGAAGAGGCGGAGGAAGATGCCGAAACAGTAGAAGAGCCCGCAGAGGAAGCGGAGACCGCAGAAGGCGAAGGAGAAGCAGAAATGGAACCGCGGGCCGAAGAGCCGTAAGCTCTCACCCAGCCGGGACCATGTATGGCATTCGCCGTCGGGGTGCGGTTTTTCACTCTGGGGGTTCCCTTTGTGTACCGCCGGGGCCGGGGCGACTGCTCAAATTATATCCACGGGGTGATGCGTGTTGAATATTATTGTATTGGTCGGGCGCCTGGTGGAAGACCCGGAACTGAGGTATACCCCTGCCGAGGGGGTGCCGGTGGCGAGTTTCACCATCGCGGTGGACCGTCCATTCACCAACCAAAAAGGAGAGCAGGAAGCGGATTTCATTCGCGTCGTGACCTGGCGGAAGCAGGCCGAAAACTGCGCAAGCTATCTTTCCAAGGGCAGGCAGGTGGCGGTAGAAGGAAGCCTCCAGATACGCTCTTTTGACGACCGGGAAGGGATCCGCCGCAAATCCGCCGAAGTGGTGGCCAGGAGGGTGCAGTTCCTGGGCGGCGGACGCCGTGAAAGCGAAGAAGAGTTTAAAAGAAACCTGGATCAGGGCGATGCCGGCGATACCGGCGGCGATTCGGAGATCCAGGACGATGAAGTGCCCTTCTAGCCAGGTGGCGCTCGCGGAAGCTTCAGCAGAAAGAAGCAGGAAAAGCGCCGCCGTTCGCTAAAAGTTTGCAAAACGGGAACATCCTTCAGGGGTGCGCCCTCTGGGCGGAAGCGGGTCCGCTCATGGGGCAATTGACAGGCGTTTTTCCCGCGAAAATTACGCGGGAAACCAGATCATATGCCATCATCTTTCTCATTTGTAAAGGAGGTGTGAAGGGCCTCGCTGCCGCGCTTCCCGGCGGAGGCGGCAGCAAAAGGCGTGCTTATGCGCAGAGACAAACGAAAAGGAAAAAGGAAAGTCTGTTCATTTTGTGCGGAAAAGGTAGAGCATATCGATTACAAACAGGCCGAGAAGCTTCGCCGTTTCATTACGGAGCGGGGCAAAATACTGCCCAGAAGGATTACCGGCAACTGTTCCCGTCACCAACGACAGGTCACCATAGCCATTAAAAGGGCCAGGCAGATGGCGCTGCTGCCCTATACGGCGGAATAAGACTAAGGCGGCGGCCCGGCCGGGGCTGTCGCCTTTTTTGCCGATCGGGCGGGTGAGCGATCCCCCGACCTTTTCGCGTCCGGGCGGGAAGGTATTGGCTTGCTGGACCGAATTGCTCCATGAAAAGCCCCACCGGAAGTGCGGTTAGCACCCGGCTGTTTCGGCCAGCATCGCGCACCCCAGACAAGCGGTGTCAAAAATCCGGGCAGAGGAAGGCCTGTCGGCTGTTTTTGTGTCCAGGTGGCAAAACCGATCCGGAACGTGCTGAGTGTTGGAAGAAAGGAGATGGAGACGTGAAAGTCATACTGACAAAAGATGTGCCGAACACCGGCCTGAAGGGAGAAGTCCTTGATGTCTCGCCGGGGTTTGCCCGGAATTACCTTTTACCGAAGGGTCTTGCCGTGGAAGCTTCCCCCGGTCGGTTAAAAGACCTGGAGATGCGGGCAAAAATGCATGAAAATAAATCCCTGAAGGAAAAAGAGGAAGCGCAGAAGATGGCCTCGCAGCTGGAAGGAAGGATTTTCCGCTTTCAGATGAAAGCGGGAGAAGAGGGGCGCCTGTTCGGTTCGGTTACTTCATCCGATATCGCTGAAGCGCTGGCCGCCGAAGGCTTTGCAGTGGACCGCAAGAAAATCGACTTGCCCGAGCCCATCAAGGCACTGGGCAACCACAAAGTCGAAGTTCAGCTGTACAGCGAGGTCAAGGCAGAGGTCAATGTGACGGTGGAAAAAGAAGAATAAGAGGTGCCCCGGGAGGGTGTCCATAAAAGAGCAGGCCCCCAGGCCTCTGGAAGGCGGGGATGCCTTCAGGCTCCATCAGGAGGATGGAAATGGGAGTGCCTTATTTCAAGGGCAGCTGAAAAGACTTGCTTCACCCTCCATCCCCATGATAGCGGGGGCGTTCATTTCGCGCAAGGCAGAGGGAAACAATCGAGGATTTCCTTCACAGAATCCGCCGCAAAAGCCGCAATCAAGCAAATCCCGCCCCGCCTTGTTTTGGGAGCGGGCGAAAAGCCGGGTCTGGGGACGGCAGATGCAGCGCGGCAGTATCTGAACCGAAAGCCTTCTTGAAAAGGGTGAAGACCCTCATATTATATTATTTCAAGGGTAAGGGGGCGGTGAAAGCAGATGGGCGAATACGTGGAAAGGGTGCCCCCCCAGAATATTGAAGCGGAGCAGTCGGTGCTGGGGTCCATGCTGATCGATAAAGAGGCGGCGCTGGAAGGGGCCGAGATCCTGGTGGCGTCCGATTTTTACCGGGAATCGCACCAACTGATCTTTCAGGCGGTGGTTGACCTGACCGACCGGGGTGAACCGGTTGACCTGGTCACCATAAGGGAAGAGGTGGAGAATAGAAAGGTGCTGGAAAGGGCAGGAGGTGCGGCCTATCTGGCATCGCTGGCCAATACAACCCCCACGGCAGCCCATGCCAGGTACTACGCGGATATTGTAAGGGAGAAATCCCTTCTGCGGGGCCTCATCCGGGCGGCCACGGAGATGGTCAGCAAGAGCTACGGCTACGTGGAAAACGTGGAGGAGTTCATTGACCAGGCGGAACAGATGATCTTCGATGTGGCCCGCAGGCATGATACGAAGAGCTTCACGCATCTCAAGGAGGCCCTCGAATCCACCTTTGAAAAGCTGGAGCGCCTTTATGACCGGCGGAGCGGCGTAACGGGCATTTCGACGGGGTTCCTCGACCTGGACAACCTCACGTCGGGTCTCCAGAACTCCGACCTGGTCATTGTCGCCGCCCGGCCGAGCATGGGAAAGACCACCCTGGCGCTGAACATGGCCAACAGCATCGCCCTGGAAGAAGGGCTGCCGGTCGCCTTTTTCAGCCTGGAAATGTCATCGGAGCAGCTTGCCCAGCGGCTGCTCTGCGCTCACGCTGAGATTGACTCCCACCGTTTAAGGCGGGGCTTTCTCTCTTCCGAAGACTGGCCGCGCATCACCAAAGCGGTCGGCCCCCTTTCCGAGGCGCCGCTTTACATCGATGACACGGCCGCTATCTCCGTCATGGAGATGAGGGCGAAGGCGCGCCGCTTGAAAATGGAAAAGGGCCTGGCGGCTGTATTTGTCGACTACCTGCAGTTGATGCGGGGGACCGAAAGGCCTGAAAACCGGCAGCAGGAGATCTCTGCCATTTCCCGCTCGCTGAAAGCGCTGGCCAAGGAGCTGGACTGTCCGGTGATCGCCCTTTCCCAGCTGAGCCGTGCGGTGGAGCAGCGCAACGACAAGCGCCCCATGCTGAGCGATCTGCTGGAGTCGGGCGGGATTGAGGCCAATGCCGACGTGGTGATGTTCATTTACCGCGACGATTATTACCATCCGGATACAGAGCGCAAACACATCACCGAAGTCATCATTGCCAAGCAGAGAAACGGTCCCACGGGCAAGTTTGAACTATATTTCAAAGATCACCTCAATAAGTTTGTGGACATATCGCTCCACCACGAGGAAAGCGCGTGAGGTGAGGAACACCATCCACAAGTCCTTTGCCCCGTCAACTTTTGGATTGTATCGCTGGAACCAGCGGAAAGGGTGAAAAGCGTTGCAGCAGGAGCAATACGATGTGATTATTATCGGCACCGGGCCTTCCGGGATATTTGCCGCACTGGAA
>PWTK01000019.1 GCA_003563895.1 Syntrophomonadaceae bacterium
GAGTGGCCCCCTAAATACAGCTTTTTAGCAGATCAAGGCCTTTTTGTAAGTGTGACCTTTTAAAACCTCTTTTTTGCGGGGCTTCTTTCATTGTCATCCTGAGCAAACCCGATAGTCTTATTCTTTAATATTATTGAATGATAATTGAAGTATTTTTACAATACTAAAAGCTTCAAAAACACACTTAAAGTTTTTCGGTGAGAAATGCCGGTTTTCGTTTTGCCCCGCATGCCGCTTGGTGGCCCTTGCCCCAGCCAGCCCGGCAAATTAATGCTCGCCCTTTTCCAGCCGCGGCGGTAGAATGAGAGGAATGGCCCGCATTTTCTGGGTAATGGAGGCAATGACAGCAGTCGAATAGGGGAGCAGCACCTTCGCCCCGACCTCTTCCAGGTACTTTTTCTTCTGTTCCTCGTCGCCCAGCGGCTGGTTCACGGCCAACCTGGCTTCTACCTCCAAAGACAGCTCAAAAGGGCCGGGTCGCGGCTCTTCAAAGGCGATTTCTTCCCGCAATCGCAAAGTAATGGTCCCTTCTTTCTCGGACACGACATCAATTCTGTTCTTGCGCGACAGCTTCGCCCTTTCCCCGGCAGCACCGTGGTAAACGGCGTTCACCTTCGTTAAATAAACCCCCATCACCCTTATGGCTTCAGGTTGTTCCCTCTTCTCTTCCATGAAGAAATCTCCCTTCCGAAAATATTTGGACATTCGCATTTAACTTCCACGACCGCCGGCGGCTTTCCTGCCGCCTTCACCCAAGGCCTCGACGCCCTTGCTCGCCCCGATGGCGCGATGGCTCCCGCGTTCCCTGGAACCTGTCATCAGCATCCTGCTTACTCTTCCCCGGCTTCGATTTCCAGTTCGTTCCTGGTTAACACGGGGTCAAACGCGATGCCGCTGCTTTCAAACAGTTCCCTTGCGCCCTCTTTCCTGTCCAGCAGCGCAATGACCTTGACGATCTCACAGCCGTAGAGCTCCTGCATTTTGCGGGCCGTGTTCAAAGCAGAGTTCCCCGAGGTTGTCACGTCCTCGATCACCACCACCCGGGCACCCGGCTCCAGCCCGGGGCCTTCGATCTGCTTCCGGTCTCCGTGCTGCTTCGGCTTTTTGCGGTCGACAAAAAACTTCACGTGTCGAAACCGATTGTCCAGGTGGCACAGCACCGCCAGGGAACCGGCCATGGGGGCTGCGCCGATGGCCGCACCGCCGATAGCGTCCACTTCCAGATCCTTTATTTTTTCCAGGATCGCCCGGGCGATCAAAAAGGCCCCTTCCGGCAGCAGGGTTACCGCCTTGCTGTTAAAGTATACCTTGCTTATTTTCCCGGACGCCAGGGGAAATTCCCCCACCTGAAAGGCGTGCTCCCGGTAGAGCTGCAGCAGCCGGTCGTGTTCGGGGGGAAACATGTCGAAAATGTCGATTTCTTTGCTTGCCATCCCGCTCGCCCTCCTCAAAACTCTCCCCAAATTATATAATATTTTGCCCCGCGGCACAAACCGCAATTTTGCGCTTTTGCCCGGCCTCCAGGGGGTCTTTTCGTCAACCCTTTGGTGAAGCGGATTTCCAGGGCAATCCTATGAAAAATCCCGCACCGGCTCAAAAGGGTTTGAACGGACCCGCAATTCTGCTATAATGAAGCTTGAGCTTTGCCACTTCCGTCACAAAGAGGAAAAGGGGGCTGAGGGCCCTGGCGAAAAGGGAACGTTTCACCGTTATCCTGATCCTCATCCTGCTGCTCGCTGTGGCGCTTTTCGCTTGGCAGCAATACTTCGAGCACGCTTTCCTGGCCCTGCCCTACAACGATGCCATGGACTACGCCAGCATCGCCCGCAACATCGCCGAGGGGAAAGGCGTGGTTTCCAGCTACCTGACCCCCCTCAGCCTGGCCCACGCCGAAGAGCCCTACCCCAACATCTGGAGGGCCCCCCTGTGGCCGATCATCCTGGCCGCTTCCTTTTCCTTTTTCGGGTTTACCGACCAGGTGGCCGCTTCCACCAGCGGTTTTTTTTACATCGCCGCCCTCGTTCCCCTGGTGCTTCTGGGCCGCAAGCTGGCCGGCAGCCTGGTGGCCTTCTGGGCCGGCCTGCTCTACATCTTCAGCCCTGCCTCCCTCTATTACAGCATCTCCGGCATGACCGAGCCTCTGGCAGCCTTTTTGATGCTGCTGTGGCTCTTCCTGCTCTGGAAAGCCGCGGAAAAGGGGGGGCACTTTCTTTTCTGGGCCGGTGCCGCGGGGGGATTCTTCTACCTGGCCCGCTACAATGCGCTGGTCTTTATCGCCATCTCCTTTCTCTTCCTGGCCTGGATACATCTCAGGGAAAAATCGGCAGCGGGCAAAACCCGCACCGCCAGTGGTTCCCCCGCAAGCGCTGCCGGAGGCAGTTTCCCCGGCGCCTGGGAGGGAATAATAAGCGGTGCTCCCGGCGGCAGCCCTTTCGACAGCGTTCCCGGCAGATCCCCCGGCATCGGCGGCCTGAACCCGGAAGTGGGAGAAAAAGCACCGCAAAAAAGGGGGCTCTTCCCCCAGCTACTCCTCTATTTCGGCGGATGGCTGCTGGTAGCCTTCCCCTGGCTGTACCGCAACGCGGCGCTCTTCGGAAACCCCTTCTTCGCCCTGCAGAAGTACGAACTGGCCATGTTCACCCCTACCTATCCGGGTTACACCCTGTACATGCTCCCGGAAAAGATCGCCCCCTTATCTTTTCTGCGGGAAAACCCGGGGGAACTGCAGGCCAAAATCGCCGCCGGCCTCGAAACCTTTTCCCAGAACATCCTCGATCCCGGCTTTACCGGCATCGCGCTGTTTCTGATCCCGCTCTTTTTCCTGAGCCCTCTTTTTCCCAGGCACAGGGGCATAAAACTGTTCGTGCTGGCCTGCTTTCTGATCCACTTGGCCGCTCTGCTGGGCATTCATTATATTCCGCGCCTCTTCTTCCTTTTTGTTCCTTTATATGCTATAATTGCGCTGGATTTCGGCAAAAACCTGTCCGACCTGCTGAAAAAACCCTTGGTCAGCTGCCTGCTGGTGAGCCTGTTGGCCGCAGGGGGGATTCTCTCGAACCTGCCCGATTGGGAAGAGGAAAACAGCTGGTACGACTGGCCCGAGGACTTTGACTCGGCTATCGCCCACGCACAGGAGATGGTTCCGCAGGACGGCGTGATCGTTTCCAACGACGGACATTTTCTAAGCTGGTACGCCGACCGCACGACGGTCAAGCTGCCCCACCGCATTGCCCAGCTGGAAAATATCGAGGAGCGGGCACCGGTAAAAGGGATTTACCTGAGCTTCCGCATGCTCTTCGGCAATACCCCCGAGGCCCACCCGGAGTGGCTCGAGGTCCTGGAAAACCGGCCGGAAGAGCTGGCAGGCTACCGGCTCTACCACGCCTACGGGAACGGTTCCCTGCTTTACCTGGAAGAGCACCTGGTGGAGGATTGAGCGAGGGAGGAGCATAAGGCAGGGCTTGACAGCCGGGAGGGGCTTGCGAAAACCCCCGTACCGTACCACAGCACATCGCGGCGCATCCCAGTCCGAGGAGAGAACGGCGGTATGAAAACGCTGAAAGAAAACGAGCTGGCCAAAAAGCCCTTCACCGTCGGGGTGGCCCTGAAAGAATGGGCCCTGCTGCTCCGCCCCCTCCACTGGAGCAAGAATTTTATTGTCTTTCTGCCGCTGGTGTTCGCCCAGAAACTTTTCAGCGGGCCCCACTTTATGGACGCCCTTTTCATGTTCGGGCTGTTCTGCCTCACCGCCAGCAGCATCTACATACTGAACGACCTGGTGGACAACGACAAGGACCGCCGGCACGCGGAGAAAAAAAAGCGCCCCCTGGCCTCTGGCGCCATATCCCTGCAGCAGGGCTTTGTCCTGGTCGTTTTGCTGGTGGCGCTCTCGCTGAGCTTGGCCTGGTCGTTCAAACCGGGGGCAGGGCTCGTGATCACGGCTTACCTTGTCCTGCAAGCGCTCTACTCTCTCTGGTGGCAGAAGATCCCGGTGCTGGACCTGGCCTGTATCGCCTCCGGATTCGTGCTCCGCGCCGCAGCAGGGGCCATCGCCATCGACGTGCCAGTATCCTTCTGGATGCTGCTCTGCGCATTTCTCTGGGCCTTTTTCATCGCCGCCGGCAAACGCTACGGCGAGCTCTCCAAAATGGGCGAGCAGGCCGTTTTGCACCGCTCCTCTTTCCGGCATTCCCTCTACCACCCCGTGCGGCTGCAGCAGATCACCGCCTTTTTCCTTTACGCGACGGCCGCAGCCTACCTGCTCTACAGCCTGCTGGGCGAGCATTCGGCGCTCATGGTCTTCACGGCCCCGCTGGTAACAGGCGGGCTGCTCCGCTACAGGACCCTGCTGCTGAAAAAAGGCCTGGGCAGCAACCCCGAAAAAGTGCTCTACCAGGACAGGCCTCTCCTGGCCATCATCCTGGCCTGGCTCATCCTTTCTGCATGCATTCTCTACCTCGTGCCCTGAATTTTTCCTTTCATCCGCACGCCCTGGACCGTGTTCCGCCCGCGGTAGTGTTTGAATTTTCGCCGCCCCGGGCTCCCACACCCATGCTCGTATGGCCACCGCACGCTCAAAAAAACTTTTTGACGTAGCGCAGAATTCCCTGCTTCCAGGGCTGAC
The DNA here is from genome assembly GCA_003563895.1 of Syntrophomonadaceae bacterium. GTDB lineage: Bacteria > Bacillota > Dethiobacteria > DTU022 > UBA8154 > CSSED11-181. Next base: position 4,625 of record PWTK01000019.1, read on the forward strand.
GGTGGGAAATTCCGGCCTGCTGCTCCCCATCCTCCCTTGCGTGTTCCAGGTACCAGCTGTAATTGCGGAGAAGGGCCTCTTGATTGGAATACTGCGGCCGGAATCCCAGCTTTTGCCCGGCTTTTTCGATGGAAACGAAAGAATCCTTTACCGCTGTTTCGTAAACCCACTGGTAAAGAGGGGAGAGCCTCAGCAGCTCCAGCAGGCGCAGCGCCGTGATCAGGGGCAAGGCGGGAAAGGGGATGATCTTCTTCCCAAAGCCGGCCCGGTCCAGGACGGCCTGGAAGTCTTCCCGCATGGTGGAAAATTCTTTGGCGCCGATATTGAAGGTGTCGTTGGCGAGGGCTTCATCGACCGTCGCGGCCAGGTAGATGGCCGCGCACAGGTCCTCCACATCCAGCAGCTGGTAGCGGTTGTCCCCGCGCCCCGGCAGGGGAAAGTTTCGCCCGTCCCTGGCCCATTCGTACAGAATGGCAAAAACCCCCAGCCGCTCGGGGCCAATGAAGGACTTGGGCCGCAGGATGGGCACGCACATCCCCTGGCGGCGGTAAGTCAGGCAGACCTCCTCCGCCATGATCTTGGCCTTCCCGTAATGGCCCACACCCACCAGCGGATCGTCTTCCCGGATGGGGTGGCGCTCGGGAATCCCGTAAACGGCGGTGGAGGAGATATGGACCACGCGCCTTACCCCCTGCCGGTAAGCGGCCTCCAGCACATTCCTGGTCCCCTCCACGTCCGTGGAATAAATGTCCTCTTTTTTATAGAGCGGAAGCGCCGCGGCTGCATGCACCACCACATCCATGCCCTCAGCGGCCCTTAAGGCCAACTCAAAATCCCGGATGTCCCCCCTGACCGCCTCCACCCGGTCCCTTTCCGGGTAATCAAACTCCGCAACATCCAGGGATCTTACAAAATGGTCCCGCTGCAGCAGATAGCGGACCAGGTTAATGCCCAAAAACCCGGCGCCACCCGTGATCAAACAGTTAGCGGCAATGGCGTCCACCCCCACGGCGAAGTGTTCTAAAATAGAATCACGCAGAAACATGATTGGGCGTTAAACCTTATTTAGGGCGAACTCCAGGAATACAGTCCACCCGGCAGGGCTTGCTGCCGTTTCCCGAAACGGGGCTTGTCCAATTAAATCAAACAATAGATCGTATTGCAAGAAGCTCCCAATTCCGTTATACTTATACTGGCATAAAACAAAACGAAGGGGGCAGGAATGATGGATAAAAACGCCTATCAAGAAAAAATGGAAGCCCAATTAAAGGAACGGAGGGCTGAGCTGGAAAAATTTAAAGCCCGGCTGGAAAAGGAAAAGGCAGAAAAGAAAATAGAATATCAGGATAAGATAAAAGCACTGGAAGAGAATATTGACGAAATGCAAAGCAAGCTAAAAAAAATAAAAGAAACAAGCGATGAGACATGGAAAAACATCAAAAACGAGTTGGATAAGGGGACAAATGATATAAAAAACCAACTAAAAGATCTCCTGCCTTAATGAAGGAATAAATTACCCCGCTTGCCAGGGAGACCGTTCTCCTGCCACTTTTTCAGTGTCAGGGGGACGGTTCTCATTTCACCTTTTCAACCAAACCGTGTCAGGGGGACGGTTCTCTTTTCACCTCGCGTGTCAGGAGGACGGTTCTCCTTTCTTTTTTCAACCAATCAATAATAATTTCCCATTTTTACATTTGATAAGAGTGCTGTCCTGGAGCCGTTTATTGCTTGATAAGCCTGTATTTGTTTTGACAGATGATCGCTCCGTGCCGGGAATGAATAAATAAGCGGATCCTCAGGACGTAAAAGATTCTGCCCCTTTAACAAGGGGTCTCTGACCAGGGCTCTCCCCTGGGCAGGCCCACCCAACTCCCCTCAATCCATGATTCGCCACTGATCACCGGCCCATCAGGTCGCGCAAGTAGCGGCGAAAATCGTCAGCCAGGTCCCCGTCCCGCAGCGCGTACTCCACGGTAGCCTCCAAAAAGCCCAGCTTGTCGCCTACATCGTAGCGCTTCCCCTTGAAAGCATAGGCCCAGACCTCTTTTTGCTGCGCCAGCTCATTCAGCGCGTCGGTCAGCTGGATCTCGCCGCCGGCACCAGGGGCGGTGTGTTCCAGGATAGAAAATATTTCCGGCTCCAACACGTAGCGCCCCAGCGCGGCCAGGTTGGAAGGCGCCGCTTCACGCGCCGGTTTTTCCACGATTCCTTCCACCCGGCAGAGGGGACCGCCCTGCAGCGCCCCGCTTACCACGCCGTATTTGTGCACCGCCGACCACTCCACCTCCTGCACCCCGATAATTGTCCCGCCTTTTTCCTCGAAAGCGGAGACCAGCTGGCGGGTGCAGGGCACCTCGCTGTTGATGATATCGTCACCCAGCAGTACGGCAAAGGGCTCGTCCCGCACAAACTTGCGGGCGCAGTATATGGCGTGCCCCAGGCCCTGCGGCTCTTTCTGCCGAACGTAGTGGATATCGGCCATGCGCGAAATCTCTTCCAGCATCCGCAACTCCTCTTCCTTGCCCTTGCTGCGCAGGGTCTGCTCCACTTCCAGGCAGTGGTCGAAGTGGTCCTCGATGGCCCGCTTGTTGCGGCCGGTGATGATCAGAATGTCCTCGATTCCCGAGTGCACCGCCTCTTCCACCACGTACTGGATGGCCGGCTTGTCCACGATGGGCAGCATCTCCTTGGGCTGGGCCTTCGTCGCCGGCAAAAACCGGGTTCCCAAACCCGCCGCCGGGATGACCGCTTTTTTCACCTTGCTCATCAGGACATCTCACCTCCTGTTCCCCTTCCCATGCCTTCGTAAACAAAGCCGAGCCCCTTCATTTCCAGGGGATCGAATACATTGCGTCCGTCCAGGAACACGTTTCCGCTCATCGCCTTTTTGACCCGCGCCAGGTCGGCTTTCCGGAACTCCTCCCACTCGGTCACCAGTACCACGGCATCCGCTCCTTCGGCGGCCCCGTAGGGGTCATCGGCATAACGCATCCCGTCAATCCCGGCGGCAGAGAGGCCCTTCACCAGGGGGTCGTACGCCGTAACCTCTCCCCCCCGAGCCTTTATCTTCTGGATCAGGGTCAGCGAAGGGGCTTCCCGGATGTCGTCCGTGCCGGGCTTGAAGGAGAGCCCCCACAGCCCGATCTTTTTCCCCTGCAGGTTTCCCCCCAGCAGCCTTTCCAGCTTCTGCACCGCACGCTTTCTCAAACCCTCGTTCACCCCGGCGACCGCCTTCAGGATCCGAAAGTCGTACCCCAGGTCTTCGGCCTGGTAGATGAGCGCCAGGGTGTCCTTCGGGAAACACGAACCCCCGTATCCCAGCCCGGCGTTCAAGAACTTTTCGCCGATGCGGCTGTCAAGCCCCATTCCGCGGGCCACTTCCTTCACATCGGCCCCGGCCCGCTCGCAGATCCCCGCGATCTCGTTGATAAAAGAGATCTTGGTGGCCAAAAAGGCGTTGGACGCATACTTGATGAGCTCCGAACTCCTCGTATCGGTGAGGACAAAACGAGTCTCGATCCCGGCAAAGAGTTCCTGCACCTTCCGGGCATCGCCCTCCTGCTCGGCGCCGATCACGATCCGCTCCGGGTGTATAAAGTCATCCACGGCCGTTCCTTCCCGCAAAAACTCCGGGCAGGAAACCACCCGGAACCTCTCCGGTCGGCGAGATTTCTCCTTCAGGAAAGTTTCCGCCCAGATGCAGGTCCCTACCGGCACCGTACTTTTCATCACCACCAGCAGGTCTTCCACCAACTCCAGCCTGCTCAGGGCCTCCACCACGGCTTCCACCTGCGACAGGTCGGCTCGCCCGATTTCATCAGAGGGGGTGCCCACCGCGATAAACAAGAAATCCTTACCCCCTGCCGACTGCAGGGAAGAGCTGAAAAAAAGGCGCTCTTTTTCAGCGCACTTCTCCAGGATCTCCTGCAGGCCCGGTTCGTAAATGGGAAGGATACCCTTTTTCAGGTTTTCGATCTTTTTTTCATCGCGGTCCACACAGACCACTTCATGGCCCAGGTGAGACAGGCACACCCCCGTCACAAGCCCGACGTAACCGGTCCCCACCACTGCTGCGCGCATCGCTTCGGCTCCTTTCTCCAGGCAGAAAACTGCAAAACGTTCCGCGCCCCTTATATTACTTCAGAAACCCTTGAAAAACCTGCCTCTCCGGTAAAAACAATTTAAAAATGGGGTATATAATTTTGGGTATGCAACTTTAACTGTGGAATAGAAGAATTTTTGATTTTTGATCAATACACCTCGAACCAACTTTAAGTGTGGTTTTGAAGCTTTGGCTATGGTATAATTAAAACATATTTTGGTTAAGAGGTTATTTATAATCAGTGAAGGAAAGCATACATTTATTATGCATTTGATAACTAATGCTAGCAAAAATGTGTCTCTACAATTATTGCCTTTGCCATAATAATTTTATGTTTTCCTTTATACTGTTATAATAAGGTTAAGCATTTTATTTAAAGGAGGCTATGATCAATATGGGCGTTACCAAAAAAGAGTTATACCGTTTGATAGATGCTTTGCCAGAGGGAGAGATTGAGGC
>PWTK01000069.1 GCA_003563895.1 Syntrophomonadaceae bacterium
CACCTCTTGCGGGAAAAGATCATTTTTAAGTTTTTTAGGTATTGGGACACACCTCTTCGGGGGGATGTCCCTTAGGCCCCTCTTCACTGCGGCAGCGCACGAACCATCACTGCGGCAGCGCACGAACCATCACTGCGGCAGCGCACGAACCATCACTGCGGCAACGCTCGAACCATCACTGTGGCAACCGCGACAGCGCGAGCCGTCCCCCTGGCGATACCATGACCAAATAAATGCTTTAGGCCCGGAGGGGCCTTTTTTTCTTCCTGGCCGGCCGGCACCGGTTCCGGCAGCTGCCCGTGGAGCACTGCCGGATTTTTGGGGCGGGGTTTTCTCTCGCCGGGCCGGCGGTTTTGAGCACTTCATTCCCGGCTGTGCCGGCTGTCGTTTTGCCAGATCCAGGAGGAATACGTGTCGGGAAAAAAGGAATGAAAAACTGGGCGAGCAAACGGATAGCGAATAAACAGATAATAGAGTGCAGCCTGCCGGCTCTTTTGTGATGTGCAAGCTCTCTTCCGGGGGAGCTTTTTTCGTTGATGCCGTCGAGGGTAGGCAAAAGGGGAGCAGCAGCTGCGCCGCTTTCTCGAATCCCGGCGTTATCCGGAGGGGTTTGAAGGGGCCGGATGCCGGGTTGGGTTGATGGTTTGTTTTAATAAAACCAACCTTTATCAGGTTAAAGTCAGGCCGAAACGGGTTAGAATGGCAACCAAACGACGGAGACGGAAAGGAGGGTTCCGGAGCATGCCCAGGGAGCTGGTAAGGGCAAAAAACGTCAAAAAAAGGTATCAGATGGGCGAGGTTAGCGTATATGCCTTAAGAGGCGTAGATTTCACCTTGTACGACAAAGAGCTGGTGGTTGTGCTGGGGCACAGCGGTTCCGGGAAGAGCACCCTGGTGAATATTGTGGGGGGGATGGACAAGGCCAGTGAAGGCGAGCTGTACTTCGGCGGCCAGAGCCTTCACGAGGCGGGGGAAGCAGAGCTGACCAACTACCGCCGGGGAGAGGTGGGCTTCATATTCCAGTTTTACAACCTGATGCCCAATTTAACGGCCTATGAGAACATACACTTATCCGTGCAGATAGCCCCCAACCCCCTTGATGTGGATGAGTTGTTGGAGCAGGTGGGGCTGAGTGACCGGGGCGATCATTTTCCCTCCCAGTTGTCCGGTGGGGAGCAGCAGCGGGTAGCCATAGCCAGGGCCCTTGCCAAAAATCCCCGCCTGCTGCTTTGCGATGAGCCGACAGGTGCCCTGGATCTGCCCACGGGCAGGCAGGTGTTAAAGCTGCTGCGGGACTTCTGCGATCACTACGATAAAACGGTGGTGATCATTACCCACAACACCAACATCAGCCGTATGGCCGACCGGGTGGTGTACTTGAAAGACGGCCTGGTGGAATGGGTGAAGGAACAGGAAGCGCCCTTAACGCCGGAAGAGGTGAGCTGGTAATGCTGAAGAGAAAAATGCTGCGGGATATGATCGCCAACAAGGGCTCGTATCTTTCCTGCGTGGTCTTGATCGTGCTGGGCCTGGTATTTTACCTGGGCCTTACTATTGCCGTGGAAAACATGAGCCGGGGCAAAGAAATCCTGTACGAGGAAGAGAACTTCGCCCACGGCTTTGCGAAAGTGGAATCCATGCTGAAACGGGACGTGGCAGGCCTTGCCGATGACGTGGAAGGGATCGACCGGGTAAGCGGCAGGTTGGTGGAAGAGGTGAGGGTCTACGATGAAGACCGGAGCGAGAGCGTGTACCTGAAGCTGATTTCCCAGAAACTGGACGACCCGAACCGGCTCAACAGGTACCGGGTAGATCGGGGGGAAGACCTCGCGGAAGGGCGGGCCGATGCCCTGCTGGACGCATATTTTATCGAAGCCCACCGACTCGAGCAGGGCGACACCCTGGAAATCATCCATAGAGGGCGGCTGGAAGAAATAACGGTAAGCGGAACGGCTATGAGCCCGGAAATTATCTACCTGAGCCCTGAATCCCAGATCTACCCCAACCCCGAGCAGTTCGGCGCAGGCCTTATGCCCCTGGAGGTCATGTGGGAGATGTTTCCCGGCATGCACGGCAGGGTTAACGACCTGGTGTTTTCCCTCTCCCCCGGGGCGGAATACCACCGGGTGGAAGAAAAACTGGAGGAGGAACTGGAACCTTACGGACTCGCGGAGATCCATCACAGGGAGGACCACCTCAGCCATTTCATGGTTTCTGACCAGATAGAAATGATGGAGCTGATGGGAACCTTTTTCCCGGTGGTCATTCTGTCAATAGCCGGTGTAATCATACTGGTCCTTTTGATCCGGATCGTGGAGCAGCAGCGCACCCAGATCGGCATCCTGAAAGCAATGGGATACAGCAACCGGGAGGTTCTTTGTCATTACCTGTCATACGCTCTGCTCCTGGCTGCAGCCGGGGGTGTGCTGGGCAGCATTTTGGGAATGTTGGCAGCCGAACCGCTCAGCGGTTTTTTAATGGATGAATTCTTCGCCCTGCCGCAGGAATTCGTGGGCTTTTCCCCCTCCTATTTTGCAGTAGGGTTGACGCTCTGCCTGGCGGTTATGGGAACGGCCGGCTACCTGGGCAGCAGGAAGGTGTTAAAGCTTGAGCCGGCCGAGGCCATGCAGCCCCCAGCCCCGCCCTCCATGAGGAAAAACATCCTGGAAAAAATGCAATTTTTTGCGGCCATGTTAACCGTCCAGGGCAAGATGGCGGTGCGGAACCTGGGCAGAAGCCGCGGCAGGAGCGCCTTTATGTTTTTCGGTATTGCCGCCAGCTGCGCCATGGTGATCTCCACCTTCTCCCTGGCTTATGAAAGCGTGCCCGCCTTTTTGTTTCACCAGCATGACCGCGTGGAGACATATGACGCCAGGATAAACCTGGCGGAGCCGCTGCCCCGGGAGGCGGCGCAGCAGGAAGTGGAAACGCTCCCCGGGATCGGCCGGGTGGAACCCATCGTCGAAGTGCCGGTGGAAATGTCCCACCGCTGGCGGGAGGAAGAGGTGGAGCTGCTGGGCCTCACGCCGGAAAGCAGGCTGTACAACATCCTGGATGAAGATCACAACAGGGTTTCACCTCCCCAGGAAGGCCTCATTATCGCGGAGCGCCTGGCGGATAATCTAGATGTGCGCCCCGGCGACAGGGTAGAGGTGGACAGCCCCTTTTTCTGCGAAGAAGCGGAGCTGGAAGTGCTTCAGACGATACCCCAGTATACCGGCATGAATGCCTACATGGAGATTGCCGCCGCAGAGGAAATTGCGGGGCAGGGTGCTTTTGCCACCGCTTTGCTGGTGGAAGGAGAGGGCACGGATAGCGAAAAAACCCTGGCGGTGCTCCACGAGCATTACGAGGAAAGCGAAGCCGTGGCCGGCATTGACGGTTGGCTGACCATGCGGGAGGAGCTGCAGGAAGTCTGGAGCACAATGGGTGTTATTGTCCGCACCTTCCCTGTCGTCGGCTTGCTGTTCAGCTTTGCCATTATTTATATCACCAGCTTTATCATCCTGTCAGAACGCAGCCGGGAGTTGGCTTCCATGAGGGTGCTGGGCATGACCTCCCGGGAAGTGCTGTCGGTTATTACTTTCGAGCAGTGGTTTCTCGCCGTTTTCGCCCTGCTGGCCGGTATTCCCCTGGCCTGGCTTATCCTTACAGGGTTTGCCGCGGAGTCGGCCACCGATATGTACACCCTGCCTGTGGTAATTTCTGAACAAATTGTGATCGCAGGGGTGCTGTTCAGCGCCTTTTCCATCTGGGTGGCCCAGCGTTTTGCGTTAAAAAGGGTGAGGAAACTGGACCTGGTTGAAGTGCTCAAATCGAGGGAATGAATATCCGGAAAGGGGAGAGGAGTATGAAAAAAAGATGGAAGATTATCCTGGGTGCGATCGCGGTGCTGCTTGTGGCCGGGTTCTTGGTAGCTGATTTATTGCGCGGGGAAGCCGTGGAAGTAAAGCGGATGGACTCAGAAGATATACAGCACAGCTTTACCGAAGACGGTTCCGTTACGTCCCCGGATGAGCTCGCAGTGCATCCGCTAACCAGTGCCCGTATTGCCGAGCTCAAGGTGGAAGAAGGCGACCGGGTGGAAGAAGGGGACCTGCTGGTGGTGCTGGAAGATGAAGAGATACGTTGTCAGCTGGAGCAAGCGGAAGCCCGGCTGAGGCAGCTCGAGGGCGAAGAGGAAAAGCTGCATGAACAACCTGGGGAGGCGGAGATAAAAAGCAAAGAAACAGCCATTGAACAGGCCAGGGAAAACAAAAGGGCTGCAGAAAGGGAGTATAAAAGAATAAAAGCGCTTTACGAGCAGGAGGCCGTCTCCGGGAAGGAGCTGGAAAAGGCGGAAAACCTGTGGGCCGAAGCCGGCTACCACTTGCAGCAGCGGCGAAAAGCTCTTCAGGTGCTAAAAGAAACTTACGAGCCTCCGCGGGGCAGTGAGGAGATTATCGAAGCGCAGAAAGAAGCCGCCGACTCACAGGTCAAGCTTTTACAGCACCGGCTGGACCACTACCGCATCCACGCTCCCATCTCCGGAAAGGTGATAAACCTGGAGGCGGTGGAAGGCGGCCTGGCAGCCCCGGAGGTGCCCATGATGGAGCTTTTTTCTCCGGAGAATTACAAGGTGGAAACGAGGGTGCTGACCCGCGATATTTACGACATTTCTGAGGGCATGACAGTAAGGTTGACTCTGGAGAAAAGAGAAGCCGATCGAAAATTCACCGGGGAAGTGGTTCGAATAGCGCCGCACGCGGAGAAGGATCTATCGCCGCTCGGCCTGGAGGAAGATCGGGTGGCGGTTACCGTCCTGCCGGATGTGCCTGAGGATGTGCGGATAGCGCCCGGCTACGAGTTGGAGGTGGAATTTATCTTAGAGGAATTAGCGGAGCAGATGGTGGTGCCCGGGCGAATCCTTTTCAGGCACCAGGGGGAAGACGCTGTTCCCGTGGTCGAAAACGGCAGGGCCAGGGCACGGAAAGTGACCACCGGCCTGGAAACCGGCAGCAAGGTGGTCATTACCGACGGGTTGACGGAAGGAGACCTGGTGATAGTGAGCCACCGGGTGGAAGATATTCGCGAAGGTGACAGGGTGGAACCGGTTGCCGGGGAAAAATAACGTGAGATTGGAGGGAATAACGTTGCTGCTTAAAAAAACCTGCAGTTTGCTGGTTTTCATCTTGATTTTTGCCGTCTTGACCGGCCCGACCGCTTTTGCGGGCAGCGAAATCACCCTGGAACGGGCCAGGGAAAAAGCCTGCGAAAGTGGGCCGAATTTGCGAAAGGCGGAAGTGGAGCATGAGTTGGCGAAAGAACAACTGATCGAAGCCGCGGGCTACTATGACAGCACAGCCATGCGGGAAGATATCGAGCAGCTGGAAGCGGCTGTAGAAGAGTGGGAGGAAAAGATTGCCGGGCAGGAAGAACTTATTGCTTCCATGGAACAGAAAACAAAAGAGCTGGAGGAGGATGATTCGCAGCTGATGGAGATAAAGGAGGAGCTGGCCAGGGCGCGGGAAGATAAGAAAAAGCTGGATGATGAGCTTACCGACCTGCGCCGGGGCAGATCACAACTTCTTGCACGCTACCGCCAGGCGAAGGCGGTCGAGGACGAAGTGGGCGCCGACCGGCTGAGAAAAAAGGCGGACCGCTCCGGGGATATGCTGGAGATAATGCCCGAGGTTATTGACTACCATGTGAAAACGACTTATTTTAACCTGCTGTTTTTACAGCGGCAGCAAAAATTACTGCGGCAGGCATTGTCTCACCGGCAAAATCTTCACGAGGTGGCGGAGATCAAAGAGGAGATGGGCCTGGTCATCCCGGGGAAAGTTGCTGCCGCGGAAGAGAAAGTAAGGGAAGGCAGGAAGGAGCTCAAGGATCTTCAACACAAGGAAGATGCGCTCCGCCGCAAGTTCAGGAAACTGCTCGGGCTGCCCCTTGATGAACCCTTTGCCCTTTACGATTTGAGCCCGTCGCTGCCGGACAGGGATCAACTTTTTGGGCTTGGCCCTCCCGAGCTGGAAAAAAGCGTTCAGTACCGCCGGGCTGAAGATGAACTTGAAAATGCTCTCTACGATCTGGAGGATACTTCCCCGTATGACCGCAGGAAATACCGGGCAGCCGAGCTGGAAGTAGAAAAGGCGGGGCTGGAGCTGGAGGAAACTGCAAAAGAGCTGCGGGCAAATTACGAAGAAGAAAAAGAAACGCTGGCAGCCGCTGCGAAGAAATATGAAAACGAGCGCTTTGGCCTGAAGGAGGCTGAATGCAGGCTGGACAGCTTCCGCAGCAAGTATGAGCAGGAGGTTGTGTCCGGGCTGGAGTTTAAAGAGAAAAAGCTCGAGGTGCGGGAAAAAGAGCTGTCTTACCGGCAGGCCAGGACGGAGTATTACCTGCAGGCGCAGTCTTATTTGCTGGCCCGCATCGGTATCGTAATGGACGAGGATTGAACGAACGTGGCGCCCGGGAGCAAATTTCGTATAGGTATAAGGATTTAACCGGATAAACGTTGGCTTAACCGGTTCAAGGGAGGTGGAACTATGGGTAATAATAACGAGAATGCGAGGGTTGACAAAGAAAAATATGTTTGGCAGGTTAAAGTGCGATCCGCAGCGCACCTCGATTGTTGGATAGAGGAATACTTCGATGGGTTAACCGTCAACCATCAAAGCGATGGCACCACCCTTGTAAGGGGAAACCTGCCTGATCGGCCTGCTTTATACGGCTTTGTTTTGAAGCTAAGAGATGCGGGTGTCGACCTTTTGTCCCTGCAGGCAAAAAAACAGCAAAAGCCCATTGATGATCTTTACTATGGGTAGGGCTTTTCTTGACTGCATGCTCTTTTGCCCGATATTGATTTGCCTGCAGGGACAAGAAGAGGCCTGCCGGTTGATGGCCCGGGAAAAGCCGACTCCCGGCAACTCGGCAGGCCGTCAGGAAAACAGGTTCAATTTCTGGGCAAGCGTGACAGCTTCGGCCCTGTTTCTGGCCCCCAGCTTCCCGTAAATATTGCTGGTGTACCACTTGACGGTTCCCACCGACAGGAATAGCTTTTTCGATATTTCCTGGTTGGGAAGCCCTTCGGCGATCAGTTTCAGTATTTCCAGTTCTCGCGGGTTCAACCCTTCAACCAGCACGCGGTGGGCGCCGGGGTCGGGGATTTCACTAGTTCCGCCCTTTTCTCGTTCTTTATCGTCCGGAGTGATTTTCGGCACAATGTTTTTGTATATTTCCCTGGCATACTTCAGGATTTCCTTGTTTGCCGGCAGGGAGAGGCCCCCCTTTCCCCCGCTTATAATTCTGGCGTAAACGGAAGCGAGGTCCCTTCCTTCGTCGATAAAAACTTGATAATACCCGGCCTCTTTTCCCTCCCGGAGGACTTTTTGCAGGAGTTGTTCTGCTGTTTCAAAATTGCCGGCTTTTTCCTCCAGGCCGGTTTTGGCGAGCATTGTTTCAAGCAGAAACCTGTGGTTGCCCCCAGAGGCGGCAAAATTTTCTACCCGGTCCAAAATCCTGCGGGACTGGCCCATGTTTTTTTCTTTCTCCCGCATGAGGATGCGGGCAACAACCAGGTGCCCTCGTTCCTGGCCGCCTTTTACCCCGGCCCTTTCTGTAATTCCTGCCCCTTCAAGCACAGCCCTGGCTTCGGCCGGTTCTCCCATTTCGAGAAGGATGCGGCCCTCCCATGAAGCGGCGGGTATTGTGATGTACTGGGGCAGGCCCGGTTCCCGGTCGAGTTCACGGATCATCTCGATGGCCTCCAGGGCTTTCGGGTATTCCTGCCTGGAAAAAGAAAGCGCTGCTTTTAAAAGGTAGTTCCAACCCAGGAAAGGCTTTTCCGGTTTGCTGAGAGAAATCCCTTCATCTATGCAGCGCAGCGCTTCCTCCAGCTCACCCTGTTCCCGCAGCAGTTCTCCCAGCAATACCCGGAGCGTGCCCACCCTGGGGACGCTTGACAAACCTTCGTCTCCGGCCTCCCGGAGCATTTTCTGCGCCAATTCTTCGGCTTCTTTCAGCTTTCCCATGGAGCGGAGCGCATTGGCCACTTTTATGCTGCAGTTTACAGCCAGGTAGGGGCTGCCGATTTTTTCGCTGTTTCTGTATGCTTCCAGGTAAAAGGGATAGGCGCTTTTCGGGCTGCCGGAAAAGTACCTGATATCTCCCGAGAAGAAGGCGGCCCATATCCGCCAGTAGTGGCTGTCAGAAGGGAGCTTTTTTAACGCCTTTTCCGTATTGTTTAAGGCCGGGGCAAACTGATGGGCGGTGGTCTGAAAAACCGCTTTCGCCACAGCCAGCATTCCTTCAAACTCCGCCTGAAGCTTCTTGTCTTCGTAGCCGAGCTTTTCCGCCTGCTCCAGGAGGGCTTCGGCTTCTTCTTTTCTTTCCTGTAAAAAAAACATGAAGGCCTTGTACGCCAGCAGGGATGGGTGCCTGGGCAGCAGTCCTTCGGGAAGCTTCTGCAAATACTGCTTGATCAGCCACGGGCCTTCCGAAATTACGATGTGCTTGTAGTGATCATGAAGAATAGAGGCGGCCTGTTCCGGGTTGTCGCTGTTAAAGGCATGATGGATTGCCTCCCCGAACTCGCCTGCTTCCAGGAACCAACCGGCGGCCCTTTTGTGAAGTTCGGGCACTATTTTCGAGCGGCTTCTTTTCAGTTGATGGGCGAGCAGTTCGGCAAAAAGGGGATGGTAACGGTACCAGTATTCCAGGTCGTCCAGGGGGAAAAGAAACAGCTGATCGCGTTTGAGGGCTTCCAGCACTTCAGCACTGTCCTCCCTCCCGGTAACCGCATTGCAGAGGGGTGCTGCAAGGCGGCGTAAGATTGAAGTTTGCAGCAGGAATTCCCGGATTGGATCCGGCTGCCGGGCGAGGACTTCCTCGCTGAGAAAATGGAATACATCCCGGTGGCTCCCGGTGAAGCTTTCAATGAAGGCCTCCTTATTTTTACTGGTACGGAGAGAAAA
>PWTK01000039.1 GCA_003563895.1 Syntrophomonadaceae bacterium
AAGTTCTTTGTAAATTTGGCAAAACTTTTTCAAGAGATCGTGTGAACACTGATGTTTCCTACGTTTAGAAAGGGTCATTTTGAAATTCAACTTTTATGGTACTGGCTGTGTCCAGGTTGGGGGTTGAATCAGCACTTGGTTCTCAAGTACTTTGCAAGTTTGGCAACACTTTTTCAAGCCATCTCGTGAAAGCTGATGGTTTTTGCGTTTAGAAGGGTCGTTTTGAAATTCAACTTTTTTGGCACTGGCTTGTCCGGGTTGGGTATCAACTGGGGAAGGGTGGAACCACCCCGTAAATCAGGGGAGGCATCTCCTCCAGCTTTTCTTTGCCCATGGTAAAAGCGCTGTCCAGGGCCCTGGCAGCCACCCCGACTTTTTCCCTGTCGTTGCCGTAAACGGTCGCCAGGGGCTCTCCCTGCTGGATCTCTCCGCCTACCTTGCGGTGCAGAATAATGCCGGCGGCCAGGTCCAGCTCTTCGTTTTTTACCGTTCTCCCTGCACCCAGCATCACGGAAATATTCCCGATGCGCTTGGCATCAATTTCTCGTATATATCCGCCCTTGGAAGCGATTAATTCTTCAGAATACGCGGCCTGCGGCAGCAGGGAAGGGTCATCAATAAAGCCGTCGTCCCCGCCCTGGCAGCGGACCATTTCCCTGAATTTTTGCAGCGCGGAACCGTTGTGGAGCAGCCTGGTCACTTTTTCCCGGCCTTCCTCGGTGTTCCTCGCCGTGCCGCCCAGGGCCAGCATATAGCCGCCCAGGATGAGGGAGAGCTCCTCTATGTCACCGGGCCCTTCCCCCTTCAGGACGGACACGGCCTCGTTCACCTCCAGGGCATTGCCCACCGCATAGCCCAGCGGCTGGTTCATGTCGGTCACCACAGATACGATCCGCCTGTCCATGTCTTTGCCTATGCGCACCAGGATTTCAGCCAGCTCAAACGCCTCTTCCCTGCTTTGCATGAACGCGCCGCGCCCCGTTTTAACATCGAGCAGGATGGCATGCGCTCCCGCCGCAATCTTCTTGCTCATGATGGAGGCTGCGATGAGGGAAATGTTCTCCACCGTTCCGGTTACGTCCCGCAGCGCATAGAGCTTTCCCTCTGCCGGTGTCAGGCTTTCCGTTTGGGCCATGATGGCCAGGTTGTTTTCCTTCACCAATTCCATGAAGCGTTCCACGGGCAGATGAACATGAAAACCCGGGATGCTCTCCAGTTTGTCAATGGTTCCGCCGGTGAATCCCAAACCCCTCCCGGAAATTTTCGCGACGGGTCCGCCGGCAGCGGCGACCAAGGGGGCCAAAACGAGGGTCGTGGTGTCGCCCACTCCCCCGCTGCTGTGCTTGTCCAAAACGAGCTTTGGAAGTGAGTCGAAGTTGAGCATTTCCCCCGATTCAGCCAGGGCCAGGGTAAGCGCGTTCGTTTCTTTGGCGCTGAGCCCCCGAAAATAAATGGCCATCAGCAAGACCCCCATCTGGTAATCGGGAAGCCTGCCTTCGTTATACTCGTTGATGAGGTACCTGATTTCTTCTTCGCTGAGGCTCTGCCCGTCCCTCTTTTTAATAATCAGGTCCAGGATGGTCATCTCCGTAAATCCCCTTTTGGAAACAGTTTGGAAGCAAAACTCGAACCGTCCTTCGGCGGGCTGCACTGCAGGAGCTCTGCAGCGGTGGCCCCCAGGTCGGCAAAACTTTCCCGCACGTTTAAATCAGACGGGATCAGGCCCTCTCCATAAACCAGGAGGGGCACGTACTCCCTGGTGTGATCCGTCCCTTCGCGGGTGGGGTCGCACCCGTGGTCTGCGGTGACAAACAGGATATCGCCGGGCTTTAATTCAGGAAGATTCTCCCCCAGCCACACGTCAAACTCTTCCAGGGCCCGCACAAAGCCTTCCACGTCATTGCGGTGCCCGTAAAGCATATCAAAATCGACCAGGGTGGCCCAGAGCAGGCCGTGAAAATGGGACCGAATGCCCCGGGTTATTTCTTCCATGATCTCGTTGTTGCTGGAAGCGGGCAGGTGCTCTGTTACCCCTTTCCCCGCAAATATATCGCTCACCTTGCCTGCAACCCATACGTCCAGTCCTGCTCTTTCCGCCAGTTCGAGAAGGGTCGGGGAAGGCGGGGGCAGCGAGAAATCGCGGCGGCCTTTCGTCCGCCAGAAGTTCCCGGCCCGGCCTTTAAAGGGTCTGGCGATCACCCGCCCTACCGCATGCTCTCCGACCAGCACTTTTTCGCGGGCAATGCGGCACCATTCATACAGGGTGCCCAGCGGCACCACCTCTTCGTGGGCCGCAATCTGAAAAACGCTGTCTACCGAGGTATAGACGATGGGGAAGCCTGTCTCCAGGTGCTTCTCCCCCAGCACTTTCAAAATTTCTGTCCCCGAAGCGACCACATTGCCCAGGACTTTGCGGCCGATCAGGGTCTCAAAGGTTTGAATGATTTCCTCCGGAAAGCCGTCCGCATACACGGGGAAGGGCTTTTGCGAAACTACCCCGGCCAGTTCCCAGTGCCCCGAGGTGGTGTCCTTGCCGGGGGAACGCTCCGCCATCCGCCCGTAGGCGCCGATGGCGGCAGAACCGCTGTCTGTCCAGGGGGCCGGCAGCAGCTTTCCCATCCCCAATGCCAGCAGATTGGGGAGATGAACCTCCCCTTTACATGCAAAAAGGTGGCCCAGGGTGTTGGCCCCCTCATCACCAAAGCGGCCGGCATCGGGCAGAGCGCCTATTCCCAGGCCGTCCAGCACAATGATCATCGCTCTGTTCGCAAAAAAAATCGCTCCCTCACACTCCTGTCAGGCCCGGGGATGCGTTTTCCTGTAAATTTCTTTGATTCTTTTCCGGGAAACGTGGGTGTATATTTGGGTGGTCGAGATATCGGCATGTCCGAGCATTTCCTGAACAGACCGCAGGTCGGCCCCGTTTTCGAGGAGGTGCGTGGCAAACGAATGGCGCAGGGTATGGGGGGGGATAATGTCCTGGATTCCCGCTTTTAACGCGTACTTTTTTAACAGCTTCCAGAAGCCTTGTCGTGTCAGCCTTTTCCCGTGCTGGTTAATGAAAAGCGCCTTTTCATCCTTTAACTTAAGGAGTTTGGGGCGGCTCTTTTGGAGATAGTCCTCCAGGCTTTTTATGGACATGGAGCCGAGGGGGATCATCCGCTCCTTCCTGCCCTTTCCATCACACCGCAAAAACCCCATTTTGATGTTCACGCTGTTCAGGTCGAGAAAAATCAGCTCAGAAACCCTGATGCCCGTTGCGTAAAGGAGCTCCAGCATCGCTTTGTCTCTTTTGCCGGTAATGCTCGTCAGGTCGGGCTGATCCAGCAGCAGATCCACATTGGAGAAGGAAAGCACGCTGGGAAGCTTCTTTTCGGTCCGGGAAGCCTCCATCTCCACTGCCGGGTTTTCCTGGATGGACCCTTCCTTGAGCAGGAAATGATAGAACGAACGGATGGAAGCGAGGTTTCTGTTGATGGTCGCAGCGGCAAGCCCGCTTTGCCTTTGTTCCATCAAAAACTGAGAAATAACCGCAGGGGTTGAGGTCTTAACATCCGGTATCCCGTTATTATTCAAGAACTGCATATATTTTTTCAAGTCCCGATGGTAAGACTCAAGGGTATTTCTGGCCAGGCCCTTTTCTACCGAGAGGTAATTAATGAAGTCTTCTAAAATGCGCTCCATCCAGAGATATCCCCTTTTGAAGTGATCGGGCAATTTTTTTACTAATTCCACACGGTTTCCAGAAATCCTTTTTTTACGCATTCTTTTGTTTTCCGTGAAGCAGTTCCATTCCTCAACCGGTCAGCGCTTCCAAAAACGGCAATACCGCCTGTCGGCCTGCCTTTCCCCTTCTCCCTTTTAAGCACATATTTGCGGGAAAAATTCGAAAGACCCGGTGGGTGTTACCCGTTATCATGATGGAGGGCCATCAGCAGGCCGACAATGGTTTTTCCGTCTTCCACCTCTCCGTCCCGGATCAGGCGGGGAGCCTCCTTCAAAGAAATCCTCTCCAGTTCAAGGTGTTCGTCCTCGGGCCCTTTTGTATTCTCTGCCCTGGAAAAGTCCTTTGCCAGGAATAAATAAATAATTTCACTGGAAAAACCGGGAGAAGTATAAAAGGTCGACACGAGTTTCAGCTCGCCGGGCCAGAATCCAACCTCCTCCGCCATTTCCCGGCGGGCGCACTCCTCCGGGGCCTCGCCCTCTTCCAGTTTGCCCGCGGGGATCTCCAGCAGCACCTTTTCCGCCGGCTTCCGGTACTGCCTGACCAACAGCACCTGCCCGTCCTGGGCAATGGGGACAATGGCTACGGCTCCTGGATGCTCCACAACCTCCCGCTTGCTTTCTGAACCGTTTGGCAGCAGCACGTCATCGATCCTGACATTGACAATTTTGCCGCTGTAGACCCGGTTTGTCCGGAACGTCTTTTCTTCAATGTCCATCATTTTGCCTCCCCTTCCGCATGCAGAAAAGAGTTTCTTTTTTCTCCTGTGCGCCAAGCCGGCCGAACAGTGCAAAAAAGCATTAACGGCCGGCATTAACGCCCCACGAAAACCTATTCACATGTTGTTTCCTCACCAAAAAACGTCCTGCGCCTGCGGCTTTTCTTTATTTCAACCGAGATGTAAAAGCCGTGAGGCATTCCCGCCGAGAATGTCGCTTTTGCTTTGTTCATTGATCGGCAGCTCTCTGATGGCCTGGATGTTGCGCTTGGGGGTGGGAGAGCCCGGCCAATCCGAGCCGAAAAGCACCTTCGAGGAGAGATCTTCCAGCCTGGGGATGTACTGCAGCAAATTCTTCGGCGGCAGGCCGGCGATTTCCAGGTAGACGTTGGTGTGAAGCTGGGCCAAAAAAGAGGCCTTCTCGTACCAGAAGCCGCGCCCGCTGTGAACCAGGGCGATCTTCAGCTCCGGAAAGTCCACGGCCACATCATCCCAGTAAATGGGATCGCTGAAGCGCATGCGGGCACCGGGGAAAATGGAACTGCCGGTGTGGGACATAACCAGGATCCCCCTTTCTTCGGCCAGCTGGTAGAAACGGTAAAGCCGCCGGTCATTGGGGTAGAAATGCTGGTAGGATGGGTAGAGCTTAACCCCTTTCATGCCCAGTGCGTCCAGGCAGTAGCGCAGCTCCTCTTCCGGCCGCGTCACCAGGTAGGGGTTCACGTTGGCAAACGGGACCAGGCGGTGGCGTCCGAGGCAGAACTCGGCCACGTGTTCGTTTGAGGTCATCCCCGTGGTAATGGGGGACAGTTCGGCCAGGCAGACCCCGTAATCTATGCCGCATTCCTCCAGAAACGCTTCCAGGGCGGCCGGGTCGAGTTCCCCTTCGCTGTTGGCCACCCGGTCCAGCCCGTTCCCCGCTTCCATAAACTCCTCGACCCATTTCCAGACGAACGGCTTGATCATATTCTTGTTTCCGACATGGATGTGCAGATCGATAACCGGATGTCCCAAGGCGTTTCCCCCTTTGCCTTTCCCTCTGCTTCTCCTGCGTTCACCCTCTTCGGCAGGCGAAGCTGTTATATTCTCCCTTTCAGCGCTTCGTTGGCGATGATAAGGCGCTGGATTTCGCTCGTTCCCTCGTAAATCTGCATGATCTTGGCATCCCGCATGTATTTTTCCATGGGATAATCCTTCATATAACCGTAGCCGCCCATCACCTGGAGGGCATCGGTTGTGACCTCCATGGCAATATCCCCGGCAAAGGCCTTTGACATGGCCGAAGGCCCGGAAAAGCGCTTGGCCTCGTTGTCGACCAGTGCAGCGGCCCGCCACACGAGCATCCTGGCAGCCTCGATCTTCATGGCCATATCGGCAAGCTTGAACTGGATGGCCTGGAAAGAGCTGATGGGCTTGCCAAATTGTTCCCTCTGGCGCGCATACTCCACGGCCTGCTCGTAAGCAGCCCGGGCGATGCCAAGCGCCATGGCGCCCACCATGGGCCTGGAAATATCAAAGGTGGTCATGGCAATGCGGAACCCGCCGCCGGGCTTTCCCAGCATGTTTTCTTCCGGCACAAAAACATCGTCCATGATCACTTCCGTCGTGTTCGAAGCGCGAATGCCCATTTTGTTCTCTTTTTTGCCCGAAGAGAGGCCTTCAAAACCCTTTTCCAGGATGAAGGCAGTGATGCCCCTGGCCCCTTTTCCCGGGTCGACGGTGGCAAAAACCGTGTATACGTCGGCGAGGCCGCCGTTGGTAATAAAACACTTGCGGCCGTTTACAACATATCCGCCGTCCGTTTTCCTGGCCTGCGTAGCGATGGCTGCAGCATCTGAGCCTGCAGCCGGTTCGGTGAGGCAGAAAGCGGCAAAACTCCCTTCCGAAAGGGGGGTCAAATACTTTAATTTCTGCTCGTGCGTGCCGCCGACCAAAATGGGGTAGGCGGCGAGCGAATTGGCTGCAGCGCTGGTCGAAATCCCCGCACAACCCCTGGAGAGCTCCTCTACCACGAGACAGGCGGTCAGGCAGTCCAAGCCCCCGCCCCCGTATTCTTCGGGGATGGTCATGGTGCTGTACCCCT
Source organism: Syntrophomonadaceae bacterium (assembly GCA_003563895.1). Lineage (GTDB taxonomy): Bacteria > Bacillota > Dethiobacteria > DTU022 > UBA8154 > CSSED11-181. Next base: position 6,529 of record PWTK01000039.1, read on the forward strand.
GCAGGATCATGTCCCTGAGGAGCTCTACCGGTGTCTCGTTCTTCTCGTCACATTCGGCCGCCACGGGAACGATGCGATTTTCGGCGTATTCCCGGGCAGCCTTCTGCATGGTTTTCTGCTCCGTGTTGAGTTCAAAATCCATTCTCAGGTGCTTGGCCGGCATCCCTTGCTGTGGCCGGTCAAGCCTCACCTCCCCTTGCAAATGATGGGTTATTGTGGATTACGTAAGATCATACGCTTTCAACTTCTCTTTTATTTCTCCCAACTTATTTAAATAGGGCTCCCTTGTTTTTTTAATCCATTCTTCGATATGGCGGCGCCGGTGATCAGGTGTAAAAAAGTGGTCATGGATCTCTTCCTCGGAAAAATGCAGGGCTTCTCCCGTTTCGCCCTGGATCACCTGTCCCTTTATCAGGCACATGGGGCACTCCACCCGCCCGTTCCTCACGCGCCTGAAGACCTTCCCGAAGCAGACAGGACACTGGAACGGATCGGGCCCCCTTTTCTCTTCCCGGCCTTCCAAAAAGTAAAGCAGTTTGCCGCCCAAACTGAAGACGTCTTCCATTAACTGCTCCTGCAGCACCACCTCACCGGGCCCCGGCGCGTACGCTTCCCGGTAATCGATGACGGGAAAGCCCAGGCCCAGGGCAAACTGGTTGACGAGTTCCAGCCCCAGCGGGTTCCACAAACTGCTGCCGGCCACCGTAAAGGTCACGGCAGCCCTGTCTTTGGAAGCCACTTCGTCCAGGCGCGGAGAAAACATCAAAAAGCGGTCCAAAAGCAGTTTCAACCTTGCTGCTGGCGTAAGCAGGTAGGTGGGAGCCGCCAGCACAACGCCGTCGGCAGAGATGGCTTTATCCAAAAAGTACTCCATATCGTCTTCCTGCGGGCAGCTGCCCTTGAACACACAGGAAAGGCAGCCCCGGCACGTTTCAACGTTGAGGGAGGTCAGGTCGAGCAGCTCTGCCTCCGCTCCCGCCCGGGCCGCGCCCTTCAAGGCCTGCTTGACCAGGAGGTTCGAGTTTCCCCGCTTCCTGCGGGACGCAACCAATCCCAGGATTTTTTTGTCGTCATCGGGCAATGCGATTCCCCCCTCTTCATATCGTTTGCCGGTCCCGGGGAAATGATAAATGCGCATAAAAAAAAGAAATATAAAGCTGCGCCGCTACTCTTCCCTGAACTCCTCCGCTTTCTGCAAAAGCTCCCTGGCGTGCCGTCTGGAAATGCCGCCTGGATCGCCATCCAGCAGCCGGGCGATCTCTTCAATGCGCTTTTCGCCTTCCAGTTGACGGACGCGGGTAATCATGCGCCCAGCCGCCTCTTCCTTATACAGCTGGTACTGGTGGTGGGCCGAGCTGGCGATATGGGGGCTGTGGGTGACACAGATCACCTGGTGCTTCCTGCCCAGCTCCACCATCTTTTCGGCCACCCTCTGGATGACCCTACCCCCGATTCCGCTGTCTATCTCATCAAAAATCAAGGTGGGGATGCGGTCCTGCTCGGCCAAAATGCATTTCAAAGCCAGCATCACCCGGGCCATTTCACCGCCTGAAGCAATGCGGGAAAGGGGGCGGGGAGGTTCCCCGGGGTTGGCCGAAAACATAAACTCAACCTCTTCCTGCCCTTTGCGGCCCGGAAAATCGAGCTGCCTGAAGAAGACCTGGAACTCCGCCTTTTCCATGCCGAGCTCACCCAGGGTTCCCTGGACAAGGCCCTCCAGCTGGCGGGAGGCCTTGTCCCGCTTTTCAGTAAGGATGCCGGCCGCCTGTTGGATGTCCTGGAGCAGCGATCGCTGTTTCTCTTCCAGCAGGCGGGCCCTCTCCTCGCTCTTCTGGAGGTGTTCCATTTCTTCCGCACATTGCTCCCCGTAAGCCAGCACTTCTTCCACTGAGGGGCCGTATTTCGCCTTTAAGCGCCGGTAAAGTTCCAGGCGCTTTTCGATGTCCTCCCTTTCGCCGACAGACACTTCGAAACTGTCCAGGTAGCTGAAGAGATCGTGCCCCAGCTCCGACAGCCCGGCACTCACTTCCTGGAGGATCTGCACAAACGAAGAGAGGTTGGGGTCAACCTCCTGCAGGGAAGAAAGCTCCTCCTTGATGCGGCCTACGACATCCAGCACCGACGCCTGCTGCACTTCACCCCCGTAAAGCTCCGCGTGGGCCCGGTGGAGGGCATTGAGGATTTTTCCCTGGTTGTCCAAAAACAACAGCTTCTGTTCCAACTGCTTTTCCTCTTCAGGTTTCAACTCCGCCCTCTCGATCTCCTCCTGCTGGTAGCGAAAAAGCTCCAGTTTCCTGGCCCTTTCCTCTTCGCTGGAGCCCAGGGCTTTCAGTTCTTTTGTAATTTCCGTCCAGTGATCATAAAGATCGCGCAAGCTTTTTCTGGCAGCCAGGAGTTCTTCGCCCCCAAACTCGTCCAGCAGAAAAAGATGGTACCCCGGCTTCAAAAGGGACTGGTGGGTGTGCTGGCCGTGCAGGTCCACCAGGACGCTGCCCAGCTCTTTTAAAGCTCCAAGAGGCACCATGCGCCCGTTGATCCGGCAGGTGTTCCGACCGCTGCGGGTGATTTCCCGGGTCACCACCACTTCATCCCCTGTTTCCGGCAGCCCGAGCGCCTGCAGTTTTTCTTCCAGCTCTTCAAGGCCGTGGGGCGGATGGAAAACCGCCTCGATCAGCGCCTCGTCCGACCCGGAACGGATATGTTCGCTGGACGCCCTTTCCCCCAGGATCAGCCCGATGGCCCCGATAACGATGGATTTGCCGGCACCGGTCTCCCCGGTCAGAACGTTCAAGCCCGGGAAGAAATCCAGCGAGAGCTCATCAATAAGTGCAAAACCCCGCACGTTCAAAAATGACAGCAACCCGACACCTCCGTCAAAAAGCAAGGAGATTAGCACAGCGGGTCAGACCGCAACCGAAAAAACGCCCCCGGCCCGCCCGTCCCCCCCGTTCGGGACCGGCAATGGCGCTTTGGCCTATGAATCCCGATCCTCGCGGCGAACCCAGGGGGGGAAGCACCACCTTCCATCCGGCGATGGTAATCTTTACCAGGCAAGCAGGGACCGCCACGTTTTGTGCTTCATGCGCCAACGCTTCTGACTGCGAATCCGCTAGCCGCACAAGCGTAACCCGGTACCTTGATGGCGCAGCAATTGTTTTCAAGCAGGGCTCTTTCATCCCCTGCCCCGTGCCGGCTTTTTCCCCGGCGCTCGAACCGTCACTCCTTGCCGTCAGGCAATTAAAAAAACGCCGGCACCTGCCCGGTGATGGTAACTGTTGCCAGGCACGCCTGGAACCGTCACCGATTGCCGTGAAGTTATTGCCAGGCAAACAGGAACCGCCACTTTTGCGCCCGGACCGGCATGCCGCCCACCGGGGAGAGCGGCCCTAAGCCCTCATCAGTTTTTCGTGCAGCAGCTTATAAAAATTGCTGGTGGGGAAGGTGACCACTCTCGTGGAGCAGTCGGCTTTCCTTACCTCAACCCGGTCCTTGTATTGAAGGGCGAAGCCTTCCTGTCCGTCAAGGGTTATAAAGACGCCGGCGTATTCCGAATTGACGATCACGGTCACCACCTCTTCTTCGCCCACGATCACCGAGCGCTGGTACAGCAGGTGAGGACAGATGGGGGTGATGATCAGCGTCTTCAGGGAAGGGTTCAACACCGGCCCCCCGGCTGACAGGGAATAACCCGTGGAGCCCGTGGGCGTGGCCACAATGATGCCGTCGCCGGGGTAGCTTTCCAGGAAATCTTCGTTAATATATGTATCCAGCCTGATGATGCGGGAAAAAGGCCCCCGGGAAATGATCACGTCGTTCAGGGAGACGGAAGACGCAAAGAGTTCCCCGTCCCGGTAGACATCGGCCCTGAGCATCATCCGCTCTCCCAGGAAATATTCCTTTTTTACCACTTTTTCCAGGGAGTGCTCCAGCCCGGTCAGCTCGATCTCGCTCAAAAATCCCTTGTAACCCAGGTTGATCCCCAGGATGGGGAGCCCGTACATGGCTATTTCCCTGGCCGCCCTCAAAAAGGTGCCGTCCCCCCCGACCACGATAACCAGCTCGACTTTTTGCGGCCATTCCCTGAATTCTTCTATGGGGGGGGAGAGTTTCAGCAGGGGTTCCTTCTCGGGCACGATATATACGGGCACACCGTGCCCTTCAAAAAAGGTGGAGATCTTCCCGATCACTTCGCTGGCTCTCTCTTTTTGCCAGTTTGGGATCAGCCCGATGCCTTTCAACAAACCCATTCTATCCTGCCTCCCTTGGAGCAAACAGTCGCACCACACAACCCCCAGGGCGCCGGCCTCCCGCGCCAAACCGCCTTGCCGCGCGTCAGGGGCTGAAACGGGACCAAAGGGGTTCCCCCCTCGCGGCACGCCACCATGCATAAAGCAAATTATATCGAAAAGCGCCCCTCGCCCAGCGCTTCCCGGGCGCGTGAAACAACGGAGGCGATATCCGCCCTCGCTTCCCCCCCGCCGGCGGGAGGTGCTTTTTCCTCTTCTCCCCGCCATCGCCGAAAGTAGGCCAGGTACTCGATGTTGCCCTGGGGGCCCTTCAGCGGCGAGTAGGTCAGGCCCTTTAAAATGTAGGAGCGCTTCCCGGCCTCCGCAACCGTTGTCTCAAGCACGGCCTCATGGACCTGGGGAGATTTCACCACCCCTTTTTTGCCGACCTCCCGGGGAGAAGCCTCAAACTGGGGCTTCACCAGGCAGAGCACTTCCTCGATGCCCAAGGCGTCCAGGACGGGAAAGACCAGCCGCAGGGAAATGAAAGACACATCCACCGTGGCCACGTCCGGGATCTCAGGGAGGTCGTCCCGGACCAGGTGACGGACGTTTTTTCGCTCCATGCTGACCACCCGCGGGTCGTTCCGCAGGGTCCAATCCAGCTGCCCGTAGCCCACATCCAGCGCATACACCCGGGACGCACCGTGCAGCAGGGCGCAGTGGGTGAAACCTCCCGTGGAAGCGCCGATATCCAGGACGGTTCTGCCGCGCAGCTCGATCGCAAATTCCCGCAGCGCCTTTTCCAGCTTGGCCCCGCCGCGGCTCACGTAGGGGGTTTCCCTGCCCCGCATCTCGATCGCTGCTTCCGCTTTCACCGGGGTGCCGGGCTTCTCAACCCTGACGCCGTCTACGTAAATGTTCCCCGCCATAATCTCGGCCGCGGCCCTGCTGCGGGACGGAAAAAAGTTCCTCTCCACCAGCAGCCGGTCCAGGCGCATTTTCTCCCTGCCGGCGGCCACGTTAAACCTCCCCCGGCACCCGGCAGAATTCGCGGGCCTTCCCGGCAATCCCTTCCCCCGTCAGCCCGAACTGCGCCAAAAGTTCCGAGCGCTTTCCCTGCCCCGTAAAGGGATGCGGAAGCCCCAGGCAGACGGCCTTCACCTGCTGGAGCAGGCCTTCCTCCTGCAGGAATTCCAGCACGGCGCTTCCAAAGCCGCCCCTTAAGACGTGTTCCTCCACGGTCAGCAGCCGCCCGCAGCGCCTGGCCCAGCGGGCGATCAGCTCCCGGTCCAGGGGGGTGACAAAGCGCGGATCTATGATGCAGCAGCGGATCCCCTCCTGCCGGAGAAGCTCCCCTGCTTGCAGGGCCGGAAGCACCATTGACCCGATGGGCAAAAGAAGCAGGTCCTCCCCTTCCTGCAGCAGGCGCCCCTGCCCGACGGTCAGCTCGGGGCACTCCTCCAGCGGCGGGGGCTCGGCGGTTCTGCCCTTGGGATAGCGCACGGCGGCAGGGCCGTCCAGGGAAAAGGCGGTCTTTAACATGCAGGCCAGCTCCAGCCCGTCAGCGGGGGCCATCAGCACCAGCTCGGGCAGGTGCCGCAGGTAGGCCAGGTCAAACAAGCCGTTGTGGGTTTCCCCGTCCTCTCCTACCAGGCCGGCCCTGTCGACAGCCAGGGTGACCGGCAGTTTTTGGAGGCAGACATCGTGGGCCACCTGGTCGTAGGCCCGCTGCAGAAAAGTGCTGTAGACGGCCACCACGGGCCTGTACCCCCCGACGGCCAACCCGGCCGCCATGGTCACGGCATTCTGCTCGGCGATTCCCACATCAAAAAAGCGGTCCGGCCATTTTATAGAATATTCTACCAATCCGGTGCCGCCGGCCATGGCGGCGGTCAAGGCCACCAGCTGGGGGTCTTTTGCAGCCTGCTCCACCATTACCGACCCGAAGATGTCGCTGTAGCTGCGGAACTGCGCCTCATCCACCGGGGCGCCCTGCAGCGAACCCGTCCGGAGATCGAAAGGGCCCACGCCGTGGAAAAGGTGAGGCTGCCTCTCCGCCGGCGGATACCCCTTGCCCTTGGTGGTGGCCACATGCAGAAACACAGGGCCTTTTGTCGCCCTGGCCTGGCGGAGGAGTTCCAGCAGATAGCCGATGTTATGGCCGTCAATGGGGCCGAGGTAGGTGAAGCCCAGCTCTTCGAAAAGCATCCCCGGCAGCACCAGGTATTTCAAGCTGTCCTTCAAGCGCTCCACGGAACGGACCACGGTCTTGCCGATGGCAGGGATGCGCTCCAGGACATGCTCCAGGTCTTCTTTCAGGCGATAATATTTGGGATCGGTCCTCAGCCTCGCCAGGTAAGAATTCAAGCCGCCCACGTTTTGATTGATGGACATTTCGTTGTCGTTCAGCACCACGATCAGATTGGTGTCCAGCTCCCCGGCAAAATTGAGGGCTTCCAGCGCCATCCCCCCGGTAAGCGCCCCGTCCCCGATGACTGCCACCACGGAGTATTTATCGCCGCGCAGGTCCCGGGCCAGCGCCAGGCCCAGGGCGGCCGAGATGGAGGTGCTGCTGTGGCCGGTCCCGAAGGCATCGTGCGGGCTTTCTTCCGGGCGGGGAAAACCGCTGATCCCTTCCCGGTACCTGAGGCTGCGGAACTCTTCTTTGCGCCCCGTGATAATTTTGTGGGCGTAACTCTGGTGCCCCACGTCCCAGATGATTTTGTCGGTGGGAGACTGAAAAACCTTGTGCAGCGCCAGCGTGATCTCCACCACGCCGAGGCTTGAAGCCAGGTGCCCCCCCCGCCGCGATACCACTTCGGTCATCAGCTCGCGGATCTCGCGTGCCAGCTTTTCCAGCTCAGCGGTGCTCATTTTTTTTAAATCGTGGGGCCCCTGGATGCCCTCCAGAAGTTGGCCCAATAAAATCACTTCCCGCCTGCGGCCTTCATGAAACCGGCCTCCGCTTACAAAGGAGCTTGGCCGGAAAGGTTAGCCCTGGGATTTGCCCCTGTTTTTCCAGAAATACAGTTTTTCCAGGGTGGTCACCACGCGGGCCAGCCACCAGACGACTTCCGTCGACCGGGTGATGGCCAGGTTTTTCCCGATGGCTTTGCCGCCAACGGTCAGCGCTGATATAAGTCCGGTCAGCAGGACGCTCAGCAGCAGTTCGCCCAATCCCAGGCTGTCTCCGTAAAAGGCCACCAGGTTGATAATGATGACGGCGCCGATGACCCCGCTGACCACCCCACTGATGTCCCCAACCACATCATTGCAAAAATTGGCTACCTGGTCTGCGTGCCTCACCAGGAAAATACCCCGCCTGGCACCGTACAGCTTCTTGGCCGCCTTGGAATGAAAAGGCTTTTCGTCGGCGGCTGTGACCGCCGTGCCCAGGGTATCGAAGAAAACACCGACAAACACGATCAAAAAAAGAATGGCGAACGAAATGATAATGGAATCGATTTCGCTGATGGCAAAGCGCGTAACCAGGGCAAAACCGGCAGCCAAAAAAAAAGTCCAGATGCCAACCCATATTACCCAACGCGCAACGGTCGTTTTCCTCTTGTGTGCGCGGCGTGTTTTGGTCAAATAACGCACCCCATAATCAAATAGAGGGAGACACAGGTGGCAACCTTATGGGTAAACATTGCGGCTTCAGGTCCAGCAGGTTTTCCCAAATGCCCACCGGCTCGTCGCCGGGCCGGCAGTTTCCTCTTAAGGGCATTTCTGCTGTGTTGCCAGCAGCAGGGCTGGATTGCCACTTAGACCACACCATAATCCCCATAAGATCTCCCTTCGACGGGAACAACCTAGGAGTTTTCCTCGGTAGCGCATTTACGCCCTCTAGCCTCTTTTGCAGCCAAGGTTTCCGGGCAGCGCCCTTCCCCCAGAGGCCACTCAAGGCAGGCTACACTGTGCACAGCATCTGCCGCACACAGGTTCATTCCTGAGCCGTAGCCTTGGCTGAGCCACGCACTCAGGTCTCCGCGAAGGCAGGGTCAACGCCTACATGCCATTGTAGATCGCCCCATCCTTCTTAACTCCCAGCACCAGCCCCCGACTGGGCGTCGGCAGCCAGCACAAGGAACTTCATCGATGTGCCCTTAAGCGGATTTTTAGGCCCGCCTTCAAGGACGTCTACGCTAACTAGGATATTGCACCACCTGTGCTCCCACTAGCATTATAGCACAGAGCTCATTTTACCTCAAGACAGCGAAAAACGGAGCAGTGCTGAAGCATGAAAAATGCTTACAACCCTTATATTTCACAGTTTTGTTAGCACTACAGCGCGAAAAATTGTTTCGCTGCAATCCCTGTAAGCCTTGATATGCCTGTATTATATAAGTCATCCGTCAGTCCTGAAAACGGGGGTCTAAAAATCGCGGTAAAATATGAAATCGGTCAGGGTTCTTAGCGCTCCGGTCCCCTTGCCCAACGATTCCAGCTCGCGCACGGCCCGCACATACAGCCGGTCGCGGATCTCCCTGGTTTCCTGCAGGCCGCAGCAGGAGACATAGCTGGCTTTTTTCTTGTGGGCGTCCGCGCCCTTGGCCTTGCCCATTTTGCCGGCATCGCCTTCCACATCCAGCAGGTCGTCCACCACCTGGAAGGCCCGCCCCAAAAGCAGCGCAAAAGCGGTAACCTTATCCAGCTCTTCCGGGCCGCAGCCCGCCGCCAGAGCCCCCGACCGCATGGAGGCCGTCAAAAGGGCTCCCGTCTTCAGGTCGTTCATGGTATCCAGCAGGTCCGTGCGGGGCTTTTTCCCTTCCGCTTCCAGGTCCATCACCTGACCCCCCACCATTCCCTTAACGCCGGCCGCCCGGGCGATCTCAAAGAACAGCTGGAGCTTTCTCTCCGAGGGGACCCTTTCCCAGTATTTTCGGCCCGGACCTTCCGTGAAAACGGGGGCGCTCAGGATCTCAAAAGCCAGAGTTAACAGGGCATCCCCCGCCAAAACAGCCAGGCCTTCCCCGAACATCTTGTGGGAGGTGGGCTTGCCCCTCCGGTAATCGTCGTCGTCCATGGCCGGAAGATCATCGTGGATCAGGGAATAGGTGTGGATAAACTCGATGGCACAGGCCGGCGGTATGGCTGTTTCGTGCTCACGGGTGAAAAGCTCGGCCGTCAGCAGGGTGAGCATCGGCCGGATGCGCTTACCGCCGGCGAAAACGCTGTAGCGCATGGCCTTGTGCAAACTCTGGGGCGGGGCGTTTTCGGAGGGGAGGTAATGATCCAGGGCAGAGTCCAGGACGGCTGTGCGGCTCTTGATGATCTTCTCCAGCTCGACAGTTCGGCTATTCTTCATCCCCGTCACCGACATCCTTTCGTTCTGCTTCTTCAAAGTCGGCCAGTGCCCCCTCCTCGAGGATAACCTTCACCTTGCTGTCCGCCTCGGAAAGAAGTTTGCGGCAGTGCCGGGTAAGCTCCGTGCCTTCCTGGAAACACCGCAAAGATTCTTCCAGGGGCAGCTCTTCTTTTTCCATCTTTTCAACCAGGTTTTCCAGCCTTTGAAGGGCTTCTTCGAAAGAAAGCTCTTCAATTTTTAGGCCGGCTTTTGGCTCTAACTGTCGATCCCCGTCATTCTTCTTCCCGTGTTCCATCTGCATCCCTCCGACCGCTGTTTTGGAGGCCGCTGCGCTCTTTTACCGTCTTGACCCTGCAGCCCGCCTCCCCGTCTTGAAAAGCGACGAGAATGTCCTCGCCCACCGCCAGCTGCCGGCTGCTGGTCAGCAGTCGGCCCTTTTGATCGGAAGCCAGGCAGAAGCCCCTTTTCATCACTTCCAGCGGGTTCAAGCTCTGCAGCCGATCGGCCAGGCTTTTCAGCCTGGAATCTTTCAGGGCAAAACCGTGCATTAAACTCCTGAGCATCCGCTGTGAAAGCTCATCCACGCGCTGGTGGCCCTGGTTGATGAGCTCCTGCGGGTAGCGGAAGGCCATGGCCCGGGAATAACGGTCCAAAAGCATCTTGTGAAGGTGAAGTTTGTTTTGCAAAATGTTTCCCAGCCGGCCCTGCCGTTCCTTCAGGTAGCGCTCCAGCTCCAGCTTATCGGGGACCACCAGTTCTGCAGCGGCCGTCGGCGTGGACGCCCGCCGGTCGGCTACAAAATCGGCAATGGTGAAGTCTGTCTCGTGGCCCACGGCCGAAACCACAGGGGTCGCGGCCTCGAAGATAAACCGGGCCAGGCGTTCATCGTTGAACGCCCAGAGCTCCTCCAGGGAACCGCCGCCCCGGGTGAGCACCAGGATATCGTACTCCCCGGAGGCATCCATTTTTTGCAGCGCGGCCGCCAGCTGCTCGGGGGCCTCTCTGCCCTGCACCGCCGCCGGGTGGATGACGATGCTCGCCGCGGGGTAACGCCTTCGGAGCGTCGTCAGAAAATCCCTCACCGCCGCCCCGGAAGGAGAGGTGATGAGGCCGATTTTTCGAGGGAAGCGGGGAAGCGGTTTTTTGTGCTTCGCTTCGAACAGCCCCTCCTCCTGCAATTTCTCCTTGAGCTTTTCAAAGGCCATATAGAGGGCGCCGAGGCCTTCGGGCTCCATCTCCCGCACGTAGAGCTGGTAAGTCCCGTTCCGCTCGTAGAGAGAAATATTCCCCCGGCAGATGACATTCATCCCTTCGGACGGCTCGAAATCCAATCCCTGGTTATCGCCGCGGAAAAAGACGCAGCGCAGGACCGAACGGTCGTCCTTCAGGGTAAAATAAATGTGCCCCGAGGGCTTGTGGTGCTTGTAATTGGATATTTCACCCGTTACCGAGATGTCCTGCAGCAAACGGTCCTTCAAGAGCAGGCTCTTCAGGTAACGGGTAACCTGGTACACGGAAAAAACTTGCGGGCCCCTCATTGCTGCTCTGCCGCCCTGACCACGTTATCCAACAGCATGACGATGGTGACCGGGCCCACGCCACCCGGCACGGGGGGGATCCAATCGGCCACTTTTTCCACTTCCTTGTAATCGACGTCCCCCACCAGGTGGGTTCCCACGTTATTCACGCCGACGTCGATCACGATGGCCCCTTCCTTCACCATGTTCCCCTTGATGGTATTGGGGTGCCCCGCGGCCACCACCAGGATATCGGCCTGCCGCGTGAAAGCGGTAAGGTTTTTGGTTTCAGAGTGACAGATGGTCACCGTGGCGTTCTTTTGCAGCAGCAGGAAGGAAACGGGTTTGCCGACCAGTTGGCTGCGCCCCACGATAACAACCCTTTTCCCCTCGAGGTTCACGCCGGTCGATTCGATCAAATTTATAATACCCCGCCCGACAAAGGGCATCAGGAAAGTGCTTCCGAGCAAAAAGCGGCCCATGTTCAAAAAATGAAGCCCTTCCACGTCCTTAACAGGATCCACCAGTTGGGAAATCCGGGTGTGGCTGAGGTGAGGGGGCAGGGGGTGAATGTTGATCCCGTGCACATCTTTTGCGGAATTAAGCCGCTCTATGAGAAAAGCAAGCTCTTCTTCTGTTTCCGTCTCCGGCAGTGAAATGATCTGCGATTTGATGCCCAACTGCTTACAGTTTCTCTCTTTCAGCTGGGCGATATGCATCCGCCCGAAAGGGCTGCGCAGCACAATGATCGCCAGCCCGGGGGTGATACCCCTCTCCTGCTGCAGGTGGGCAATGTCGTTTTTGATTTTTATGCGGGCTTCTTGGGCCACGCGTTGACCGTCAATCAGGTTCGCCATTAACGTCCCTCCCCGAAAACCGTGCTAGAAAACCGGGGAAGGGAGCAGCCGCAAGCACCAGGGACAGATGAAGGCCATCAGCATTCACCACACCCTGTGCAGCCTGGCACCCTTCCCCTCTCTTTCATGCGAACTATACCGTTACGCCGAGTCTTTTCTTGAACGCTTCCAGCGTATTTTTCATCAATACGGTAATCGTTATCGGCCCGACACCCCCGGGCACCGGGGATATCCATGCCGCGATCTCCTGGGCCTCTTCAAAAGCCACATCGCCTACCAGCTTATCTCCGAGCTGAGAAACCCCCACATCGATCACCGTTGCACCGGGTTTGATCCAATCCCCCTTCACCAAACCGGGCACGCCGGTCGCTGACACGAGGATGTCCGCCCTGCTGCAGATTTCGGGAAGGTTTTCAGTCCGGGAATGACAAACGGTGACAGATGCGTTGCGCCTCAAAAGGAGCAGGGAAAGCGGCTTCCCTACGAGATTGCTGCGGTTGATGATCACTGCAGACTGCCCTCTCACGGGTTCCCGCGTGTGCTCGATCATCAGCATAACGCTGTAAGCGGTACACGGGAAAAACCCCTCTTCATCGCTGAAGAGCTTCCCCATGTTTATCGGATTTGCGCCCTCCACGTCTTTATCCGGGTCAATCGCTTCCAGGGCCTCCAGGGTATCGAAGTGTTCCGGCAGGGGAAGCTGCAGCATGAACCCGTGAATCCTGTCGTCCATATTCAGCTCATCGATGACCTTCAGCAGGTCTTCCTGGCTGGCGTCTTCCGGGAGGCGCCGCACTTCCGAATAGAAGCCCAGGCTCTCGCTCCTCTTTTGCTTGCTGGCAACGTAGGAGAGTGAGACGGGGTTCTCCCCAACTATGACCACGGCCAAGCCCGGCACCTTGTTCGTTCTCTTGTAAAGGTCCTGGAGTTGGCGCGCTTTTTCTTCACGTATTTTGGCAATGAGATCTTCGCCCTTGATAAGATCGGCAGGCATTCAAATAAAAACCTCCTACGTTCCGAGACTTTCAGCGGCCTCTACCGTGTTATAGAGAAGCATGGTCACGGTCATGGGGCCTACGCCGCCGGGCACGGGCGTGATGAAAGAAGCTTTTTCAGCCACAGAGTCATAGTCCACGTCTCCCACCAGGCGGAAACCGCTCTTCTTGGAGGAATCAGGGATGCGGTTTACCCCTACGTCGACCACCACCGCGCCTTCGGTGATCATGTCGGCGGTCAGGGCCTGGGGCTTACCCATGGCAGCCACCACGATGTCGGCCTGCTTCGTAAAGTACGGGATGTCCTTGGCGCCGGTGTGCACAACTGTGACCACGGCATTGGCTCCCTTGGCCTTCTGCATGAGAATGGCAGCCAGCGGCTTGCCGACGATATTGCTGCGTCCCATAACCACGACGTGCTTTCCTGACGGGTCGTTGCCGGAGCGCACCAGCAGCTGCTGGACACCATGGGGGGTACAGGGCAGCGGGCAGGGCTCTCCCCTCAACAGCCGGCCCTGGTTGACGGGATGAAAGCCGTCCACGTCCTTAGCGGGGGAGATGTAGCTGATTACCTTCTCCACGCTGATATGATCGGGCAGGGGCAGCTGGACCAGAATTCCGCTGTACTTGGGATCGTTGTTCATCCTGTCGATTTCCTTGAGCACATCTTCTTCAGGCGCATCTTCCGGCAGGCGAACGGTCTCTTCAAAAAGTCCGATTTCTTCGCAGCCCTTGGCCTTGCTCGTCACGTACGAGACGGAGGCGGGATCCTCGCCCACCAAAACCACACCCAGGCCGGGGGTAATCCCTTTCTGCTTGAGCTCCTCCACTTTCTTCTTCAACTCTTCCCTGATTTCCGCTGCTACCTGCTTTCCAGAAATCACTTCTGCTGCCATCATAAAACCTCCTTTGTAACATTATTATTACAGTACGGTATCCAGCGGGAGGAGAAAGGCCCCGCCCGCCATATGTTTCCACCGGGGACGCCCGGGCCGGGCACACCCCCGATGTTGTTCAGACGATGCCGGGAAAAGCGACGCTGCAGGCGGCGCCGTCAGGGGCATCGCTGGTGGCGGCACCCCTTTCGGGCGGCTTGTCAGGACCGCGCCTTAAAGGCAGCGGGCCCAATGCCTTTACGCCACGGCATTAAGCCAGCCCCTTCTCTTCCAGGAAGGAAGCGAACCGCTTTTCCGCGCTGTCGCAGCTGACGGTTTCGCGGAACGCCGTTACATCCAGCTGAGGAAGGTTCATCTTGATCTTCCCGCCGCGGCCGGCGAGTGTTTCCACAGACAACAGGGGCCCGCCCCAGAAGGCCTTTCCGTCCTGCCGGGCATCGCCGCTGCCGGCGGGAAGCACCGTTGCCAGCGATGCGATCTCCTCCCGGATACCGGCAGGGTCCTTCTGTTTCTGGTAATAGCCCATCATCTCCATCAGTTCCAGCAGGATCTCCCAGTTCTGCATGCCCGGGACGGGAGACAGCGCAGGGGTGAGGAACTGGACGCGGCGTTCACTGTTGGTGAAGCTGCCTTCTGTTTCGGCAAAGCTCGCCGCGGGCAGCACCACATCGGCTTCCCTGGCCGTATCTGTGAGGAAATAGTCCTGCACCACCAGCAGTTCGGCCCCGGCCAGCTGTTTCACCGTTTCCGCCGGGGGATCCTCGCCGAAGACGAAAACCCCTTTTATGGTTTTCGTCTGGAGCTCTTCCAGCACTTCCTCCAGGTTGCGGCCCGGCTCAACCGGCAGGTTGGCCTGCCATTTGTAGGTGAAGCGCTCCCGCACTTCTTCATCTCCCACATCCTGGTAGCCCGTCAGGAAAGAGCGGGAAACGCCCATGTCCAAGCTGCCCTGGCTGTTGCAGCGCTCCCTCAAGAGCAGCACTCCGCGGCGCGGCTTGCCGAATTTGCCGAGGGCCAGCGCCAGGGAGGAGAGCAAGAGCTGCGAAGCGGGGCTCAGGTTGTTGGTCCCCAGCAGCAGGAGCGGCTTTTTGGCTTCGGCATAACCCTTCACAAGGGCGGCCACATCATCAATGCTCAACCCTGTCCCCTTGAGCAGCTCCTCCAGATTCATCCCCTGCAGCCTGCTTTCCAGCTCGGGGAAGCCCTCGGTATACCGCTCCAAAAAGTCGCTGTCGACCAGGCCTTCCTGGACGGCATAGAGGAGCATGGCGGCGAAGAGGCCGGCGCTGCATTCCCCCTCGGCCTTGAAGAAGCTCGCTGCATAGTCTTTCAGCTTGACGTCACGGCCGTCCACCAGGAACAGCTTCGCCCCGCCGTTCTGGGCGGCCTGCTTCACCTTCAGGGCAGCGATGGGGTAATCGGGGAAATCAACGCCTGCCGCAAGGATGAAATCAGCGGTTTCTATTTCCTGGAAATTGTTGGTCGATGCATCGCACCCCATCAGATCGGTCAGGGGAGCGGAGGGCTGGGTAAAGCTGTTGATGTTGTTCGTTCCCAGGACGGCGCGGGCAAACTTCTGGATGAGGTACGCCTCCTCGTTGGTATAGCGGGGGCTGGCGAACACGGCCAGGCTCTCCCCGCCGAAGCGGGCCTTCAAAGACTTGGCCTTCTTGGAAATGTAGAGCAGGGCATCGCTCCAGGTGGTTTCTTTCAACGTGCCGTTTTCGCGGACCAGCGGCGCTTTCAAGCGTTCTTCGTCGTTGACGTAATCAAAGCCAAAGCGCCCGTTTTTGCAGAGGATGCCCTCGTTTACAGGACTGTCACAGGGAACAATCCGGCCGATCTTTTCCCCGATGGTCTCGAGCTGCACGCTGCAGCCGACACCGCAGAAGCTGCAGATGGAAAGGGTTTTCTTAAAGTCCCAGGGGGCCGGTTTGTCGAAGGGCATATTTTCAACCAGCGAGCCCGTGGGGCAGACCTTCACGCACTGCCCGCAGGAAATGCAGCTGGTCTTCTCCAGGGGGAGGTCCAGGGCCGGGCTGACGTAGACGTCAAAGCCGCGGTTAACAAGCCCCCAGGCCTCCGCACCGATAATTTCGCTGCAGGTGCGGACACAAAGCCCGCAGAGAATACACTTGCTCTGGTCCTTCACGATGAAGGGGTGGACCATCTTCTCGTACTCGTGCTTTTCGCCGATAATCCGCTCGGGCTGCGCCCCATAGGCGGTGGCGTGCTCCCGCAGCTTGCACTCGAAGACGTCGAAACAGCCGCATTCCAGGCAGCGCTGCGCGTCTTCTTTGGCGGCCTCGGGGGTGATGCCCTGTTCGATCTCCCGGAAGTTGGTCACGCGCACCTCCGCCGGGGCAAGGGGCATTTTCAGCTTATCTTTCTTCTCTTCATCGGCGAAGTCCTCCTCGGCCAGCTCCTCGTTCACGATATCGAAGTAGGTGCGGTACGGGCGCAGCTCTCCGCCCAGGTAGTTGTTGATGACCTCGGCGACGCGCTTCCCGGCGGCAATCGCTTCGATGGCGATGCCGGGGCCCGTCACCGCGTCCCCGCCGGCAAAAACACCGGGTGTGTCCGTGTAAAAGGTGCTCTCATCCACCCCGATGGTTCCCCAGCGGCTCACCGGGATATCGTCCTTAAGTTTGTCCAGCACCACGTCCTGGCCGATGGCCGCAATGATGTTGTCCACCTCCAGGGTGAAGAAGGCATCGGGGATGGGTTCAGGCCTCTGTCTCCCGGATTCATCCGGCTCCCCGAGCTGCATCTTCTGGCACTGCATCTTTTCTATCCTGCCGTTGCCTTCAATATTGACCGGGTTGGCCAGCAGGTAAAACTCCACGCCTTCCTCTTCGGCCTCGATTACCTCGATCTCCTGGGCCGGCATCTGCTCACGGGCCCTGCGGTAAACAACCATGACGTTGTCGACCCCCAGCCTCTTGGCCGTGCGTGCGGCGTCCATGGCAGTGTTCCCGCCGCCGATGACGGCCACCCGGCTGCCCAGGGTGACCTCTTCGTTCAGCATCACCTGGCGTAAAAATTCCGTGCCGCCCAGCACGCCGGGCATCTCCTCGCCGGGAACACCCATGCGCCGGCTGTTCTGGGCACCGATGGCCAGGTAGACCGCGTCGTAACCGCTCTTAAACAGGTAATCAATGGAAAAGTCCTCGCCCAGCAGGAGGTTGGTATGGGCCTCCACGCCCAGGTCCAGGATGAGCTTTATCTCGGCATCCACTATATCCTTGGGGAGGCGGTATTCGGGGATCCCGTAGCGCAGCATTCCCCCCATTTCGGGCAGCGACTCATAGATGGTCACCCCGTGGCCCATACGCCGCAAAAAATAGGCGGCGGTGAGGCCGGCCGGTCCGGAACCGACCACGGCGATTTTTTTGCCCGTTTCCGGCGCCACTTCCGGCAGGTAGGGTTTCTCGCTGGCCAGGTCCAGGTCGGCGATGAGGCGCTTAAAGTAGCGGATGGAAACGGGTTCCTCCACCAGGGTTCGCCGGCAGTTTTCCTCGCAGGGGGCCGGGCATACGCGCCCGATCGACGCCGGTATCGGCATGTACTCCTTGACCAGTTTTAACGCGTCAAGGTACTGCCCGTTGCCCACCAGGGCGGCATAGCCCTGCGCATCGCAGTTTGCGGGGCAGGCCAGCACACAGGGGGCGCGGCAGTCGCCGATGTGATCGGATAGAATCAATTCCAAAGCCAGTTTGCGGGCCTTTTTGATTTTCTCATTTTCCGTCTGAATGATCATCCCGTCTGCAGCAACAGTGGCACAGGCCCGCACCAGGCGCGAAGTCCCTTCAACCTCCACGAGGCAGAGCCCGCAGGAAGCATAGATCTCCAGGTCACCGCTGTAACAGAGGGTGGGAATATGGATGCCGTAATCTGCGGCAATCTCCAGGATGGTCTGCCCGCTGTGGCCTGATAACTCGCGGCCATTTATGTTAACACGCAGTTGACTCATACGCTTTACTCAACCCCTTTGTTTAATAATTTGGTGGTGTGATTACCCGGTACTGACAGCCGGCGAAGCCTTTCGCGGTTACTCCACCAGCACCGCATCGAACCGGCAGGCATCGAAGCAGTTCCCGCACCTGATGCATTTTTCCTGGTCGATCACGTGGAGCTCCTTCTTTTCGCCGGTAATGGCTTCCGTTGGGCAGCGTTTCAGGCAGCGCCCGCAGCCGTTGCAGAGTTCCGGGTCGATGGTATAGGTAAGCAGTTCGCGGCAAATCCTGGCCGGGCAGGTTCGGTCCAGGATGTGTCTTTCATATTCGTCCCTGAAGTACATCAGGGTGGTCAGCACCGGGTTCGGTCCGGTCTGGCCCAATCCGCAGAGGGAGCCTTCCCTGACATTGTAAGCCAGCTCTTCCAGCAGCTCCAGTTCCTCAATCTGTGCATTGCCCTCCGTTATGCGGATCAATATCTCCAGCATCCGCTTGGTGCCGAGCCGGCAGTGGATGCACTTGCCGCACGATTCATTCTGGACAAAGTCCAGGAAAAAGCGGGCCATGTCCACCATGCAGGTGCCCTCGTCCATGACAATCATCCCGCCGGAACCCATAATGGCGCCGGTCTTGGTCAGCGACTCGTAATCCACCGTGGTCTCGAGGAGGCTGTCGGGGAGACAGCCTCCGGAGGGCCCACCCAGCTGGATGCCCTTAAACTTTTTGTCATCGCGGATCCCTCCGCCCACTTCATAGACAACGTCTTCAAGGGTGATGCCCATGGGAACCTCGATCAGGCCGCCCCGCTTGGCCTTTCCGGCCAGGGCGAACACCTTCGTTCCCTTGCTCTGTTCGGTGCCATAAGCGGCAAACTTATCGGCGCCGTTGTAAATGATCCAGGGCACATTGGCGAAAGTTTCCACGTTGTTGATGCTGGTGGGTTTGCCCCAGAAACCTTTTTCCGCGGGGAAGGGAGGCTTCAGCCTGGGCATGCCCCGCTCCCCTTCCAGGGAAGCGATCAGGGCCGTCTCCTCGCCGCAGACAAAAGCACCAGCCCCTTTTTTAATCTTCACGTCAAAAGAAAAGCCGGAGCCCAGGATGTTTTCACCCAAAAGCCCGGCGGCACGGGCGTCCTCGATGGCCTTCTCCAGCCGCACGATGGCCAGGGGATACTCCGCCCGCACATAAACGTGTCCTTCGTTTGCACCGACGGCATAGGCGGCGATTATCATCCCTTCGAGCACGGCGTGGGGGTCGCCCTCAATAATGCTTCGGTCCATGAAGGCGCCGGGGTCTCCTTCGTCCGCATTGCAGACAATATACTTCTGGTCGCCCGGGTTCAACCGCGTAAAGCGCCATTTTAACCCCGCCGGAAAGCCGGCACCGCCGCGGCCCCGCAGGCCGGACTGCAGCACCTCCTCGATCACTTCCTCCGGGGTCATTTCCTGGAGCACTTTCTCCAGGGCCTTGTACCCGTCATGCTCGCGGTATTCTTCCAGCGACTCGGGGTTGATGATACCGCAGTTGCGCAGGGTAATCCTCACCTGGCTGCCCACAACCGTTTCTCTTTCTTCGCTCATCAGCAAATCTTCCGGGGGCTGGTTGTTTTTCAGGTGTTCTTCCACGATCCGGGCGGCATTTTCTTCGTTCACGCCGGCATAGGAGTACAGCGTTCCGTCGGGGGTGATCACATCCACTATCGGTTCCCTGTAGCACATCCCGATGCAGCCGGTTTTTTTCAGCAGCACGTCGTCCAGGTTATGCTCAGCCAGCAGGTTTTTTAGCTCTTCAAAGGTCTTGTTGCCGCCTGCAGCAATGCCGCACGTGCTCAAGCCGACCTTCAAAACCGTTTTTCCCTGTTCTTGCAATCAAGGCACCTCCTCTTTCTCCTTCAAATACCCTAATTTTGTTCTGCCTTTTCTCTGTCCCGGTATTCCTTCAAGACCTTGCGCGTAGCTTCGGGGTTCAGCATGGCATACGTTTCCTCGTTAATCACCATCACCGGCGAAAGGCTGCAGCAGCCGATGCAGGCCACTTTTTCAAAGGTAAAAAGGCCGTCCTCTGTCGTCTCTCCTCCGCTGATTCCCAGCTCGTCCGTGATGGTCTTTCCAACCAACTGGGCACCGTTCACGTGACAGGCCGTGCCCACACAGAGCAGGATGATATACTTCCCTTTGGGCTGCAAACGGAACTGTGCATAAAACGTCACAATTCCGTAAATCTTTGCCGGGGAAGTTCCCAGTTCCTCGGCCATGAAAGGGATACTCTCTTTGGGGACATAATCCAAAACATCCTGGACATCCTGCAGTATGGCGATGATAGCGGTCGGATCCTTCTTGTGCTTTTGGATCACCTTTTCAATTTCTTCCTTTTGAGGTATCTCTGTAGCCTCAAGAACATTACCCGCTGCGGCCAATTCCACCAACTCCTTTTCTGCTGATTTCCATGCCTCTGTCACACCCG
Source organism: Syntrophomonadaceae bacterium (assembly GCA_003563895.1). Classification (GTDB taxonomy): domain Bacteria; phylum Bacillota; class Dethiobacteria; order DTU022; family UBA8154; genus CSSED11-181. Next base: position 26,750 of record PWTK01000039.1, read on the forward strand.
GAGGCATTAAAGATCCACCTTGTGATATTCGCCACAAACATTTAGGAATCCTCTCGGGGGCGGAGGATTAATTATTATTTTTAAAACAATTATTGTTATTATTATAACAACTGCCCCGCGGGAGAATTTATAAAAAAAACAGGTTGCCGGTTTGCTCGGGATGACAATGAAAGAAGCCCTGCAAAAAAGAGGTTTTAAAAGGTCACACTTACAAAAAGGCCTTGATCTGTTAAAAAGCTGTATTTGGGGGGCACTCAACAAGAATTCCCTGAGTTAAGTTGATATTCATGTAAAAAAATTCTCAACAGGCTTTCCATGATCTTTCGCTTTCCCATCGCCGATTCCCTGCCCGGGCGTTTTATTCGCAATATTTAGGGAACAGTGCAGCCGGGCAAAAAGGGGCGCTTGGGGCAAAGGGCAAGGGGGGATGCGGGCAAGGCTGTGGCAAGGGGCCAGGGGGAGGCAAAAAATGACGGCTCTCAACTTGCCTGCAGCCCAGGGCAAATCGAGAACCGTCACCTCCTGCCTGGTGCAACTTATGCCAGGCAGGTCAAGGCCGCCGCTTCGTGCCTGGCAGCTACCTCCAAGCAGGCAAGGCCCGCCGCTTCGTGCCTGGCAGCTACCTCCAAGCAGGTCAAGGCCCGCCGCTTCGTGCCTGGCAGCTACCTCCAAGCAG
>PWTK01000008.1 GCA_003563895.1 Syntrophomonadaceae bacterium
GAGGGGTTGTTGCTGCGTAACAAAGGAATGAAGCGGGCAATGAAGCAAATTGATTACCCCTACAGGGAAAGATTGCAGTCAGCGCAGTCATGGGGACAGTTCGAGCGTCACCGGAGCAAAGCAGAGTTCGTAAGGGAAGACGAACAAACCGTCCCTATGGCTATGGAAGAGATAAGCCACTTTGTCGAGTAGATGCTATAGGCCTCTCTGGATTCGAGGTATCGTTTAGGCCTGGCCTATCTGTTTCTGCCCCTTTCGGTTGGCAGTGCCTCCGTATCCTGATCTTGCGGTATCATTTCCAGATTGTGCCTGCACCCCTCCCAGAGCCGAGCCACGTACGCGCAAACCTTTACGCAAAGATTTGGTTGATGCAGTTACGCGGGGCGGCGCTGCAAGCCTCTCTCCAGGCCCAGTCCTCCAGCGGAAGGGACAAAAAACCAAGCCGGTTCCTGCACAGGGTCGGTTCATCGATTGTTAGGACTGCAGGTTCTTTTGAGCCAGCTTCTGCCTTGCCTGGAATACCAGGCTTTCAATAAACTCGTCCCGGTTGGCGTTTTCCTTGCCGTCATAGTAAATGGTAATCATGGGCAGGCCCAGCTCTTCGCGCATGGCCCCCATTTGGGACTCCACGACAGAACCGGGCATGCAGGTGAAGGGCGCCACGAAAATGGCGCCGGTCACACCGTTTCGCCGGGCAAAAGCACATGCGCGGCCGATGGCCATCGGCGGCTCACCGCCGTAATGCTCAGAAACATATTTTCTGGCATGCTTCCTGATTTCTGCCGGGGAAGGCTCCTCCTGGTCGTGGAGGACGCCCCTGGCAGCTATTTCCAGCCCCTTCTCATCCCGGTTGGCCAGCCAGTTCAGGAAACCGTAGCCCAGCCTTTCCAGGAGTTTTTGCAGGTTTTTATCCGTCTCGAAAGCTGCCCGGGCCTCCTGGTAGTTGATAAAAGCGGTGTAAGAAAAAAGCTCTGTGGCCGGAGCCATGGAAACTTCCCCGCCTTCCTGCTCGATCTTCCTGACAATATCCTGGTTGCAGCGGTCGTCCAGCCGCACGTAAAACTCCCCACCCACCAGGATGCGGGGCCTCACTTCGTCGCTGCGGGGCACCTTCGAAAACTCTTGCGAAGCCTCTTTGAGCATTTTCTGCAGCGGGCGCAGGTGCGTGCCGGCTAAAAGCTGGGGCGTGGAAAAACGGTTTTTTTGGACAACCTCTTCCAACTTGAGGCTGTATTTCTCAAAAAGGGCGTCGCTGGCGCCTTTTTCCTTTTCATAGGGGCGCGTGGAATGCAGCATCTTGTAAAGGAAGTCCATCGCCATCATCCCATCGAAAAGCCCGGCGGAAAAGGTTAGACCGAAGCGGTTCAGGGCATCGGTCAGCTTAACCGAGCAGATCTTTTCCTGTCCAAACCCCGCCCGGTGGATGATGAGCGACTGTGTAGGAGCATACAAACCGTAACGGCAGGGTCCACAGGCCCAGCCCTGGAAAAACACCACCCCGTCTTCGCTTTCCCCTCCTGCGCCCTGGTGCAGATAATCCAGAAAATCCTGCACATTCTGGATAAGCGGCAAACACTCCTCACCGTTGACATATCGGCGGGCCAGGCTTAAGTCCTTGTCGCCGCTGCGCGGCAAGACCTCGGCATCCACGCCGAAACTGCGGAACATGGCAGCCACGATGCGGGCATGACGAGTGGGCTCGGGTACCAGGATTTTTTTCCAATCTTCATCCCGTACAAACCGGGTGCGAGCGGAGTAAAACATCGGCCTGGAATAATCTTCTCGGGAACGGCAGGTGTTTTTGAAAGCTTCCAGCCGGGTGATCATCCCTGCCGGTGCGGTATGTTCGTCCAGCGTCAACCTGAGGTAGCCGGTGAGGTTGCCCAGGTAATGGCGCAGCATGGCATTGGGACCGCATTTGAACGGGTCCTGCAAAACCATATGGAGCTGGGGGAGCCCCGTCTTCTGAGTCCGCTCGTTTAAAAACCCGGCAAAAATCACCGTGGAGAGCATTTTCTGCAGCTGGATGGGGTAAATGTTGTCCATATGATCTTTAACCTGTTTGAGCCGGCTTTCAAAGACTTCCCTCTCCCCGTCCAGAACCGGGTCGGAGATTTCCCCGCTGTACCAACCATGCAGATACTCCAGAACGTATTCATGCGGCACGGCAAAAAGCCCCCGCTGCCGGGCAAAGTCGAGGGATCCCTTGGAAACAAATTCGTCATAGAGGGTATAGGAACGTCCCAGGAAAACTGCCGTTACGTGGTCGCTGTAGGTCCTGAGGTCATCGAATAGTTTGCGGCTTTCTTCCATCATCATTCGGCGAAAACTGTCCCGGGCGCCATAAGCGTGCTGGACGGCTCGCTGAAAGGCACTTTCACTGAAACGGCTCCCCATTACTTTTTGGGCCACCGGCCGAAGCTGCTTCTTAATGCGCTCAACCCCCCCGCGGTAATTCAGCTGGGCATAGAGCATTCTTTTTTCTTCCAACCCCAGCGAATTGGTTACGATCCCCTTTACCGTCTGCATCAGGGGGCAGCTGAACCCCCGCGGCCACTCTTCGGCCCAGGGAAGGGGTTCCATGTCGACCACTTCCGGCACAAACACGTAGTCCAGGTCCTTTTCAACCAGTTCTCCGTAATGGCCCACCAGCACCTCCAGCGGATAGCACATCTCCGATCCCAGGTGCCTTTTCCCCCGCTCCAGGGTCCACTCGGAAGTGGGAGAAGAAAGGGCCACCCTGGCGCCGAGTTCCCTGAAAAAAGATGCCCAGAAGGGATAGAGATCAAAAAACAGCCCGGCCTGCACCACGCCCACGGAAGGTCCTTGCTCAAGAGGATCCCCGGCCGCTGCCAGAAAAAGGTCGCCCCGCCGGGAAGCATAATCGGGAATGTATTCAGCTTTGGCCCGCCGATCCAGGCCGGAATAGCGGCCGCAGCGGTCACCGTAAAGGAATTTCTTGCCGTCAGCAAACCCGATCACGTCCAGGGTGCAGTTGTGTTCATGCTCGCACTCGGCCCCGCACTTGCTCTTGGTCACCTCGAAACTCTGCAGGTCCTGCAGGTTGCGAAAACTGAACTCCCCTTCCTGGCCCATCTGGTCAAATATGCGGGCGATAACAGCGCTGCCCAGGGCCCCGGACAGCTCCGGGTACGGCGGCACGAGAATCTCTTTCTCACATTCCGCGGCAAAAGCGCTGGCCAGGGCGTGATTCTTGGCCGTAGCACCGGTAAAGATCACCTGCCCTTCCAGGGGTCTGTTGTCCACGGTCTTGCTGATATAGTTCCGCGCTGAGGAATAGGCCAGGCTGGCCAGCTGGGACGCCAGCGGCAGCCCCTGGGAAGCGGCCGAAACCAGGGTCGACTGGGAGAGAAGTGTGCAGGTATCGCCCAGGTCGATAGCATACTCTGCCTGGAAAGCTCTTTGTGAAAATTCTTCCTCGATCTGTACGCCCAAAAGCCCTGCCAGGTTCTCCAGGAACGTGCCTGTACCGGCGGCGCACACCGGGTTCATGTTGTAATCGTACAGCACACCATCCCGGAGCTGCAAAAACTTGGAATCCTCGCCGCCGATCTCGATGATGGAGAGGACCCCTTCCTCGCCGCACAGGCTTTTAACCCCTTCGGCCTGGCAGGTTATTTCATCAACGGCATACTCAGCATTTAAAATCTTTTGCGAGAGAAAACGCCCCGAGCCGGTAGTACAGGCCTTAATCTTAGAGCCGGAAAGAAGAGACCCGTAGCGTTTTTCCACTTCTTTCATCAACTCCAGCACCTGCAGCGCAGGCTTACCGGAGGTGGGAAGGTAGACCCCGCCGATCATTTTCCCCTGGGCATCCACCAGGGCGCACTTGGTGGAAACAGAACCGCAGTCCACTCCCAGGTAAACCCGGGAAAAATCGTAGGGCTCTTCCTCCTGTTGGGGATCCATGTAGATCACCTGATGCAGATCGAACGGCGGCAGGGGGTTCTCGGGTTCATAGCGCCTCCGGAGTATCTCCTCCAGCTTCAAATCCGCCCACCGCAGGCGAAGTTCCGCGCGGACCGCCGCCCCCAGGGCGTTGTAAAATTCATGTCCTTCGGGCACATCGATCTCCACCGCTTTTTCCCGGCAGTGTTCCCCTATGTATTTCATTACCGCCTCGTTGTTGGCCACACCTCCCACGGCCAACATCCTGCCGGGCCCCTGGATGCGATTCTGGGCTACGCCCGTTATGACCATATCGGCCAGCGCCTTGGCCATCCCTGCAGAAACCGCGCTCTGAGTAGCCCCTTCGTTGATGGCATGGGTCATATCCGACTTGGCAAAAACAGCGCACCGACCGGAAATACGCACCGGCGAGTCGGCTTCCAGGGCAATTTCGCTCAGCTGCCGATCATCGTATCCCATCCGCGTTGCCTGCTGGTACCAAAAAGCTCCGCTGCCGGCAGCGCACTGCCCGTTGCGGTTAAAAAAGTGAATGGTCCCTTTCGCGTCCAGTTCCAGGTAATACATATTCTCATGCCCCAGGGAGAGCACAAAGAATGGGCTGACATTTTGAAAGGCCAGGCCCGCCTGTAAGGCTTCGAGCTCCAGCAAGGGCCTGCATTCCAGCTCACCGGCCAAAAGATCGGCATTGGCTCCCGTAAACCCCCATAAAAACATCCCATTGGGGTTCCGTCCCTCCAGCAGTTCTGCCAGGCATTTGCGGGTAGCCTCAATGGGGTTTCCAGCCGTAGGCACCTCAACCCTTCTTGCCACCCGATTTCCGTCCAGCAGGACACCCTTAACGGCGAAGGTGCCAATATCCAGCCCTATGCGGGGAAGATCAATGTCTTTTTTCTCTTGAAGGGTTTCCTCGGTTTCTTGTAATTCTTTGCCGTCCAAATTCATCACCTCAAGCATTTCTGCAGTTGCCCATCATTTATTTTTATACCAACTGTCCATAACCCTGTCAAGGTCAAGAACAGAAGTCAAAATGGAACAAAATGGCCGATAGTTACACCCCTTTTTCCAGAGACCATTTTCTTTTTCCCATGAACAGGAACAAGGCGGCAAGCAGGACCGCCGGTAAAGTCACCAGCTGCGCCAGCGACAAAAAAACGGCTACCGGCTCGCTTACCCGGTAAAATTCGATGACAAAGCGATAGATCCCGTAATAGATAACAAAATGGAGAAACACGTAACCGTGGAAATAATCGTGGTGCCTGATCCGCCGCAGCAGGAAGAAAATGGCCAGCACAGAGACAGAGGCATAGAGCTGGGTGGGATGCCGGGGAAGTTCATCCAGCCCCGGATAAACCAGCCCCCAGGGAACATCGGTTACGTGTCCGTAGCAGCAGCCGTTAAGAAAGCAGCCGATGCGTGTAATGGCGTACCCGAAGGCCACAAAAGGGATCAAAAAGTCAAGGTAATGCCAGAAGTAAACCCGGCGAAACCGGCTGTAGGCATATCCTCCCAGCAGTGCGGCGATGAGCCCTCCATAAAAAACGAGGCCGCCCTCACGAAAGGCGAATATCTCCCACCAGGGACGGCCGTGGAATTGTTCCAGGTGAATAATAATGTAAGCCAGGCGCGAACCCACCACCGAAAGAACAATAGTGATGATAAAAATCTCGTATAAATAATCCGTATCCAGGCCCTCGCGCGGCGCTTCCTTCAAAGCCCAAAACATGGCCGTAATAAAACCTAAAAATAGTGTAAAACCGTAAGAATATATGGCAAAGTCTCCGATTTCAAATAGTATCGGCCTCATCGGGTTCCCCTCTCTTTCCATTCCTTACCCTGCAACCCAGGTTTCTTTTTTCCGGCCCGTCAGCCACAACCGCCCACGAACGTTGCGGAAATAGCAGAGCATTGGCAGGCTTCAGCTCATGCCGCAGGTCAATCCTTCCGACAATAAGCCGGTCGGGTTCGCCCCTTGTGCCGGGGTTCAGGTATCGGGAATGGCTCTTTTAGCCAGCCGGTCACATCGCTCATTCAGGCGGTCTTCGCTGTGGCCCTTTACCTTCACCCATTCGACATCATGGTGGCGGTGCTGCTCCAAAAGCTCCAGCCAAAGGTCACGGTTTTCCACGGGGGTGTTATTGCGGGTCATCCACCCGTTTCGCTGCCACCTTTTTAACCAGCCCTGTTCAAAAGCGTTTACAAGGTAAGCGCTGTCCGAGTGCAGTTTCACCCGGCAGGGTTCTTTCAACGCTTTCAGACCTTCAACGGCGGCCTTAAGCTCCATCCGCTGGTTGGTGGTTTCTTTTTCTCCCCCCCAGAGCTCTTTTTCGTGCGCATTATAAATGAGCAGGGCTGCCCACCCCCCCGGGCCTGGATTTCCCCTGCAGGCGCCATCCGTATAAATGATCACTTCTTTTTTGGGGCCGGCCAAGATTAAACCTCCCCTTTTGCCAGGCGACGGGCTCGAGAAACCTCGCTGCTGAGTTCCTGCGCTGCCTTTTTGATGTCTTCCGCGCCGACCACGGCGGAAATTACCGCCACTCCCGCCCCCCCGGCCTTAATGACTTCGCCGGCGTTTCCGGCGTTAATCCCGCCGATGCCCACCACAGGAATGCGCACGCTGCGGCAGATGGCCGCAAACGCTTCAACGCCGATAGGACTGCCGGCGTCGGGCTTGGTAGACGTGGCAAAAACCGAACCGGCCCCCAGGTAAGAAGCCCCCGCCGCTTCGGCCTCCTGTGCCTGCTGGACGTTATCCACCGATACGCCCAGCACCATCCCTTCCGGCATAATGCGGCGCGCAGCCGGCAGCGGAAGGTCGTCCTGCCCCAGGTGCACGCCGTCGGCCCCTGCCGCCAGGGCCACGTCCAACCGGTCATTAACAATCAAAGCGGCGCCCCTTTGCCGGGTTATCTCCAGCAGCGCCAGGGCCATATTGTAGAGTTTTCTCACCGAAACCTCTTTTTCGCGCAGCTGAATGCAAGTGCTGCCGCCGCGAACCGCTTTTTCCACAACATCCTCCTGAGAACGCCCCCGACACAGCCGGCAATCGGTGATCACATAGAGGCTGTAATCTATTTTCTCTCCAAACAGCGGGAACACCCCCAGGGCAAAAAGGTAAGGGCCGGTTTTTTTGAATGATGGCGGAGACATTTTGGTGGTTCCGGCGCGAAATGCTGCTTTTAACCTAAGGCGCCGCTTCAACCTTAAAGAGCTTTTTCGTGAAAACAGAGCTCGGTGTTTTCAACGAAAGCTCCATAATATGCTGCCCTGAAAACAGTGCATTACCATTTTCAGGCTTCTGGTGGTGAAGTGAAGCTTCATGGATGTCTCCTCTTGTTTCTCCTCTTTTTGCTTCTCCATTGGGCAAAACGGCCTTTGCCCAAAGAGAACCTTGGAAGAACCGTGGATAAATATTTTTAAACCCTAATCATTTTTTTATTCGAAGTATTATTTACTTCTAATGCTGTAATTCATTCTACCTTTATTCTGCTTCTCCTGTCAAACTCCTGGCCTGAGATAAAAAAAACGGCATCCAGGAGGCGGTTGCGAAAGGCAGCGGGGCCGAGGGGTTCTTTCTGTTTCCCGTTTTCAGCGGCCATCTCCCCGGCTGCCCCCAGAAGGGCGACAGCATGCACGGTTGCCCAAAAAAAATCCGTTTCGACTGCAGCAAACACGGCCGCCAAAGAAGCGGCCATACAGCCGCTTCCCACCAGCTGGGGGAGAAGGTGGTGCCCGTTATATATTCGTGCAGACCTCTTTCCGTCTGTTACCACGTCCACTTCACCTGTTGCGGCAACCACCGCTTGATAGCCCAAAGACCCCGCCAGGATTTTGGCTGATTCCAAAGGATCGATCCCCCCCGAGAGGCTTGCCACACCGCTGATTCGAGCGCCCCTCACCCCCGCCAGGTAAGCTACCTCTGCCGCATTTCCCTTGATGACGGGCGGTTGAACATCCCGCAAAATTTTCCAGGCCGTATCGGTGCGGAAAACAGTGGCACCGGCACCCACGGGATCCAAAACCACCGGGATGCCCTTTTCAGCCGCCTTCTTTCCCATTCGGATCATGGCCTGCGCCGTTTCCGAAGAAATGGTACCGATGTTGATCACAGCAGCCCTTGCCGATTCAACCATCTCTTCAACTTCCTCCAGGGCATGGGCCATGACGGGGAGCGCCCCCACACTCAAGGTTACATCAGCGCAGTCCTTGATGGTAACGGCATTGGTTATGTGGTGAACCAGCGGCTTCTGCCGACGCACTGCCGCCAGGATCTCGGAACCCCTGGCCAATTCAACTCCTCCCTTCCCCTTTCAAAATGCCATGTTGTTTTGCTTCCGCAACAAAAACAGTGCCGCGCCAGCCCCCATTTTTGTCGCCCTGGATTTTGCTTTCCGGAACAGCACCGCTTACACAGAAAACAGAGGGAAGTCCAGAAAAAACCCTCTCATTCTCTGACCGGGGAGCGCAAGATATGAACCGTCACTTTTTCAGGAACGCCAAAACCGCTGCTTCTTTCCTGGAAGCTGCCGGCAGGCAAGGGAGAGCCGCCACTCTTATCATAAAAAAAACCAAGAAGTTGTGAAGAAGCAGCAGCGGGGTGGGGGTCCGGGGGGGGAGGAATTGTGAATATTGTGGAAAGCGTGAAATCCCCTTCCCTAACCTGGACGAGCCAGAACCATAAAAGTTGAATTTCAAAATGACCCCTTCTAAACGCAGTAAACATCAGCATTCACACGATCGCTTGAAAAAGTTTTGCCAAATTTACAAAGAACTTGA
>PWTK01000025.1 GCA_003563895.1 Syntrophomonadaceae bacterium
ATAAATCATGGTCTCGTCATCGAGCCGGGGAGCAATATCAGCCATGATATCTTCTATCTCAGGAAACTGCTCCAATACCTCTGCACGGAATACAGGTGCAGCGTTGTAGACAGGGAAGAACATTTTATCGTCTTCCAGGTTTACCAATTCCAGCTCTTCAATTTTGCCGTCAGTAGCAAAGCCCATGGCCGCATCGACATCACCGTCGCGCAGAGCCTCGTGGGTCAGCCCGATAGCCATGTCATGCACTTCGTCAAAAGCAAAATCATACGTTTCTTCCAGGGCAGGCAGGCCATCTTCGCGCACCATAAATTCGTGGTCTGTGGCAAATTCCACTTCCTCTCCCGCAGCCTGCTGCTCCTCGGCCCATTCGGCCAGGTCGCTGATGCTTTCAATGCCCAGTTCATCAGCATGCTCGGCACGCATCATGATGGTATACGTGTTGTTAAGAGGAGCATAGTCAAGCCATACTAGCCCTACTTCCTCGTCTCTCTCTTTAACGAGCTGGAAGAGCTCATCGGGATCGGTAATCACTTCTTCCTCTTCAAAGAATGTCATCCACGCTGTGCCGGTATATTCCCAGTAGGTGTGGGTCTCCGCTGTTTCCAGGGCGCTGCGGTTAACATCGGTTCCACCCAGGTTGGTGCTGTCAGACACAGGTATGCCTGCATCTTCCAGGGCAAACAGGGTTATCTGCCCCAAAATTTGCTGCTCGGTAAATTCCTTGGAACCTACCACCACTTCAGTCACTTCCGGCTCCTCGGGAGGAGCACAACCATAGGCAAAGGCTCCGACCAATAAAACAATTACCGCTGCAATGGTCAGCTTAAACAAACTCTTTCCCTTCATACTTTAGACCCCCTTTTTAATTTGCCTGCTCTCGCATTACCGGGGAAGGATGGTTTTAGGCCTGTGCTTCTTCTTCGATTATCCATAATATATAATCAAGGAGGATCGCCAACGACGCCGCCATAACCGCTCCTGTGTAAAACAATTGGTCACGCATGACGGACAAGCCGGTGACGATTATCGCTCCAAGCCCACCAGCAGCAATAAATGTAGCCAGGGTAGCCGCACCAACGATCATTACCGAAGAAGTGCGGATGCCGGCCGTGATAACCGGAAGAGCCAGGGGAAGTTCTATCCGTCTGAGTATGCTGTAAGGAGTCATGCCCATTCCCCGGGATGCTTCAATAATGCCCGGAGAAATGGTGATCATCCCCGCGTAGGTGTTTCGAAGAATCGGCAGGATACCGTAAACTATAAGTGCAAACACGGCAGTGCTGAAACCCATTCCCAATAGGCCCATGAAAATGGCTAACACGCCAATGCTGGGAACGGTCTGCCCAATGTTGGCAATATTAACCACTACCGGGGCGACAAAGCGAAATTGGGGGCGGGAAATCAAGATCCCTGCTGCCACCCCTATCGCTGTTGCCACCAGAATAGCAGCTCCCCAAAGTACCAGGTGATCCTGGCCGTATTTAATCACGTTTTCCGGCATGAGCCCCCTCGCCACGGTAGCATCGGCGGGGTTTGCGATGTTGTACCAGGGGTAACCCACAAAAATCGCCAGCAGTATTGCTATATAAATAGAACGTTTAACCCATTTATTTCTCATTGTCCTGCAGCGCCTCCATTATAGCGTTCAAGGTAACCACGCCCTGCAGGCGATTCTCGTCTCCCACCACCAGGGCATAGCCTTCGCCATTGGTAAGCATCACAGAAAGAGCGTCGTTGAGTGTGGCTCCGCTGTCCACCGTAAGATCAGGGGTATCCATTACGTCGCCCACCCGCTCTCCCTCTTTCCTTAGACTGCTGGGGGTAACAAGCCCTTCCAAATGTTTTTCCCCGTTCACGGCCAATACAAGCTCTAACTGGCTTTTTTCCATTACTTCTTTGGCTTCGTCCAGGCTATCTTCAGGGGAAACGGTGAAGGGCTCCTTCAGTATTTCCTCCACCCGGATAAGGTGGAGCCTTTTAATAGAATAATTGCCACCTATCAGGTTTACCACAAATTCGTCCGCAGGGGCGCTTAGCAGTTCATCGGGAGTGGCGTACTGGACCAGCTTACCTTCACGCATTATGGCGATCTTTGTCCCCATCTTGATGGCCTCGTCAATGTCGTGAGTTACGAAAATAATGGTTTTCTTAATTTTTTCCTGGATGCGCAAAAACTCGTTCTGCAAATAGGACCTTGTTATGGGGTCCAGGGCGCCGAAGGGTTCGTCCATAAGCATTAAAGGGGGGTCTGCCGATAAAGCCCTGGCGACGCCGATGCGCTGGCGCTGCCCACCGCTCAAGTCGCTGGGCCTGCGGTTTCGAAACAGTTCCGGGTCCAGCCCGACCATGCTCAGCAGTTCATCTACTCTTTCCTGTATTTTCTGCTTGGGCCACCTCAGCTCCCTGGGAACAGTGGCGATGTTTTCTGCGATAGACATATGCGGGAAAAGCCCTATTTCCTGGATAACATAGCCGATATTCAGCCTTAGCTGAATGGGGTTTTTTTTGGAAACATCTTCATTCTCAACATAAATTTTGCCGTCGGTAGGTTCGATGAGGCGGTTGACCATCTTCATGGTCGTGGTTTTGCCACAACCCGAAGGCCCCACCAGAACACAGGTATCTCCTTCATCTACCTCCAGCGTGAGATTATCCACCGCAGGCGCATCGCCCGGTTGAAATATCTTGGTTAAATTTTCAAGTTTAATCACCAATAAATACCCCCTTTACGCTTTATGACTTCTTTAAAAAGTTAATACCGGTAAAGCCTCTTTTCTCCCCATCCGAGAATCAGGTCGAGAACAATCGCTATGATGGAAATGAAAATCGCTCCGGTCCAAATCATGGGATAATTTACACGCTCAATTCCGTTAAAGATAAGGCTGCCAAGTCCTCCTGCCCCAATATAAGCGGCAATGGCACCGATGCCTACCCCCAACACAACTGCAACGCGGATGCCGGCCATGATCACCGGCAAAGCCAGCGGCAGCTTGATCTTGGTAAGAACGCGGAGCTCGCTCATACCCATCCCTTTGGCCGACTCTAAAACAGCCGGCTCAATTTCTCGGATGCCTGTATAGGTGTTCCTCACCAGGGGCAGCAGCATGTAAAGGACCAGCGCAGCAACTCCGTTGTTAAAACCGATCCCGAAAAGCGGTATGAGCATGGCTATCATGGCAATGCTGGGTATCGTCATCAAAACCTGGGTAACATTGATTACCGGGTAAGCAATAGGTTCGTAATATGAAATAATTACTCCTACGGTCACCCCGATGGCGATAGCAATGGCCGTGGCTACCAGGATAAGCTCGAAGTGCTCAAGCGTCATGACCAGGATGCGATCCCAGCGCCGCACGAGGTAGGCAAAAAACGGCTCAAAAAACCAGGGCTCACCTTCTTGGGGATTGCTGCTTGCCGCTAACATGAAATAATGCCCCATACTGTATAATAGCTCCACTTACCTGCCTCCTCTCCAGCTTACAACGGTCCCGGGCTATTTCCTTGCTTATCTCTATCGCCATTTAAAGTGATTTGAAAAAAATCTATCGAGGCCGGAGAAATGTTAAGAAAATATAAAATTTTACTACAAATACTGGTTTGGTCTTCATTATGCCATTAAATTGACTCGAAAGTCAAGGCAATACCGGCAGGGGCATCTTCACAAGCGCGCAAGCAAGCGAAGCAAACACCCGCCAGAATATGGCCTGTAATATGGCCTGGCCTGTACTGCATAAATGCAAAAATTTTAGCCCTGCTTTTGATTCTACGGCAAAAAAAGTACCTTTTCATTCATTGCATCATGAAAGTGGAGGAAAGCTTTGGCTTATAATCCGAAAAATAAGTTCTGACGATAACATGATCTTCGATGCCACAACATCTTTCTCCTTCCTTAACCCCCACCGAAGTATGAAATTTTCAGCCAAAAGAGCCCCTGGGTTCGTTTTTAGCCTTTCCGTTAATGCCTTTGCGTTGGTTAAAAGCCGGCATTAACGTTAACTAATATTTTCCGGAAAAAAATGCCGGTGCAGCAGCACCGACACAAACCGCAGGTACAAGCGGCAGTTTCTAAACAAATACCCCGGTCATTTTTACCCATCTTCAAACAATCTCTTGAAGCCCAGATTTGTGTGTTTTTTTGGATTTTTATCTTATCCCCGCCTGCGAAACTTCTTTTTCCAGGCCCAGCCGCTTCAGCGTTTCCGGGGTGGGGAACCCTTTTTCGTCCCAGCCCCGCAGTTCATAATACCGGCTCCGCATCTGGGCCAGGTCTTCCTCTGAAATGGTGGAACCCGCGCTCGCCCCGCGGGGCAGCGGTTCCCCCATGCGTCCGGGCAGCGTGTCGTCTTTGGCGCTGAAACCCTCCCGGGCGTTAAAAAGCCGGCAGAGGTTGTACGCCCGTTCCCCCAGCAGCATCCCTTCGCGCACGGTGTAGTCGTCGATCCCGGTGACAAGCCGGATCAGCTCGCAGAGGAGTGCCGGGGTGATGGGGCCGGAATCCCAGGTGATAAAGCGGCACATGATAAGGCTGTCCTGGAAACCCCTCAGGTTTTGGGCAATTACTTCGAATTCGGGCTTCAGCTTTTTTGACATGCGGGAGATGCCCCTGAATTTTTTGTCGATGCCGATAGTCGGCATCAACCGGCCGCTTTCAATGGTTTCGTCGTGCATCCCCTGCATGTGGCAGGCGCCGCGATTGGAGGTGGCATAGGAGAGGCCCTGCCCGATCTTGGCCCGGGGCATGTGCACGGCAAAGGCCTGGTTTTTGACCTGCATGGCGTAATAAGCGGATCCTCCGCCCAGCCGCTCGGAGGCCGTTTTAAGCCCTTCAGCCAGGAGGTCCCCCAGGTTGCGGCGGTAGGCAATGTCCTCGATCAACCCCAGCAGCGCCTCTTCGCTGCCCCAGGAGAGGTCGCGGCCGCCGGAGTCCTCGAGGGTAAGCAGGCCGTTTTCATAACACTCCATGGCCCAGGCGATGCAGAGGCCGGTATTGATGCCGTCCAGGCCGAAATGGTTGCAGAGCTCGTGGGCCTTGGCCACTGCGTTCAGGTTGAAAACGCCGGTGCACGAGCCGAGCGCCCCGATGGTTTCAAATTCCGGGCCGCCGTAGACCGGCTGCGTCTGGTATGGCGCTTCTGTCACCTGGACCACCCGCTTGCAGGAAACGGAGCAGCCCGGACAGGCCTCGCGCCCGATCAGGATAGTGTCGGTCATCTTTTCTCCCATCAGGGAGGGGGTCTGTTCATGGTAGCCCTCGCGGAAGTTAAACGCGGGGAACATGCCCAGCTCGTTGTACGGACCCACGCCGCTGGCGGTGCCGTGCTGACCGAGGACCTGGCAGCCCGCATCTTCCCGGATGAGCTGATTCAGCTCCTTGATGCGGTCCCGCAGCCGAACCCTGTCGTAAACCCTGGTGTCCAGGGTGCCGAAAGCCACCACCGCCTTTAAATTTTTGGAACCCATCACCGCCCCGGCGCCGCTGCGCCCGGAGGCGCGGTTGAAGCCGTTAATGACGCAGGCGTACTTGACCAGGTTTTCCCCCGCCGGACCGATGGTCGCCACCTGCAGCCGCTTGTTGTGATAATCAAAGCGGATCTTCTCCGTGGTATCGGCCACACTCATCCCCCAGAGGTATGAGGCATCGAGCAGGCTCACGGCTTCGTCGGTGACCATCAGGTAAAGCGGCCGGGAGGCGCTCCCCTGGATAATGATCAGATCGTAGCCGGCCCTTTTGAGCATACGACCAAACGCCCCGCCGGCGTTGGCGTCCCCCCAACCGCCGGTGAGGGGGGATTTGAAGCAGAGGAGGTAGCGGCTGGATCCGGGCAGGTTGGTGTTGTCAAAGGGACCCGTGGTAAAGATGAGTTTGTTTTCCGGGCCCAGGGGGTCGGCACCGGCGGGCATTTCGTGAAAAAGGTAATGGGCAGCCAGGCCCCTGCCGCCCAGGTACTTGCGGATGAGATCTTCGGGGATCTCTTCTGTCCAGGTTTTCTCTGCGTCCAGGTCGACCCGCAGGATTTTGCCGGCGTAACCGTACAACATCATCCCGCCTTTCTATTGCTGAATTATTTACATGGGTTTATGTCATATTATACGTGCACCCGGGGGCTTTGACAATAACAAAATCAGACTATCGGGTTTGCTCAGGATGACAAAAGGTCACACTTACAAAAAGGTCTTGATCTGCTAAAAAGTTGTATTTTGGGAACCACTCAACAAGAATTCCCTGAGTTAAGTTGATAATCATGTAACAAAATGCCCGGGGTTCATATTGCTCGCGCTATCGGTTCTCCCCGACAAGCTTTCTTGTTTAATCAAGGATTCTGCTTAGAGAATACTTCTCCAGAAAAGCCTCGATTCCTTCCTTCAGAAAAACTTCCCGGGCCACATCGGCGGGGCAGCAGCTCTGGTCGAAATCCTCCCAGAGCGGCTGAAGCAGCGTCTCTTCCCCCAAACCTCTTTTCGCCAGTCCTTTTTCCGCCAGCAGAAGCACCTCGTGGCAAAACTCCCTCAAGCTCTCTTCGGCTACGGTGGCCTGCATGCCGTTGCGGATGGCATCTTCCCTGGCCTCCATCAGGTCATCCCAGTCGAAGGTGTCCACCATGGACTGTGCCGGCAGGAGGTTTTCCATGATGCCGATGGTCAGCGCCGCGGGGATCATCAGCCGGTGGGGCGGCTGCTGGCAATTAACGCGGTTCTCCAGCGTGTAATAACCGGAAAGGCGGGCATCGTTCCAGCAGAAGGTGTAATGCAGGTCGAAATCCTCGTCGCGGGGTATCATGGGAACCATGCGGCCGTCTTCCGCCTCGGCCACCGCTTTTTTGTCCGACGCCCAGTACTCGGCGAAGGAGGAATAGTGGCCGATCCCGTAATAGCGCCCGTCCCGTTTCACATAAATGGGCCGGAAGCCGGAGACGAAGATCATGTAGTCGGCCAGGTTGGCAAAGCGCCGCGGCGTCATCCCCACGCGGCTGTTGCCTGGCAGCCAGGTGGTCCAAAAGTGCTGGCTGAGCGCCTTGATTTCCCGGTCCACCCGGCCTTTCCAGATGTTGGAGTGGGCGTTCATGGCGATCTGCACCGGGGAGAGGGCGTTGAATACGTTCACGGCCGCTGCCGCCTCTTCCAGGTCCACATCGGCATGCACCTGGTTGGTGGCCGGGATGGTGAAAAAGTGCACCCGGGTGTTGCCGAAGGCCTTGTTCCAGAACAGGTTGCGCTGTTTCTTCATCATCAGCTTTTCGCTGGGCGGCGTCATCGGCTGGATGCCGAAGCAGAGGAAATACATTTTTCCGTTCATTTTTTCCTGGCGGAATTTTTCCAGCATCCCGGCCAGGGAAAAAATGCGCTTTTGCAGCGCCCACAGGTTTTCCTTGTAGCCCAGGGAAAGTTCCAGCTTGCAGTAACCGGTTTCCGTGCCCGCCAAGTCGTCGGCCGGATCTCCCGGGTGGGTGGCGCCGATGGGCATCTTGAAGTGGGGGTCGGTCACGACCTCCCACCCCTCCTCGCCCAGGAACTCCCACAGGGCGATCATGGTTTCGAGAGGGACCGCTTCCCCTTTCTCATCTACCACGGGGAACTTCAGCTCTACGCCGGCCTCTCTTTTTTTCCCCTCCCGTTCCCTTTCTTTCTCCTCAAAGCTTTCTTCCCAGTGCTCCAACACTTCCTCCAGTTGTTCGCTATGCTCATTTTCTTCTCGGAAAATCATCTCGTATTCACTCCCAGCAATCACATAATCTGCCCGGAGCCCTCCACCACGTATTTGTAAGAAGTCAAATCACGCAGGCCTACCGGCCCGCGGGCATGGAGCTTGTCGGTGGAAATCCCCACTTCGGCGCCCATGCCGAGCTCTCCCCCGTCATTGAACATGGTCGAAGCGTTGGCGAGAACAACCCCTGAGTCGACTTCCCGCGAAAATTGCTTGACCGAGCTGTAGTTGTCGCTGACGATGACATCGGTGTGGTGTGAGCTGTAGCGGTTGATAAAATCGATCGCCTCCTGCAGTGAAGCAACGATCTTCACCGCAAGCACCAGGTCGAGGTATTCCGTCTGCCAATCCTCTTCGGTGGCCTCTTCAATTCCGGGCAGTATTTCTCTTGTGCGGGGGCATCCCTTTAAGCGTACCCCGTCCGCCTGCAGGGCCTCCGCTACGGAGGGGAGGTGGGACGGCGCCGCTTTTTCGTGTACCAGCAGGTTTTCCAGGGCGTTACATACCTCGGGCATGAACACCTTGGAATTGTGGGTGACCCGCACGGCGATCTCCCGGGGCGCATCCTCATCGATATAGACGTGGTTCAGCCCTTCAAAGTGCTTGATGATGGGGACGGTCGCCTTTTCCTGGACCAGGGTGATAAGCCCCTTGCCCCCGCGGGGAACCAGGACATCGACGTACTCGTCCAGTGTAATCAGGGTATTCACCGCCTCGCGCTCGGCGGTGGCGACCACCTGCACCAGCGCTGAAGGGAGGCCGCTTTCCTGCAGGGCCTTTTCCCAGAGCTCGCCCAGCGCACGGATGGTGCGCAGGGCTTCAGACCCTCCGCGCATGATGGAGGCGTTGCCGGACTTCAAGCACAGCCCTCCCATGTTCACCACCACGTGAGGGCGGGCCTCAAACACGGCAGCCACGAGCCCAAGGGGAACCCTCATCCGCTTTACTTCCAAACCACTGGGACGCCTTATGCAGTAATCGGTATCCCCCACGGGATCCGGAAGGGCAGCGATGGCATCCAGGGCAGCCGCCCGCTGCTCGATCTTGGGGCGGTCCAGGCTGAGGCGGTTGAGCAGGTTCTGGCCGATGCCCTTTTCTCTGGCCTCGCGGCAGTCCTCCTCGTTGGCGTCGGCGATGCGGGCCGCGTTTTCGCGCACCAGCCGGCTCATCACCTGCAGGGCTTCGTTTTTTTGAGTCGTCTCCGCTTTGGCCAGCTGGCGGGAAGCTTTTTTGGCCTGCCGGGCCTGTTCTTTAACCATTTCGGCGGTACTCATGAAAGCGCCCCCTTTTTGAATGTCGGCCGTTTGTCCTTTATTTCAGCCTTTTCTCCACACATTTTTCCCGCAGCCATCCCGCTTTAGCTAACACCCAACGCCTTTTTGGCCACCTCGACACCTTCCAGCGCATTTTCGCCGTAAAGGTCGGCACCGCACTCTTCGGTGAACTCCTCCGTCACGGGAGCCCCCCCGATGATGATCTTCAAGTCTCCGCCGTCCCGCAGGCCCGCCTTATCGATGGCTTCGACGGTTTTGGTAATGGCCGGCATGGTGGTAGTCAGCAGGGCCGACATGCCCACCAGGTTGGGCTGGTGCTGTTTGATGGACTCGACAAACGCTTCGGGGGAGATGTTGACGCCGATATCCACCACTTCAAAACCGTTGGCGGTGAACATCATCTCCACCAGGCTCTTGCCGATATCGTGGATATCCCCCTCCACAGTGCCGAGCACCATTTTGCCCTTCATTTTGGCCTTTTTATCCTGGGCCTCCAAAAGGGGGCGAATGATCTCCAGCGCCGTGTGCATGGTGCGGGCACAGAGCATGACCTCGGGGATGAACAGCTCATCGGCTGCAAAGCGTTTCCCCACCACCTCCATGCCCTTCATGAGGCCGTTTTCCAGGATGTCATCGGGCTCCAGGCCCTCGTCC
Source organism: Syntrophomonadaceae bacterium (assembly GCA_003563895.1). Lineage (GTDB taxonomy): Bacteria > Bacillota > Dethiobacteria > DTU022 > UBA8154 > CSSED11-181. The sequence continues at coordinate 9,634 of PWTK01000025.1, forward strand.
AGGGCTTTTTGCACTTTCTCTTTAATCCCCTCTTTATCTCCTTCAATGATCGTTTCTGCCAGTTCATCGAGCAGGGACATATAACCGTCTCCTTTCTTTTCAGGTAATGGTCTGGGAATCTTTTTTTTAAAAGAATCAGACGACCAGTTGCTGGCGCCGGTAAGCGCGCAGGTAATTCCCGCAGTAGGTGTCCTGCCCCATCAGGGCCAGGGTGGCATAAAGGGTGCTCATGGCGCTTTTCTCCAGAGGATTCATGATGGCGGAGTCAAGCCCCTCGTATAGTGCCAGGGCCAGGAAAGACCGGTTCAGCAGGGCGCGCTGGGGCATGCCGTGGGACACATTGCTCAGCCCCACGGTGGTCTTCACCTTCAGCTCCGCCTTGAAGCTGCGGATCGCTTCCAGGGCCATTTTGCCGCTCTGATCGTCGACGCCCAACGGCATGAGCAGGGGGTCGAAGTAGAACTTGTCGATGCCGTAATCTTCTTCTTCGGCCGCTTTCAGGATCTCCCGGCTGATCTCCAGCCGTCCGGCCACATCCTTGGGGATCCCTCCTTCGCCCACCGGCAGGGCAATGACCTGGCAGTCATATTGTTTGGCCAAGCGGATAAACTCGTGCAGGCGTCCTTCTTCGGCACTGACCGAATTGACCATTGCGCCCGGGCCGTGGGCTTCCAGCCCCGCTTTCATGACTTCGGGGCTGGTGGTGTCGACGGCCAGGGGTTTTTCCGTAACTTCTTTCATCAGCTGTACCGCCCATTTTATGTCCTCGACTTCTTTTTCCTGTTTGCCCGTACCCGTGGCCACGTTTACGTCCAGGTAGTGGGCGCCGGCCTCGTCCTGCTTGCGGGCCAGGTCCTGCAGGTAGTCTTTGTCCTTGCTCAAAACGGCCTCGCGGATGGGTTTCCGCGTGGCATTGATCAGTTCTCCAATGATCAGCATGGGATCAGCTCCTTCAGGCGCTTTAAGTTAAAATCAAGCTGCCGATGTCCTACCGTCAAATGAGGTGGAAGCGGGTCACGAGGATCACTGCCTGCCCCGCCCCGCCCCGAAAACCGCCACCGGCCGTCAAGGCGGGGCGGCGCACAGTGGGGGGCGCCGTTCCCGGCCTGCCGGCTGTCGGCTGTCGGCCGCAAACGAAGTGTTCCCTAACACAAATATTGTTCCGAATGTGATATGTTAGAAACAATGAGTTCCAGGCAAAAGGTAAGGCTTTTCGTGTAATAGAATACGTTACCGCAATTATGTTTTAGAGCACTAAGCCTTGATATCCGGAAACTGCCCCAGCAACTTTTCCCTGGCATCTGCCGGAAGCGGCTCAGGGGTGTGATTCTGCAGCAGTTCTTTGGCCATCTTCACGGCGCGTTCACGGGTATCCATAGCCCCGCTCCTCTCCCACAGCTTGCGTGACTGCCGGTCCGAAACCTTGGGGTAGAAAAATTCAGTGCGGAAATGCTGGATGGTGTGGTCCTCGGCCACGAAGTTGCCCCCCGGGCCGACCTTCCGGATGACCTCCTCGGCCAGGGTGGCCTCGTTAACCTCGATGCCCTTCACTGCCCGCAGGCAGATGCCCAGGATCTCGTTGTCGATGACCATCTGCTCGTAGGAAGCGGTGGTGCAAAATTCCAGCAGCCCCGCCGCGTCATGGATGTAGTTCGCCCCGGCCAGGGCAGCCACCATGGCGGTGGAGGCCTTCTCGTAACCGGCCTGGCAGTCGGGGAGCTTGCTGTCGGACATGCCGGCGGTGGCGTAAAAGGGAATGCGGTAGAACTGGGCCATCTGCGCCAACCCGGCGTTGATCAGCCCGGACTCGATGCTGCCGGCCAGGTAAGAGCCGGACCGCATGTCCATGCTGGTGGCCACTGATCCGTAAAGGGTGGGGGTGCCGGGATTGACCAGTTGGGCCAGGATCACCCCTGTCAGGGTTTCAATATTGTTGGTGGCGACGGTAGCGGCCAGGGTCACGGGGCTGGTGGCGCCGGCCAGCGGTTCGGCCGGTGTGACCAGCGGGATGCCCTGGCGGGCCACTTCGATCAGGAAATCGGTATAGCTCTGGTCCAACAGCAGCGGGCTCATCACGCAGGTGATCATGGAAATGAAGGGCCTTTCGCGCAGCTGCTGCGGTCCGCCGGCCAGCTCCTCGCCCATTTTCACCACGTTTTTCAAGCCGTCCATGGTGTAGATGCCGCCCATGACGTGCTTGGAAGTGTTGGAGAGGGCCGCAAAGAAGCGGTTCACATCCACCTGCTCTGCGGGCAGCTCGTTGGGATAGACATTGATCACGAAAAAAGAAATGTTTTCAAGCGCATCCATCAGCCGGGCAAAATCCCTCACGTCCTGCAGGGTGGTGGGGCGCCTTTCCCCCGTCTCCAGGTCCAGGCAGTTCAAGACCGTTCCCCCGGTCCCCAGGTAGGTGCGCGCCCCCTCCAAAATGAGGTCGTTTTTTTCCTCGCGCCCGCAGAGGACCACGCGGGCAGGGGCTTTTTCCACCATTTCCTCGAACATGGTACGGGAGATCTTCACGATCCCGGTTTCGCGGTCCACTTTTGCCCCGCTGTCTTCGAAAATCTGCAGCGCCTGTTCATTGGGTATCTTAACGCCGACTTCTTCCAGTAAGCGTACGCTCATCTCGTGAATGGAGCGAATGTCGCTTTCGCTGAGGGGTTTAAAGCTTCCTCCTTCTGCTCCTGCTGTCATCTGTGCCGCCTCCTTAATAAGTATGAGAATAGGCATTGGCGAGCAGCAGGCCCGCCCAATGCCCCGGCCGTGCCCCTAGGCTGCAGGAGCCCGGGAGCACCTGGCAAAGCCACGACCCATACCCGGGGGTAAACGCCGTGTCCCCGTTTCCGCGTTGTGGTTTCCTGAAAGCCAACGGTTTCAGACGGTTATTTGTTCACGCGGATGACCCCGATCAGCCCGTGGCCAAGGCCCATGCCGCGCTGCATGTTCATCTCCAGGCTGCGCAGGGCAAAGCCCAGCTGGGCCTCGATCAGATCAGCCCGCACGTCGCCGTAAAGCAGCTTGCTGATTTCGATGGTCTGCCGCATCACTTCGTAGGCCCGCTGCAGGGCGATGAATTCCGTGTAGGGCGGACCGGGTAGGATGTCCTTCCGCGGGTCATCGAAGTGTTCCAAGAGGTCGATGGTATAGTTCACCAGCGCATTCCAGCACTCCTGGAGGTCCCTCAGCATGCGGTTCTGCCACTCGAACCCTTTCCGGGGCCGGTAGTCAACCATCATGTCGGGTAGGTAGGTGCGCAGCCCCGACTCGTGCAGGGAGTTCACCATGAGGCGAATGGGCTGGGGGTTGTCGTTGTAGGTGCCCGTCTCAATGTGGCGCCCCACAAAGAGAGAACGGTCGAAAAAGCGCAGGATTTCCAGCTCAACCCCGGTCTTCTCCGAGGCCGACTCCAGGATCCCCGAAACTTCAGTGGGGCTCATCAGGCGCAGCGGGAAACTGGACACCTCCACTTTGTCCCGCTCATCTTCGGGATAGAGGTAGTTGATCTTGTAGTCGATATAGGGAATCTCCCGGGTGTTGTTGGTCCAGAGGTTCTGCCATTCGTAGGAATAACGCCCGACCCAGTCGCCAAGCACGATGCTTCCGTCCCTGGCGTGGCGTGCGATATCGATGAAAAGCTTCTCCAGTTCTTCATCGGTGCAGTGCGAAAAGGTCCCGTAGGACGTAAAGTAAAGGTCGTAGGGGAGCTCGTCCTCTTCGACCGGCAGGCCGTTGGAAAAGTCGCCCTTGCAAAAGTTCACGTGGTCGTAATGCCCGAAGAGGTTTTCGCCCTCCCTCAGCAGATCGATGTTCAGGTCTACCCCCTTGTAATGCTCCAGGAGTTCTTGGGGGATCAGCCGCGTATCGGTTTGGGCCAGCTTGGTGCTGCCGGGGAGCTTGGTCAAAAGGTCGTAGCCATCCCCCGTCCCGCAGCCCAAATCGTAGATACGCAGGCCTTCCACCCCTTCTTTTCTGTTCTCTACCAGTTTTTCCAGGTGAGGCCTCAGGTAATATCCGGTGATCATGTCCTCCCAGAGAAGGCGGACGTGATCGTATTTTCCCCGGAGGCTGCGCACATGTTCGCTGTAGCGACCATGTTTCACCGCCTCCCGGTATGCTTGATCAGCTTCCATCTCGCCTATCTTCCTCCTTCAGTCGTCATTTTTTCGGCGATTTTGACGGCGGCAAAGGCATCTTTGCCGTGGGCATCGGCCCCGATCTCCCGGGCGAATTCTTCCGAGGTCGGGGCGCCGCCGATCATCACCTTCACCTTATCGCGGATTCCTTCCTTTTCCAGCTCCTCGATGGTCTGCGCCATGAAGGGCATGGTGGTGTCCAGCAGGGCCGAAAGCCCCAGGATTTGCGCATTTTCCTCTTTCATTGTTTCGATGATGCGGGGTGCGGGAACATTGACGCCCATGTCCACCACGGAAAAACCGGCCCCCCGCAGCATGATGCAGACCAGGTTTTTCCCGATGTCGTGCTGGTCTTTCTCCACGGTGGCCATGACCACTTTGGCTTTGCTTTCCCTGGCGCCTTCGCCGGACGCCAGGTGGGGCTCCAGGACTTCCATGGCCTCGCCCACCGCTTCGGCTGCCGCCAGCATGTCGGGGATAAAGTACTCCCCTTTTTCATACTTTTCACCGACCAGGTTCATGCCGTGGCTGAGGCCGTCGACGAGGATCTTTTCCACGTCAACGCCCTGCTGGAGCCCTTCTTCCACCAGCTCCACAACCCCCGGCTGGCCGGTCAGGTCGTCATCCAGCCCCTCGTCGTTTTTGTTCCGGCGGCCCTGCAGCACGTTCTCTATTATTTGGCTAATGAGATCTTCAGACATGCGATTTTCCCTCCTGGGTGATGGTTTTCCATAACTTCCGCGCGGCCGGATGCGGAAATCCGCAACCGCAATCCCACCGGCGCGCTATCAGCAACAAAGGCTGCTACTCGTACGGGTTCAGGCGTGGCAGCAGTCCCGGAACGCTGTCATAGATCTCCCGGCATACCTCCCGGGGAAGGTGGTTGTAAGGCCTGGAAAGCATTTCCTGCACCTTTTCGTGAGCCTTGAGCAGGGTCTCATCCTGGTCCTCCAGCTCGCCCTCAAAGGGGTAATTGGGGAAGATCTCGCCCCGGCGCAGCATTTTCCGCGCATAACGGGCGTAAAGCCGATGGGGGGTGCCCATGACCTCGTTGATGACTTCTGCGGCCTTCTGCAGATCCTCTTCCCCCACAGCGGGCTCCTGGTAGAGGAACTTGGCCATGCCGATGTGGTGGTTGTCCAGCACCGCCTGCTCCGGGCAGAAGGTGTTGGTCTTCTCCAGCAGCCCGAAGGAATAGTGCACCAGGTCGGGGGCGGCGCGGGGCACTGTGGCATGGGTGAACATTTTTTCTGCGGCGGCCTGCATGCCGGGCACCTTGGAATCACCGACGCCGGCGGTAGAATAGCAGGGGACTCCGTAATGGCGGGCCATCTGCGCAACGGACGTGGTGTAAAAGCAGAACTCGGGCACACCGTACATGTCGTGCAGGTCATCCATGCGGGCCCGTACGGGCACCGCCCCGTAGATAACGGGGGCACCGGGCTGGGCCAGCTGGTTGATGACCACACCTGTCAGCACTTCGGCGTTCACCTGGGCGACCATCCCGGCTTCGTCGATGGGGGCCGTCGAGCCGCCCTGCGGGGAGGAAGAGATGACCACCGGGAGCTTCATGCGAGCCACGGCGATCAGTTTTTCGGCGGTTTCTTCCACTACCTGCAGCGGGCTTTTAATCACCGAGGTGATAAAGGAAATGACCGGGTTTTGCTGCAGCTTTTCCCGGCCGCCGGCAATGATCTCGGCCATCCGCACCACGTTGTCCAACTGCCGAAAGTCCGTCAGGCCGCCCATGATGTGCTTCGTGGTGTTGTTGAACGAGGCGAAGAATTTGTTGACATCCTTGTTGGTCTCGTCGATATCGGGATCCTGGATGTTGACGTTGCGCAAAAAGAAATCCAGGTTTTCCATCTGCTCGGCCAGGTGTGCGGACCGGCAGAGGTCGGCTGCGGTGCCGCGGCGGCGGACGATAGAGGAAAAAACCCGGTGGTTTTTGGGGTCTTCTTCGGATACGAACTGCTCGGGTTTTACATCCAACCAGATATTGGTTTCGGAGCCGGACCCAAAGTGCACCCGATATCCTTTGGCGTCCAGTTGGAGGATGTTCTCTTCGTTGCGGGCGCCCAGCACGATTTGGCTGGGAACTGTTTCCAGGGCCTGCTGCACCACTGACGGGGGGATGCTGACCCACCAGGCATCGCTTTCGCCCTCCGTTGTTTTGGTGGCCTTCGCCCCGGCCTTCGCCAAAAGCTCCACCGCCTCTTCGTTGAAAAAGAGGACGCCGGGTTTTTGCAGCAGCTCCAGGGATGTTTTGTTCACCCTCTCGATCTGTTCTGCGCTCAGTCGTTTGTAAGGGTTCCTGACAATTACTCCTTCTCTGCTCAAAATACCTCGCCTGGTTCCAAACCAGGCTTACACCTCCTGTTGAGTTTTGTCGTCCGGCGTAAAAGAACACAAAGGCAGTCCTGTCTGCCTTTTGTTCGCCATCGGCTGGATTGTCTTTTTGAAGAGGATCACGGTCTGCGCTGCAGGGGAAAGCGACCGCCTTTGCTGAACCGGACCGTTAAGCATTGAAATTGATGAAAGATTTGCCCGATGAAAATATTCGGGTTTAAATAAATTCGACATTAATCGAAATTCTCCTGCTTTTTCCATGATTTTATTTATAAAAAGGCGGGAGGAAACCCCGCCCACTCCTTTCCTGCCGCGTCCCGCCGCCTCACACGAACCGCTGAAAAGGCCCTGCCTCGCCCTGGCTGCCCCGGTTCTCCTCCCCGTTACCTTCTCCGGGCAGACAGAAGGACCCCACCGCGGCATCTCGGCCTGGGCCCGGGGGAAATTTGATCTTTCGCTGCAGGGCTAACCTTTTGCGGTGCGGCGCGCCAGGGGAGGCCTGATGACCCCTTCATGCGAGGGGGGGAAGTACGGCCTGAGGACCTCCGGCACCACGACGCTCCCATCCTCCTGCTGGTAATTCTCCAAAAGGGCTGCCAGGGTGCGCCCGACGGCCACGCCGGAACCGTTCAGGGTATGCACCAGCGCCGTTTTTGAGCCCGAACCCGCGCGGAAGCGTATGCCGGCCCTCAGGGACTGGAAGTCTCGGAAATTGCTGCAGGAGGAGACCTCCCGGTACGCCTCATACGAGGGAAACCAGATCTCCAGGTCGTACTTTTTGGCGGCGGCAAAGCCCAGGTCTCCCGTGCACATCAGCATGACGCGGTAGGGGATCCCCAGCAGCTGGAGGATTTTTTCGGCGTCGGCTACCAGCTTTTCCAGCTCCCCATCGGATTCCTCCGGAGCGGTGAACTTTACCAGTTCCACCTTGTTAAACTGGTGCTGGCGGATCAGGCCGCGGGTGTCGCGGCCGTGGGCGCCGGCTTCGGCCCGGAAGCAGGCGCTGTAGGCCGTGTAATAGAGCGGCAGCTGTTCCCCGTCCAGGATCTCTTCCCGGTGCATGTTGGTCACGGGCACCTCTGCGGTGGGAATCAGCCAGTAGTCCGTCCCCGAAACATGGAAGGCGTCTTCGGCAAACTTTGGCAGCTGGCCGGTACCAACCATGCTGTCGCGGTGCACCAAAAAGGGCGGGAAGATCTCCTGGTAGCCGTGTTCGGAAATGTGCAGGTCCAGCATAAAATTGATGAGGGCCCGTTCCAGTCGGGCGCCGTCGCCCCGGTAAAGGACAAAGCGCGAGCCCGTCATCCGCCCCGCCCGGGGGAAATCGAGGATCTCCAGCGATGCACCCAGGTCCCAGTGGGCCTGGGGGGCAAAGCCGAACTCCGGCTTGGAGCCCCAGCTCCGCACTTCCACGTTCTCCTCCTCCGTTTCGCCACGGGGCACTTCGGGATCGGGGATGTTGGGGATGTGCAGCAGGATCTGCTCCAGGCGGCTTTCGATCCCGCCCAGCTCCTCGTCCAGCGCTTTGATCCGCTCGTTGACCCTGCGCATTTTCTCCACCAGTTCGGCCGCGTCACCGCCTTCCTTCTTGATGCGGCCGACCTCCTTGGAAACGGTGTTGCGCTGGTGCTTGAGCTGCTCCACCTCGCGGAGCAGTTCGCGGCGCCGCTCGTCTTTTTCCAAAAATTCGTCCAGGGGGGCTTCTTCTCCCTTGGCTTCCAGGGCTTCACGCACCCGATCCGGGTTTTCGCGAACAAAGCGGATGTCGAGCATTTTCCGAACCTCCTCCTAACCTGGACAAGCCAGAACCATAAAAGTAGAATTGCAAAATGTGACTATCAAACTTAATCAGGAACTCCATTCATGCTTTATGATATTGCATTAAACAGACCATCAACACGTTGTCTTGTGAAGTCTATCTAAAACTTTGTTTATACAGAGCTCGTTCACTATTTCCCTGAGCAAATTTGGTAGCCATGTTAAAATGACCTTCTCTAAACATAGAAAAAAACAGCCTTCAGAGTTCGCTTGAAAAAGTTTTGCCATATTTGCAGAGAAATGAAGAGCTGAGGGCCTATGTATCTCCGCCGGGCGCCGCGGGCGTCGCGAAAGTGCCTTTTCAGCGTCCTCCACCATCTGTGTCTCCGCCGGGCGCCCGCGGGCGGCGCCCGCTTTACATCCTGTCCGGCGCTTCAACGCCCAGCAAATACAGCCCGTTCTGCAAAACCGTGCGCACCCCTTCGCAGAGCAGAAGCCGCTGCCCGCGGGTCTTTTCTTCCGCGTGGAGTACGGGGCAGTTGTGGTAAAACTTGTTGAAGTCCCTCGCCAACTCGATCAGGTAGCGGGCCAGGTAAGAGGGGCGGCAGTCGGCAGCGGAGCGCTGAAGCTGCTCCCGGAAGCGGGCCAGGGTGACCAGCAGCTGCCCTTCTTCCTCGTCCTGAAGAAGCTCCCCGCCGGGGTCCGGGCCCGGGTCCACGGGAGGGGGATCCGCCGGGGGAAAGCTGCCGGGATTGAGGCCGGCCTTGCGCAGAATGCTGCAGATGCGGGCGTGGGAGTACTGCACGTAGGGGGCGGTTTCCCCCGAAAAGTCCAGCACCTTCTCCCAGTCAAATTCGATATCTTTCTGCCGGTCGTTCACCAGGTCGCCGAAGATCACCGCGCCGTACCCCACGGCGCGGGCCGCCTTCTCTTTGTCTTCCAGCGCAGGGTTTTTTTCGCGGATGATCTCGTGCGCCAGCTCGACGGCCCGTTCCAGCACCTCTTCCAGCAGGATCACCCGGCCCAGCCGGGTGGACATGCGCCCTTCCTTGAAGCGGATCAGCCCGAAGGGCACGTGTATGCAGGAATCGGCCCAGGGAAACCCCAGCACTTCCAGCATTTTAAACAGCTGCTGGAAGTGCAGGCTTTGTTCGGCCCCTACGACGTAAAGCAGGCGGTCGAAGCGGTAAGTGCGGTAGCGGTAGATGGCCGCTGCCAGGTCGCGGGTGATATAGAGGGTGGCGCCGTCCTTTTTTTGCAGGAGGCAAGGCGGCAGGCCGTAGGGTTCCAGATCGGCCACCACGGCCCCCTCGCTTTCCCGGGCCAGCCCTTTTTCGCGCGCCAGGCGCACCACGTCCTCCAGCTGCCGGTTGTAAAAGCTTTCCCCCTGGTAGGCATCGAAGCGAACGCCCAGCAAGTCGTAGATGCGCTGAAATTCCTGGAGGCTCAGCTCACGAAACTGCTCCCAGAGGGCGGTGGCCTCCTTTTCGCCTTCCTCCAGCTTTCGGAACCAGAAGCGCCCCTCTTCTTCCAGCGACGCATCTTCCTCCGCTTCCCGGTGGAACTGCACGTAGAGCTGGTAGAGGTATTCCACCGGCGCTTCTTTTAATCGGGAGGAATCGCCCCAGCGGCGGTAGGCCGCGATGAGCTTTCCGAACTGTGTCCCCCAATCGCCCAGGTGATTGATGCCCACGGCACGGAATCCCAGGGCTTCGAAAATGCGGTAGAGGGCGTTCCCGATAACGGTGGAGCGGAGGTGCCCCACGCCAAAAGGCTTGGCGATATTTGGCGCTGAATAATCGATCACCGCGGTGCGGCCTTCGCCCTCATTCGTGTAACCGTGGTGCCCTCCCTCGCGAAGGATCTCCGGCAGCAGCCGGGAGGCCAGCCCGGCGCGATTAACGTAAAAGTTCAGGTACGGGCCGACAGGGCGGGCTTCCCCCAGCAAGCCGCCCGCGGCGATTTGAGATGCCAGCTCTTCGGCGATGCGGGGGGGCGGTTTTTTGAGGTGCCTGGCCAGCACAAAACAGGGGAAGGCGTACTCCCCCATTTCCCGCTCGGGAGGCACTTCCAGGTGTTCGGCCACAGCGCCCGGTTCCATGCCGGTCAGCCCCGCCAGCGCCTCACTGATCTGTTTTTTGAACTCCAGCAATATCGATCACATTCCTTACCTGCTGTACTGTTAAGAAGCCTTTTTGATTTTCCTCCTAATTGTATCCTAGATCGGGTCGAAAAACAAGTTGCCCCCGGCAGGGCCGTAAATGAGCGGGCCGCTCGGGGGCTTGGGGGGGGGCGCTGCGCCGATTTGTTCATCCCCTCAGGAAGAGAAAAATAAAACAGTGAAGTAAAAAGCGACGGCTCCCACCTTGTACTGCTGCATGCTGTTTCTGCCGGCAACGCCCGCCCGGCCCAAAGAAGCAGGGAGGAGGGATGCCCCCTGCCTCTCGCCCGGGAGGCAAAAAGCAAAAAACGGCGGCGCTCAACTTGTGCCGGGGGCAAAAAAGGCGGTTCTTGAGCGGGGCATAAAGTGACGGTACTCAACCCGCTTTTTGCCGGAAACGGCGCCTCCCTCAAGAAAATTCGCTTCGCTCATGACATAACGAAAACAACTTTTCCCTGCTTCCCCAAAATTACCATTATTTAGGGGTTTTATAAATTCCTATGCATTAAAAAAAACGGATCTGCCGGGGCAAAAGGGGCAAAAATTCGAAATGCCGCGCCGGGCAAAGGGCAAAGCCCTCCGGGGAACGGCCGGAGTCCCTCCTGAACCGAACTCCTTCAGAGGGAACTTCACTCGGGGTTGATGTAAAAGGGGCGCTGCAGAGTGCGATCAAAGGAGGGATAGGGTTTGGGCGGTTCCCACTCTTCCCCCTCCACCAGGAAGATAACGCGATCCGGGGGGAAATTGGCCGAGAGGGTCAGCAGAAACATGTCGGAGAACAGGTGGGCCTTCGCCTTATCGCTCGGCGACCCTTCTTCGGGGTAAAGCTCCTTGATATGCGCATCCCACTCCAACACGATTTCATCCCGGCGCACCCGGGCCTCTTCCAGCCCGGGAAGTTTCGGGAAGTACCCTTCCGCCCGCTCCAGGAGAAGCTCGGCAAACTGGGCCGGCGTCTGGAGCGGATTTTCTTCATCCTCCACGGGGACGGGAAGGAGGAACAGGGTGGCATGTGAGCGGTGAGGCGCAAACAGCACCGGCCGCTCGTTCTGAGGACGTTCGGGCGAGTAGGTTTCCTCCAGCATCAGCTCTTCCCCCAGCGAGCTCGCTTCTTCCCCTTCCACCTTAAAACGAACGCCGCTGACCGAGGAAAACTGAGATGCAGTCAGGACCAGGGAATCCACAATCCCCTGGAGCTGGGAAGGCCCGGAGAGCTGATTCAATCCTTCTGGTAAATCCAGGTACGCCAGGTTGTCCTCCAGGTTGACATCGACACAGGAGTCTTTGGGGATGGTGCGGTAGAGGCCGGTTATACGGCTCGGCCCGCGGACCAGCTCATCGATAGCAGCCTGCAGAACCGCCGAGGTACGACCGATGCTCCGGTTTACCGGGACCAGTTCTCTGGCCTGTTCATCATAAAAGTAAAGGGTCAGATGGAGGCAGTCATCATCTTCGCCAAACGCCACCGGGTTGTACTGAAGCTCTTTCTCTTCCTCTTCCGCAATAATTGCAGCCTGCTCGGGATCCAGGTGCCCGACATCCAGCACAAATATGTTGCCGTCGCTGCCGCCCAGCGCCAGGATGTTTCCCCAGCCGGAAAGAGCAATTTTTTCGATACGGGTAGCTATTTCGAACTGCTGCAGCACGCTGCCGGAGGTGTCCAGAACCATCACCTTGCTGAAATCTTCGCTGTATTCCTGCCAGGATGCAGCCACGATTTTATCGCCGGCCGGGGAGGTCGTAAGCAGGGCGCCGCCCGGGATGCGGGTGCTCCATAGAAAATTCCCCTGCCGGCCAAAGGCAAAGAGGTTATCGAAGCCGCCGGAAAACTCGCTGTAAGCGATCACCTGGTGCCCATCTTCTGTCAGCTCCAACCAGCTCGCCTCCACTTCCAGGGAGCGCGACCACAAGAACTGCGGTTCCCTGCCTTCCTCCAGCCGGTAAAAAGAAAGGTCTTTTTCCTTGTTTTCCCCCGCTTCTTCCCCTTCGCCTTCCTCTGTTTCCCCTGCCGCACCTTCTTCCAGGAAGGCGGCATAGCGACCGTCATCGGAAAAGGCGGCAAGAGAAACTGTTTTTTCCCAGGAAGACCTCTCCCCGGAATCCACGGAAAAGGCGGAGAGGCTCTCCAACCTGTTCTCCTCGATTATTTCCTGTATGTAGAGCTCCCCGTTGGGAGAAAAGAAGAAATCCTTTACCGGACCGGTCTCTTTTTCCCAGAGTTTTCTTCCCCAGCGATCGACCAAGTAGAGGGTGTGGCGCTTTTCTTCTCCCTCCTCTTCCACCAGGGAAGCCGCCAGGTACTCGCCGCAGGGGGAGAGGGAGAGGCGGCAAAAGAAACCTTCCAGGTACTGCTCCCAGAGGACGCGCCCACCGGAGAGCACGTAGTATATTTTCCCTTCTTCCGTACCCACCACTGCAACACGACCGTCTGAGGAAAGCTGGGCACAGCAGGGGGCTTCATCGAAATCAATTTCCCAGAGCAGTCCGCCTTCTTCATCCAGTAGACTTACGGAAAGGGCCTCGCTGCTGAAAAGGATCTGTCGGCCGCTTTCCGATATCTCCAGCGAATAAATGGCCATCTCGGGATTTACCACCGAAAAACGGCCCAGCAAAGAGTAGCCCGTTTCAAAGCCTTCGTTCCTCTCAGCCACACGCGGTTCCACAGGATCGTCCCCGGAGGCCGCCTGCCGGAAACTGCATCCGGCGGCAAATAGCAGGAAGCCCAGGGCCATAACCGCCAGCAAAAAGAAGGGCCACCCCGTGCGCTGTGATGCCAGGCTGGGAACGGCCGTCCAACAAGCGGTATTTCCGCCTGTGGTGACGGTTTTCTGGTTTGGAGCTTTCACCATGAACAATAAACCTGCCCCTCTACAAGTTCTTTTTGCCGCAACCTTCTCCACGTCCAGCACGTTCCTGTAATGCCGCAATCGCCCTGCAAAGCCGGCTGCCGGGGGTGCCGGAAGCAAGTCGGCGGTCTCTGCATGCCGGCGATTGCCAGCCGTGCAAGCCGTCTATGCAAGCAGCGCAAATATCTCCGGCGGCTATTTGGCGCAAAAAACGGGATCCGTTCTCCCGTTTCACAGGCGCCGTCATTAACCCATCAGCCGGTTACCGCAACCCTTCATTGCCGGCCAGCCGGCCGCTGCCCAAGAAAATTCGCTTCGCTCATAACATAACGAAAACAGCTTTTTCCTGCTCCCCCAAAATTACCATTATTTAGAGGTTTTATAAATTCCTATGCATCAAGAAAAGTTGCTTAAATATTTCGCAACTTTATTGGAATCTCCTGCCTGCCCTTAGAAAAAATCCAGGGCTGGAAACGATCGGCAGGGACAATCAACTCATGATTTTAACAAACAAAGGTTAGAGCGATATTGCTGACGTTTTAAATTTATATAACATTTGAAGACCCATACCTGGCAGAGGTCTCCGCCGGCAAAGTGAAAGAAAAGGTGCTTCCCTCTCCTTCCCGGCTTTCTACCCAAATCCGACCCCCGAAATGTTCCACGATCTCCTTGCATATGGCCAGGCCCAGGCCGGTGCCGCCCAGGTCACGAGAACGCGCTTTATCCACTCGGTAAAAGCGCTCGAAAACATGCGGGAGCTCATCTTCGGGGATACCGCAGCCGGTATCCTGCAGGGAAACGAGAAGCTCTCCATTTCTTTGCGCGACGCGCAGCAGGATCCAGCCACCGGGCTCCGTATATTTAACGGCGTTATCCAGCAAATTGTAGAGCACTCTTTTTAACGCTTCGGAGGAAGCGGAGACATCGGGGAGAGCCTCCTCGAAGTCGGAATAGAACTCCAGGCCCTGGCGCTTGGCCCGGCTCGTGGCGGATTGAGCGATCTCATCCAGGATTTCCCTGGGTGAAACAGTCTCCCGCCGATCCACCACCTCATACCGGCGGGTCAGCTCTAACAGGTCCTCCACCAGGTAGATTAGGCGCTGCGTCTCGCTGTTGAGGTCTTGCAGAAATTCCTCCCGTTCTTCCGGTTCCATTTCGTGGCCCTGAAGCGATTGGATGCAGGCCAAAAGGGAAGCCAGGGGGGTGCGCAGCTCATGGGAGACATCGGCTACAAAGCGGGTCAGCCGTTCGTTCATTTCTTTGATGCGGGAAGCCATGATGTTAAACTGTTCGGCCAACTGTCCAATTTCATCCCTTGAGGGCACGGTGATGTGCTGATCCAGCCGCCCCTCGGCCATCTCCTGTGCCGCATGCGTCAGTTCTTTGATGGGCTCAGTCAAGCGGTGGACCAGGACCACTCCCAACCCCCCGGCCAAGGCCATCGCTACTATGGTGGAAAGCAGCATGAAACGCCGGATGGCGGCAAGGGTTTCGTACACGGGCTCGAGCGAGGCTGACAGAAAGACCGCTCCCACCAGCGTGTGTTCATCCTCCTCCACCGGCACGGCCACCTGAAGGACCCACTGCTCGGAAACCTGGCTGTACTGAACACTGCGGCCGGTTTCGCCTTCCAGGGCCTCTTCGATCTCCTCCCTGTCCAGCCGTGTTCCCAGCAACCCGCCGACGCGTTCAGAGTCGCCCACCACACGGTAGTCCGGGTCGACGAAGATGACGCGGGCATCCAGCTGTTGGCTGAAATTTTCGGCCATGCTGCTGACAAACACCGGATCGGGATCTTCGCGGAGGTAAGGGAGTACAAGATCGGCGGCGAGGCGGCCTGTACGCTCCAGGTTCTCTTCTTCGGAGGAGAGGTAATAGTTTTCCAGCATATTAAGCAGGATGAAACCGGTTGCCACCATCACCGCTGAAATGAGCACCAGAAAAGTAACTATGACCCGCAACCGAATACTTTTCAGCATGGTAAGAGGCCTTACCCCTCCCTAAATTTGTAACCGGTGCCCCAAACGGTGAGGATGAGCTCGGGTTCGGCCGGCCGTTTTTCGATCTTTTCCCGCAGGTGCCGGATGTGGACGTCGACCGTGCGCGCATCGCCGCAGTATTCGTAGCCCCATACCTGTTCCAGCAGCTGTTCGCGGGAATAAACGCGCCCCGGGTTGGACGCCAAAAAACTGAGCAGGGTGTATTCTTTGGACGTCAGCGGGGCTTCACGGCCTTCAATGGTGACCTTGTGCTTGATGAGATCGATTTGGAGCGGGCCGCGCTTGATCACTTTCTTGCCCGCGTAGGATTGGGCCCCGGCCCGGCGCAGGGGGGCCTTGATGCGCGCCACCAGCTCACGTATATTGAAGGGCTTGGTAATGTAGTCGTCGGCGCCCAGTTCCAGGCCCAGTATTTTATCGATATCCTCATCGCGAGCGGTCAGCATGATGATGGGAACTTCAGACTCCCGCCGAATGCTGCGGCACACCTCGTATCCGTCGACCTCTGGAAGCATCAGGTCCAGCAGAACCAGGTCGGGCTCTTCTTTTTCCATGGCTTCCAGCGCCTCCTGACCGTCGTAAGCCACCCCGACCTGGAAGCCTTCTTTTTCCAGGTTGAACTTGAGGGCCCGCACCAGGGTTTTTTCGTCTTCCACCACCAGGATCTTTTTGTTCATGTCCCCCCAGGCTCCTTTATTTATGATGGCTACCCTGAAAATAGAGCAAATACACGCAAAGGTTCTCTGGTAATAGCAACCTATTTTCATCCTTCTGATGGTGCCCCCCGTTTTGTGGGGGCATGGATGTCTCTCTTTTCAATTTAAGTGTTGATATTGTTTGGAATTTAGGTGCTGTGTCCTCGAACAAGAAAATGGAAAACGAAATGAGGTAAGCAATAAAGGGTATTTAAAGCTATCAACAATGCTGGTTTAAAAAGAGGCATCCATGAAGCTTCGCCTCACCATCAGGAGGACGAAAATGTTCCGTTTCAAACAGGAAATTCATAGCGGTAGAGTTGCATTTTCAGGGTAGCCTTTATGATTAATCGCCGCACGGGCAGCTCTTCCTCAATCACCGGGGAGCAGGGAAAGAAGCGCCGCCCTGCCCTCCCGCCCGGGGAAAGGGTAAAAGGTTCCGTTCTCGTGTCCGGATGCACCGCGGCCTCGCCGGGGAGGCATTATTGCAGGCGGCGCAAAAGCGCCATCACCTGCTGGATGTCCTCCCAGACGGGCTTTTTCTTCCCCGGGTCGCGCAGGAGCGCGGCAGGGTGAAAGGTGGGCATCACATCCCGCCCCTCGAGCTTATGCCAGCGCCCGCGCACGCGGGTGATGGCCGCACCCGGATGAATCAGCTTCCCGGCCGCCACAGACCCCAGGGATACCAGGATGGAAGGGTCGATCAAATTGATCTGCTTTGCCAGCAGCGGGTAGCAGGAATCGATTTCTTCCTTCGCGGGCGTACGGTTGCCGGGGGGGCGGCACTTGACGATGTTGGCAATATAGACCTCCTGCCTGCTGAGGCCCGCCGCTTGCAATATGCGGTCCAGGAGCTGTCCGGCCCGTCCCACAAAGGGTCGGCCCAGGCGATCTTCATCGCCCCCCGGCCCCTCGCCGATGAACATGATCGCCGCCTGCGGATGGCCTTCGCCGAAGACGACACCGCGGGCTCCCTGGCGCAGGGCACAGCGCCGGCAGTCCTGGCAGGCCTCCCGCCATTCCTCCAGGGTGAGCACCGCCTCCGTCCGGGAAAGCGGATCGCCGGGCACGGGCACGGCGCCGGCTCCCGGGCCGGCTGTGCCCCCGGCGTCGGAGGAAGCGCCGGCAGCCTCCGCTGCGGTGTCTCTGGCGGAGCCCCCTGCGGAAGCCTGGCCTCGTTTTTTATCCTCTCCACCGGACTGCGCTCTCAGGTAGCTGTTCAGGTCTACCTGCTCGTCCAAGGTTAACACCTCCGGGCGTGCTGGAGCCCAGGGCCCTGGGGGCCGCGGTGAAAGCCCCTTTTTCAGCCAACGGGCCGGGGGGAAAGGGCCCTTGCAGGA
>PWTK01000029.1 GCA_003563895.1 Syntrophomonadaceae bacterium
CCTATGCATCAAGAAAATGGAAAACGAAATGAGGTAAGCAATAAAGGGTCTTTAAAGCTATCAACAATGCTGGTTTAAAAAGAGACTGTCATGAAGCTTCGCTTCACCATCTGAAGGACGAAAATGTTCCCTTTCAAACAGGAAATTCATGGCGGCGGAGTTGCATTTTCAGGGTAGCCTTCAACTTTTTTGGTTCCGGCTATGTCCAGGTGGGGCAAAGGGGCATCCACACATCTCTTGGATCCCGGCAAGCCGTCCGGCAGGACGAAACAGGAATTTCCAACAGAATGCCGGTGTTTGGAATCACGAAAAAATGACGTGCCGATTTCACCCGGGTAATGCTGCTCTACAATGTTATCAGCAGTCAATGCTTTATGTTTCGTCAAGCCCATAATGCGGGAGCAAATAATTGAACAAACACCTTGCCCGGGAGTTAAAGTTCTTCTTCCAGCATCTCCTCTTCCAGCCCTTCTTCCCGAAGCTCCTCCAGCTCCGATTCTTCCAAATCCACAGGAGTCTCAAACACGATAAACACCTCTTCCAGGCGGTTAAAATTCACGGCCGGCTGGATTAAGGCCCTCTGCAGCAGACCGTACTGATCTTTTTCAATCTCCAGTGCCTGCCCGATAACGAGCCCCTTGGGGAAAATGCCCCCCAGCCCAGAGGAAATAATGGTATCCCCGCGCTGGATGTTCGCTTCAGGAGGCAGGTTAATCATGCGCAGATACCCCTGCTGTTCCGGATAGCCTTCCACTACCCCCACTTCTCCCGGATCTCTCGTACGCTGTACCAGGGTGCTGACGGCCCTTCTGGAATCCGTCAGCAGCAGGACCCGGGAAGAATTACGGGACACCTCGCGAATGCTGCCCACAAGCCCCTCTGCAGTGACTACAGCCATGTTTTCCTTTACTCCATCACGATATCCTTTGTCTATGGTCAGTGTTTCAAACCAGTGCGCGGGGTCCCTGGAGATCACCTCGGCGGGCATAAGCTCGTACTCAATCCTCTCTTCGAAATCGAGCATTTCTCTCAGCCGATAATTTTCTTTTTGCATTTCCACCAGCTGATAACGATGGTTTTCCCTTTGGGCCAGCTCTTCCCGCAGCCGCTTATTTTCTTCCTGCAGCCTTGCATAATCTGTCATTCCTTGAAAAAAAGAATGTGCGCGTTCTCCCAGGTAAGAAAAAAAGGCTTTTACCGGTGCCAGGCCGGTAAGCACGGCATCTTCGGCAAAAGTGGGCCCAACATGGTGTTCCCCGGTCACATAAATCAGGGACAGCATCGCCACGACCAGCAGTATTATACCGATGGTTTTAAGGGTCATTTGACTCAAGCTTAACACCCCAAGCATGGCGTTATTTCTTCACGGCAAATTCAAAAGGATTTTTGGGGTTTCACAGAAACCCTCTTCAAAAGTTCAATGGCCCCCAGGGCCTTTCCTGCCCCCAGCGCCACACAGTCAAGGGGATCATCCGCCAGGAAAACAGGCATTCCCGTCTCTTCCGCAACAAGCCTGTCCAGGTTTTTTAACATCGCTCCCCCGCCGGTCAACACGATCCCTTTCTCCATAATATCGGCAGCCAGTTCGGGGGGAGTACGCTCCAGCGAGGTTTTAATGGTTTCCAGAATCGCAAAGACGGGTTCCGCCAGCGCGGTTTCAATTTCCCAGGAACTGATGCTGATGATTTTCGGCAGCCCGCTCACCAGGTTCCTGCCGCGTATCTCCATGTGCTCTTCTTCTTCCGTGCGGTAGGCCGAACCGATTTTCATCTTGATGTCTTCAGCGGTCCGCTCCCCGATCATCAAATTATAGGTTTTTTTGATGTAGGTGATAATCGCTTCGTCCATCTCATCCCCACCCACCCGGATGGATTCGCTGGTGACGATCCCGCCCAGGGAAATTACGGCAACTTCCGAAGTTCCTCCTCCCACATCTACAATCAAGCTGCCGGTTGGGTCTTCCACCGGAAGCCCGGCCCCTATAGCGGCCGCCATGGGTTCTTCTATGAGAAACGCTTCCTTTGCGCCGGCCTGCCTGGTAGCGTCCAGGACGGCTCTCTTTTCAACTTCCGTTACACCGGAAGGAACGCAGACCACCACGCGGGGGAGGAAAACCGTGCGGCGGTAAGATTTGGCAATAAAATGCCGCAGCATGGTCTGGGTTACATCAAAATCGGCGATCACCCCGTCCCTCATGGGCCTGATGGCAACAATATTGCCGGGCGTGCGCCCGATCATCCTCTTGGCTTCTTCGCCCACGGCTAGAATGGAACTGTTTTCTTTTCGAATGGCTACCACGGAAGGTTCCCTTAAAACGATGCCCCTACCTTTAACATATACCAGGGTATTGGCGGTTCCCAAGTCAATTCCAATGTCCCGAGTCAAAAACCTTGAAATAAAAGCCATAAAGAGGTCTTCTCCTTTCCTGGAATTCATTAATTGCGCTGTTGAATTTATCTATCCTGATAACAGCCTTACGAGAACGAAACTTCTTCAGGGTTTTTCCCGGCGAGGGGGCCAGGCGTTTAAAACAGCAGGCCTTCTTCTTTCAAGCTCAGGTAACGATGCTCCCCGATGATCACGTGGTCCAGCACTTCAATACCCATAATTTTTCCTGCCTCCACCAGCCTGCCGGTCACCTCCAGGTCTTCCCGGCTCGGTGTGGGATCCCCGCTGGGATGGTTGTGGACCAGGATCACTGCTGCAGCGCTTTTTTTGACCGGCAGGTTAAATATTTCCCGGGGGTGCACGATAGAAGAGTTCAAGCTGCCAACCGAGATTTCTTCGATGGAGATCACCTGATTCTTGGTGTTGAGGAGGATCACCTTAAAATATTCCTTGTTGTAATAGCGCATGGTTTCCATTAAAAGGGCGGCTACGTCCCCAGGAGAGGAGAGGGGGGTTCCATCAGCATTCATGGCCGCCGCCAACCTTCTTCCAATTTCAATGGCTGCCTTTAGCTGGACCGCCTTGGCCAGGCCTATTCCTTTTATGAGCTGCAGTTCTTCCAGGGTGCATCCTGGAAGGTGGCGCATGCCGCCGGCTCGGTGGAGCACTCTCTCTGCCAGGTGGACAGCCGTTTCATCCCGGCAGCCTGTCCGCAGCAAAATGGCCAGCAGTTCGGCGTTGGAAAGCTTTTCTGCACCCAGTTCTTTCATCCTTTCCCGGGGGCGTTCCTCGGATGGCAGATCTTTTATTTTCGGTTTCTTTTCCGCCTAAATCTCCTCCTCGTTCCAAACTGAAATGCCAAATTCTCTCAAGGCCAGGGCCAAACGGGCCAGGGGGAGGCCTACCACGTTGAAGTAACACCCTTCCAGTTTCTGCACAAACAGGGCTCCTTTTTCCTGGACGCCGTAGGAACCTGCTTTGTCAAGAGGCTCACCGGTATTGATGTAGGCGCGTATCTCCGCATCTTCCAGGCGGCGGAACCAGACCCTGGTCTCCTCGCGGCAGGTGGCCTTTTGCCCCCCTTTTACCAGGGCCAGCCCCGTGATCACGCTGTGCCTCCGGCCGCTGAGAAAACTTAACATGTGAAAGGCCTCGTTTCCATCGGCGGGTTTCCCCAACACCACCCCGTCGCAAACCACAATGGTATCGGCACCCAATACCAGTGGCGAATCTCTCTCTTCTTCAATGCTCATCGCCTTGGCCAGGGCAAATTCTTCCACGGTAGCGGGGTCTTTCATCGGTGGTTCCTGGAAACCGCTTGCCCTGATTTCGAATGGAATCCCCACCTGTTTTAACAAAGCAGCACGACGGGGAGATGCAGAAGCCAGCAAGATCGGATCCAAAAAGCAACCTCCCTCAATGGGTCAGGGGTATAAGACTCTAAAGCCAATCCGTTCGGAAAGCCTCACAAAGTAAGCGGCCACCAACCCGGTAAAAACCCCCGTAGGTACGGCCAAAAGCAGCAGCAGGGGCATCAATCCCCTCCACATCATGAAATTCTGGACCAGTAGTGCGGCAATGGTCAACTGCACAACGTTAAAGGTCACCGCCCCGGCCAGGCTGACGGAAACGAGCGTGATCTTTCCGCTGTAATAATAGCGCATAACGATAGCCATGACCAGGCAGCTTATCACCGCACCACCAAAGCTTAAATAAAAGCCAAAGCCCATAAAATTTCCGATCAGCAAACTGCCGATCACACTGCGCAGCGATGCGACAGCCATCCCGCTTTTGGCCCCGTAGAGAACTATGGCCAACAGGGTGATAATGTTGGCCAGGCCCAGTTTTGCACCGGGGACCGGGATGGGCACCGGGATGGCGGCTTCAACCGTGTGCACGGCAACTGCAAAAGCAACCAGAAGGGCCACGTAAACCATTTTAAACGTCTTGCCGTGCTCTACACTGGTCCCCGCCAGGGCACCCCCATTTTTTACTGTCCCATCCCTGAGAGAAGAAGCGGTTCTCTTCGCCCCGTTCAGGCGGGATTCTTTCGTCAGGGAATGGGTTTGTTCCGTGGTCCGCATTGATAGATCCCGCTGCCGGAAGAATATAAGGCAGAAGGGTTCCCTCCCCATAATAGGGTGACAAGCTCCTGTAGCATATTTTTTATTCGGCCTTTATTTCAATGAGATCTTTCATCCCGGAGGTCAAGAATACTTCCCTGCTTCCATCTATCATGATCCCTTCAACACCGGGCAGTTCTTCCAAAAGCTCCAGCCCTTTCCCAGGTCCCAGGACAAAAACCGCCGTAGAAATGGCGTCAGCTTCCATAGCGCTTTCGGCGATAATGGTGACGCTTTTCATCCCTTCCGCCGGATAACCGCTATGGGGGTCGAGAATGTGATGGTAGCGGCGGCCGTTCTCTTCAAAATAGCGCTGATAATCACCGGAGGTGGCGATGCTCCCTTCTTTGAGGGTCACCACGGCAAAAAGCTCGGCCGCTTCATCCGGATCCCTGATCCCAATGCGCCATTCTTCCCCCCAAGGTCGGCTCCCCTTGATGTTGATGTCACCGCCGGCATTGACAAAAGAGGCTTCTACATCGTGTTCCATGGCCACCTCCTGGCCCCGGTCCACAATATAACCTTTGGCAATACCTCCCAGGTCGAGTTTCATGCCGGGGTGGGGAAGGTACACCCTGGATTGTTCTCTATCAACTTTTATCTCCCGGTAGTCCACCAGGGGCAGGATCTCCTCAATTTCCCGGTGCCGGGGCACCTGCAGCTCATCCCTCCCAAACCCCCAGAGCGCGAGCAGCGGCCCCACCGTCGGGTCAAAGGCTCCTTCCGAAAGCTCGGCAGCCTCCAGCGCTTTTTCCAGCACGAAGACAGTCTCCGGCTCCACCTGGATCCATTCTTCGCCGGCGGCTTCATTCAGGCGCGTCACATCGCTGTCTTCCGCGTGCCGGCTGAAAATGTTCTCCAGGCGCCTCATTTCGGCAAACACTTCCTCGGAGGCCCGGGAAGCTTCCTCCTCGTCCAGGCCGTAAACGGAAAAGTCAACCTTTGTATCCATTAAAAACGTGTTTTTATCGACCCTTTCCCCGTCGGCAGGGCCTTCCCTGCATCCGGCCAGAGAAAGGACAAGAGCCAACACGGCCAAAAAAGTTGTGATTTTCCACCATTTCAATGCAAACACGCCGCACTTACTCCCCTTATCACGAAATATCGTTCCTCAAACATTGTACATCGTAACACTTTTGGCGGCCCAAGGCAAGGACATTTAACGGGGTGGGAAAGCTCCTGGCGCGGGCTTTTTCCAATTACAGATCCACCAGTGCCCGACCGTAATAAAAGAGGATGAAGATGACTATCCCCAACATCAGCACCATTAACAGCTGATCGAAATTGATATTTTTTATGTTCCACTCCAGGGGATTGAAGGCCGGCCTGCGGCCCTTCCTGTCCCCCGCTTCCGCTTTTTCCCGCCCGTCAGGAGCAGCAGTTGGAGCAGGTTCTTTTACCTCCACCCTTTCCAGGCGGAGGGTTTTGCCGGCGAGCTTTTGGGCTGTTTTGCTCGAGCTCTCGTATGTTTTATCCAGTGCCCGGTCAAAACGGGTGGTTTTTTCGGCGAGGTTCCTGGCGGCCCGTCCTGTGGCAGCATACGTCTTGTCGAGGGCCTTATCGAAGTGCGCAGTGCGGTCCGCCAGCCCCCTGGCAGCCCTGCCCGTGGATTCATAGGCCCTGTTTAACGCTCCATCCAGGCGGGAAGACCTGTCGGCAAAATCCCTGGCTGTAGAGCCGGTTTTCTCATAGGCTTCGTTCAGGGCATCGTCCAGCTCGCGGCTCCTTTCCATCAACCTGTAAACCTTGCGGCTGGACTGTTCGAAAAAGCTGTCCAGGTTGCTGTCGAAAGAGCCGACATATCGGCAGAATTTTAAGAACTTGCCGCCCACGCCAAAATAGAGCCGGTTTACCGAGTGGTCCAGGGTCACCCCCATACGGCACAAGATTTGATAGAACAGCCTGGCTGCCGGAAGCATCAGCATGGACTCCACGCTGAACCACGCCGGAAGCTCCCGGTCGAACAGCTTCCAGCGATAAAGCGGCACGTAAATCGCCACCGCGGTGATGATCACCGTCAGCGCAGCCGCCAGGGGCTGATAGCTGAAAAAATCAAGCCTGGCCACGTGTTCGATGCCGTAAGGCTCAAAGGTAAACGCGTACGTGGAAGCCAGCACGAAATCCTCCACGAAGAAACCCGGCTGCAGCCCAACGACCAGCATGAAAAGGCCCAACACAAAAAGGGGCGCATACAGGAGCCAGGGGGCACTGCGAATCCTCGCACGGGTTTCTTCTCCCAAAAACGCCTTCTGGAAAAATTTCAAGTAATAGCAAAGCGTTAGCGCGCTCCCGGCGACAAAGATCTTTTCGGCCAGGTAAATATCCCAACCCCCATAGAGCTTATATGCCTCCAGCAGCGCATCGTGCACCAGCGTCTTGCTGATATAGCCGTTCAAGCCGGGCACCCCAGCAATTCCGAGGGCGGCAAGGACAAAAAAGGCGGTCAAAAGCGGCATTTTTTTGGCCAACCCCCCCAGCTTGCCCAGTTCCAGGGTGCCGGCGCGGTAAAAGATAATCCCCGCGATGAGAAAGAAAGCCGTTTTGTAAAGGGTGTGATTGAAGGCATGCAACACTGCACCGCTGTAGCCCATGGCCTCCTCTGCGCCCAAAAGGTACGCAGCTGCACCCAGGCCGGTGATCATGTAACCTACTTGGCTGATGGAACTGAAAGCCAGCAGCCTCATGATGTGTCCCTGGAAGAGGGCCAACAGGGCGCCGGCAACCATGGTCAAAAGCCCGATCCACATCACCCAGTACCCCGAAGAAAGAGCAAAGGAATATAGTTCGCTCCATTCGAGCGAGGCGGGCGTCAGAATGAGCAGGAGCACACGCAAAATGCCGTACACACCGGCCTTGATCATCGCCCCTGAAGAGAGGGCGTTTACCACCGCCGGGCCCGCACCGTATGCCTTGGGCATCCAGAAGTGAAGGGGGACAACCCCGGCTTTTATGCCGAACCCGATAAAAAAGCAGCCAAAAACGATACCCAGCCCCGTTTTTTCGACACCGGCCAGCTCTTGCATGAGGGGGGCAATCTCGACCGTTCCCGCAGCGTTAAAAATGGCGAAGATCCCGAAAAGAAGTATTAGCCCGCCGGCGACCCCCATGTAGAGGTACAGCTTCCCGGCCGCCATGGCCGGCCGATCCCGGCGTGTTATAACCAGCACAAAGGAACTGAACGTCATCAGCTCAAAAAACAGGAAAAGGCTGACCAGGTCGCCCGTCAAAACCACACCCAGGCAGCTGCCCAGGGTCAGCAGGGCAAAAGGGAAATAAAAGACGGGGAAACCTTCCACCTGCAGGTAATGGGAAGCGTACACCAGTACCAGCATCCAGGCCAGGGACATCAAAAAGGCAAAAATGAATCCCAGAAGGTCCACCCTGAACATCAGCCCCAGGCCCATCATGTCGGCAAAGCGATGCTCCACCACCCCTTCCCGCAGCAGGGGCAGCAGGGAGAGCACCAGCAAAAAGGTGATGCACCCCGCAACAGCAGCCCAGAAACCGATATGGCGCTTCTTTTTAACCCCGAGAACAGCCAGGACAAGAGCGGCTGTCATAGGAAAAAGAACAACGGCCACCGGCCGCCAGGATAATACAATATTGGTAGCTTCTCCCCATAGCTCAGAAGCAGCCATCAAGGTAGCTTCCTCCTTCAGCAAATCCCAAACAGTAATGCAAACCATGCCAAAGTGCTCTTGTGCTTCGGTTTCCCTATTAAGGCATGCCAGCGTTTATCAGAAAACTTGCCGTTCTCAAGGATAGCTCAAAGGCGAAATTGTTCGGCATAAGCCCAAAGACAATACAGGCCAATCCCAGAATGGCCACCGGTATAACCATGCGATGGGCGGCCTCCTGAATATTAAAAGGGATGCCCTCCCCGTGGTGGCCCCCTTCTTCCTCTTCCTCACCGCCGAAAAAGGCGGCAATGATGATGGGCAGGTAATAAAGGCCGTTAAGCAAGCTGCTGATGAGCAGAACCACCACGTATAACGGCGCCCCGGCCTCCAGAGCACCCAGGGCCAGGGTCCACTTGCTCAAAAAACCGTTCAGCGGAGGGATGCCGATCATGGCCAGGGCAGCGATGGTAAATGCCCCCATGGTCACGGGCATTTTTTTGCCAATGCCCTGCAGATCGTTGATATTGCGAAGCCCGGTTTTCCAGATAATCGCGCCGGCCGCCAAAAAGAGGGTGCTCTTCATCAGCGCGTGGCTGAAAATGTGGAAAACATCCCCCACCAGCGCCGTTTCGTTCAACAAGGCCATGCCGAGAATAATATACCCCATCTGCCCCACGCTGGAATAGGCCAGGCGCCTTTTTAAATCCTCCTGGGTCAGCGCTACCGCCGAACCGAGCAGGATGGTGATCACCGCCAGCACCAGCATGATCATATCCCAGCCGGTCTCTTTAACCAGCGGAATATTGAAAACAGTAAAAAGAACCCTCAGCATGCCATACGCCCCAGTTTTCAGCATGATCCCCGAAAGCAGGGCACTGGCCGGAGAGGGTGCCACGGGATGGGCGTCGGGAAGCCAGACATGCAGGGGAAACATGCCCGCCTTCATGCCGAACCCCACCAGGAAGCTCAAAAAGGCCAGGAAGGGCAGTGTGCCTGCCGCGGTGATAAGGGTGCCCTGGCTGAGGCTGACCGTTCCCGCCAGCTCAAAGGTGAGAATAATGGCAAAAAACAGGGCCAGGCCGCCGATAATGGTCATGATCAGGTATTTATACCCCGCTCGAAGCGCTTCCCTTGTCTCTTCATGAATCACGAGCACATAGGAGATGAGGGACATGAGCTCAAAAAAGATAAAAAGGGTAAAAAAGTCGCCCGCCATGAAAATCCCGAGGCAGCTGCCCAGCGTAAAAATAAAAATGGGATAATACCGGTCACCGCCGTGTTCGTGAGACATGTAGTCGATGGAGTAGATGGCAACAAGCATCCAGACAAAGGAGGAAATAATGGCCAGGCTGAAACTGAGTATATCAACCCTGACACTTACCCCCAGGCCCGGCAGGATGTCGAATATGGTATAGTCGATAATGTTGCCGGCCGCAAGGTAGGGGTACATGGCTGCAACGGAAAAAAAAGTGACCACCGCCGTAGCGACGGAAAGACCATCCCGCAACTTTTCCGAGCGCCTGCTGATGATGAATATGACCATCGACATGAAAATCGGAAACATGACCGTCCAGATGGGCATGAAATTGTAGAAAACTGCCTCCAAAGCGGGTCACTCCTTTAAATTATATTATAACATAACCGCCCATACAATAAATAATTTGAAAGTTTTCTTTTTTCCCTAAAGTACTATCGCCTGTTCCAGGAGCGCCAGGATGGGTCCGGGGTAAAAACCGAAAAAAATCACACCGGCCGCGAGTATTAATACCGGCACCAGCATCATGCCGGGTACATCCCTGTGTTCTGAACGGGGCTCAATTTTCACGCCGAAGAACGCATTGATCACAATGGGCAAATAGTAAATCCCGTTTAAGAGGCTGCTCAACAGGATGATCGCCACGAAAAATGGCCTTCCCAGGTCGAGGGCCCCCAGGGCCAGATGCCACTTGCTGATGAAACCGTTGGTGCCTGGAATGCCGACCATGGAAAAAGCGCCGATGGCAAAAGCCCCCATGGTCAGGGGCATGCGAACCCCGATTCCCCTCAGATCCCTGATATTTCTAATGCCCGCTGCATATATGATCAGGCCTGCCGCCAAAAAAAGCATGGACTTCATCAGGGCATGGTTGAAAATGTGCACCAGCCCCCCCAGCAAAGCCCTGTTTCCAAAAAGACCGATGCCCATGAACACAAAACCGATCTGGGCGATGCTGGAATAGGCCAGCATGCGCTTGATATCCTCCTGCACCATGGCAAAAATGGAACCTGCCATGACCGCCAGAACCGAAAGAAAAAGCAGTATATCCAACACAGGGACGACTTCGAACAGCTCGGCTGGAAAAACGCGGAACAGGAGCCGCAGGATGGCGGCCGCATAAATTTTAATCACCAGGCCGGAGAGGACGGCGCTGGAAGGGGAGGGCGCTGAAGAGTGGGCATCCGGCAGCCAGATGTGCAGCGGGAAAAGGGCAGACTTGACGCTAAAACCAACGATAAAAAGGCTCAGCGCCATCAGGATGTTGTATGGGTATTCCGCGATGGCCTGTGGAAGCTCCTGGGCCACAAAATCGTAATTCAGGTAGCCGGTGATCATGTAGATCATGGCCACACCGAGCAAAACGCAGCCGGAACCCAACACGCTTAAAATAAGGTATTTAAAGCTGGCCTCGATACATTCCCGGTCTTTTTTGATGGAAATAATGCCGCACGCCGAGATTGTCGAGATCTCCAGGAAAACAAACAGGGTGAAAAGGTCGTTGGTGAGGGCGATGCCTATCATTGAAGCCAGCAGCAGAAGGTACAGGGTATAATACCAGCTCATCACTTCCGCCCTGATCTCGTGGTAGAGGTCGCGAGCACCGTAAACCATCACCACCAGGCAGATGGAGCTCAAAACCATCATCATGTAAACAGCCAGGTGATCAATATAGAGTTCCACCCCCCACGGCGGAGGCCAACCTCCCACGTGGTAGGAAAAAGCCCCCCTGCTTTCAACCAGGTAAATGAGGTAGAGGGAAACGGTAAATACGGCTCCCAGCACAGAAAGCGTAAAGGGCAAAGCAGCAGCCCTCGCGCCCCTTCTGAGGAGAGGCATGACAAAAGAAGCGAGCAGTAATAAGGCGATAGAAATTACAGGAAGGTGGAGGGACACTTCAGCTTTCCTCCCTGGCGCGAATTTGGGCGATTTCGTTCGCACAACACGTTCCATACTGCTTGTAAAGCTCAACGATCAGGCTGAGCGCATAAGCGGTAACGCTGACCGCCACCACGATACCGGTCAGTATCAGGGCTGAAGGCAGGGGGTTCACATACATCTCCGCTTCAACGCCGGGTTGGATAATTGGGGCCATTCCACCCCGACGGTAGCCGATAGAGACGAAAAAAAGGAAGATGGAGGTATCCATGATATTCATCCCGATCACTTTTTTAATCAGGTTCGAATGGGTTAACATGGTATGAATCCCGATGATGAAGAGCACCATGGAAACAAAATAATAATAATTCTCCAGCAGTCTACTGATGATCTCCACCGCTGCCTTCCTCCTCGCTCAGGTTGTAAAAAAGCGTGAACATGGTGGATGCAACCTTGACCCCGATGCCGAGGGAGAGCAAAAAGATCATCCCTCCGCTGAAAAGCTGGCCCGGCAATCCAAAACCGAGGCCGGCCGCGCGATTTGTCAGAAAGTTGCTCCCCAGCGCCAGCCCCAAAAGCCCGATCAGGATGTACCAGATCCCGCCTCCGCTCTCCAGGTAGGAGGAAGTTTCATGGCCCAGCTTTTGGGCTCCAGCCTCCAGGTGAAAAGAAAGGGCGAACAGGACCATGCTGGACCCGAGGATGGCTCCCCCGGCAAAGCCGCCCCCGGGGGAAAGATGGCCGTGGAAAATGACATATAAACCGTAAACCTGCACAAACGGCACGATCACGCGGCAAACCGTGCGGATCACGATATCTTTCATCAGACACCGACTCCTTTATCAGCGCGCTTTCAAATTGGACAGCGCTGCCACAATCGCCACAAAAAGGACGACAACCTCTCCCAGGGTGTCAAAAGCCCTGTAATCTGTAATAATGGCTGTAACAACATTAACTGCGCCGGTCTCTTCCGGGGCCCTGCCCAAGTATCTTTCCGGTACAACATTGTGGGCCGGGGTGTCCACGGCCCCAAAGGTGGGCATTTCCGATACCGTCATCACCAGCGCATAGCCAATAATGAACACGAGCAGCACAATAAGAACGTGCCTGATATAGCCCGCCGGCAGGTAAAAAAACACGTAAGCCATAAGCAGCAGGATGCCGACCGCAACATAAGGATTGACTTCCATACCGTTTGTCCCTCCAGCAAAAATGCCGTTCCCCGCCCTTATACAGGACCGGCAGGGAAACGCGTGAAACAGTCATCCGGACAGTTCATCGCACAGCAGCCTTTCCCCGCTGCCTCGGTGCCCTAACGGCGTTTCGAGCGACGCCAGGGCAAAGTGGAGTCAAGGAGGTGTGTCCCCATACCTTGAAAAAAGGTGGAGATGAAAACTTCCCCCAAAGGTGGCGCTGCCTCCAGGTTCAATGACCCTTTCTCCAGTGGGCTGGATAAATGCATCATTCCAGGCGCTGGGTTTTGCTGATGGTGGCCAGAAACAAAAAGGTGGTCACCCCGGCTCCCAGCGCCGCCTCGGTGATGGCGACGTCCGGGGCGCCCAGCATTTGCCAGATAATGGCCATAACCAGGCTGTATGCAGCGAAAATTATCACAGCGCTAAGAAGATCGCGCGTGCGGGCCACCGCCACCGCGCTGACGATCAAAAAGGAAAGAAGAAAAAAGTCGAGCAGAGGCATACCGGTCTTGTGACCTCCCGCAACGTTATTTTCCCGATCTCCTGTCTATCTCGAAGCTGCCTTCGGCCATTTCAATCCCGCTGGTGTAGGAAGCTTTGGAGATGACGTGGGCGGCCGTGGGGTTGGCAATCCATAACAGCACCACAATAATGACCAACTTTCCCGCGATAACCCAATCCCCCTGCAGCGCCAGGCCAACCAGCATAAGGCCGGCACCAAGGGTATCGCACTTGGTGGTCGCATGCAGGCGGGTATAAACATCCGGCAGGCGGAGAAGGCCGATAACGCCCACGGCAAAAAAGAAAAGCCCGGCAAACAACAAAAAGGACGAAATAATATTGATCACCAAAATTCCCACCACCTGCCCGGGAAAATATATTCAGTCCAGTGCCCCTTTTTCCATGTACTTGGCTACCCCGATGGTCATAACAAAGGCGATCAGGGCATAAACAAGCGCCACATCAAGAAAAAATTCCTGCCCGAAAATGAAGGAAACAAGGCCTATGATTACCATGGTCTTTGTGCCGATTACGTTGATCGCGGCCACGCGGTCAGCCGCTGTCGGCCCGACCGCTGCCCGCAAAAGACAGAGAAAGGTCAGTGCCAGGAGTCCGACAGCAGAGATGATGTATACGGTTTCCACAGCTTCATTCCCCCTTGAACCCCGAGTTTTGGGGTTTTAAGCAAGCGCAAAAAGAACTGTGCCGACCCACCGGCCCCTGTTTTCAGCCGGCAGCAATCACCCGCTTCACCTGGCAGGAAACCTGCTTCACAGGCCTCCGGCCGGGCGGTCTTCCACCGGACTGTTTTCACCCCGGTCCGCAGGCGGCGGCAGCGGCAGAAAGCGGCAATGCCGATTTTCCGCGGCCCTGCCTCCGGCGGCAGCGGGGCAACCGCTTTTCAAAAAGGTGCATCGGCAGAGGCGTTTTCATCAGCAGCCTCAATTTTAGCCAATTCTTCGGCAAGTTCCCACGTTACTACTTCTTCTGCATTTTTTCGGGTCAGGGCATGGACCATGAATTCTTCCTCCTCGACCAGGACGGTAAGCGTACCGGGGGTCAAAGAAATGGAGTTGGCCAGTATGGTTTTATGCAACCCCGTTTTCATCGGGCTGCCAAACCTGACCATGCCCGGGGATATGGGCATTCGAGGGTCGAGAACCAATACAGCTACCTGGATATTGGCCAAAATGATGGCTTTGAACAAATGAAGCCCGTAACGCAGGTAAAGGAGCGCGGCCCTGGTTTCCAGCAAAACCCTTTCATCCCTCCGGAAAAAAAGGTCGTTGTTAAACCAGGAAACCCCGAGCACCACCAGCAAGCCCAGCAGCAGTTGCTGGTAGTGGAGAGAACCGGTCACAACGATCCAGAACAACCAAAGCACTGCCGCCGAACCCCAAAAAGTGCTGTCGTATCGTTTGTTTCTCCTCTTCATCCTTCTTCACCCCGGGGGCGGAAATAGTGGCCGCTTCTCCCCCCCATCTTCTCCAGGAGAAAAATGTTTCCTATCTCGATTTCCCGGTCAACCGCTTTGCACATATCATAAACGGTTAACGCCGCAATGCTGGCGGCCGTTAAAGCTTCCATCTCCACCCCGGTCCTGGATTCCACCCCGACGGAAGCCTCAATCAGGATCGAGTTCGACGCGTCGTCAATGTGAAAGCTCAGGTCCACCCCTGAAAGGGGCAGCGGGTGGCACATGGGGATGAGGCTTGGGGTCTGCTTGGCACCCATCACCCCGGCCACCTGGGCCACCCCCAGCACATCTCCTTTGGCCATTTTTCCCTCACGGATCATGTGCAGGGTTTCGGGCTTCATATACACCCGCGCCTGCGCCCTGGCCATCCGCCGGGTTGTTTGTTTGTCACCGACATCCACCATACGGCCTCGCCCTTCTTCGTTAAAATGGGTCAGCTTCTTTTCTTCCAAGAGAACATCACCCGCCCGCAAAGGATTTCTCCCAAATACTTTCCGGCTCACCCAAACGTGATTGCCGGACCGAACAAAATCTTTTCAATAAATCCCGGCGAACCATACAGCGAGCCTGCCCTGTAAAGAATTTTCCTCATATATTTCGATAAGATGTTTGCGGGATCAACTGCAGGAGCAATCTCCCCACCGGAATGTCGGCCCAGAACAACAAGATGATGAGTTTAACTATTCTAACCTGGCAATCCGAAATCCTTCCTGGAGGGTGCATTTTTGTGCATGATATCTTTGAATGCTGGTAAAAAAATGATTATGAAGCAAAATAAACGGCAGGGGATTTCCCCTGCCGGGCCAAACAGTTCAGTGATTCCATTCTAAAGATGGGTGTCTACTTTGAAAATAGAACATGTAGCACAAAGGTACGCCGCCAAACAGCAATCGATTTTCATCCTTCTAATGATGCCCCCTTATTGTGCCCGTATTGTGGAGGCATGAGGGGTTGCCCTGAAAATGCAATTCCGCCGCAATGAATCTCCTGCTTGAAGGGGAACATTTTCGCCCTTCTGATGGTAAAGCGAAGCTTCTTGCTCGGCTCATCGGTTATAACCTCGATCGGAGACCACAGGTCCTTGTTTGCTTTCAGGACCGCTGTACGGGCTGGAATTGTGAGGGAAGTTCCAACGCTGCCAGGAATTTTGGAAACGCACCCCCAAACCGCCGGCTGCCGGCAGGAAAGCAAACACATAATCCCCGCTGCAACCGAGTCACAAAAAGCCGCAGAGGTTTTGACACGTGGGGTCAGCTCACATAGACCTTGCCCACGTCCCTGATAATCCCCCTCTTGCAAACCTTCACACACTCGCCGCAGTCATCGCATTTATCGCTGTCGATATAGGCCAGGTTTTCCTCCACCACGATGGCATCCTGCGGGCAGGCCTTGACGCAGGCTTTATCGCCAATACACCCCACCTCGCACACCTGGCGGGTTGTTTTGCCGCGATCCTTGGAGTTGCAGGGGACGTATTTGCCGCCGCGGTCGGCTTTTTCGATTTGGATAATGTCGCGCGGGCAGGCCTTGACACAAATGCCGCACCCGGTGCATTTTTCCTCATCCACGATGGGGATCCCCTGGCTCCCCGGATGAATTGCCTCAAAGGGGCAGACTTCCACGCAGGTGTCCAGGCCCAGGCAGCCGTACTGGCAGGCCTTGAACCCTCCGCTCATTTTCTGGGCGGCATTGCAGTCCTTTACGCCGTGGTACTCAAACCGATCCGGGGCCACATCCGGCGTTCCGATGCAGTAGACCACGGCCACCCTCCTCTCTTCGGAGGCGACCGACTCCAGGCCGAGCAGCTCACAGATGCTGTTGATTGTCTCTTTTCCCGCCGGGATACAACCGTCCACCGGCGCCTCGCCGCAGACAACGTTCTCAGCAAAGCTTATGCAGCCCGGCCAGCCGCAGGCTCCGCAGTTGGCATTGGGAAGAAGGTCGCAAATCGTTTCCACGCGGGGGTCTTCTTCAACGGCGAAGCGCTGCGCCGCGACGGCCAGCAGCCCTCCGAAAAGCAAGCCCAACCCCCCTATAATAGCCAGAGCTTGGATCAGGTCCACTCTTTCTCACCTCCCTATAAAGTCACCATTCCGGCAAATCCCATAAAAGCGAGGGAAAGGATGCCCGCCGTTACCAACGTAACGGAAGCTCCTCTTAAAAAGCTGGACATACTCACCAGTTCCATTCTCTCCCTGATTCCGGCCATGACCACCACGGCAATGGTAAAACCAATGGCCGCAGCGATGGCATAAACGATGGTTTGGATGATGTTGTGCCCTTGGTCGATGTTCAATATGGCCACGCCCAGGATGGCACAGTTGGTGGTCATGAGGGGCAGATAGATGCCCAGCGCCCGAAAAAGGGTGGGGTTGGTCTTTTTGAGCACGATCTCCACCAGCTGCACCAGGGATGAAATCACCAGGATGAAGGAGATGGTCCTCAGGTAATGGAGGTTCAGGGGTTCAAGTATCCCGTAAAAAATCAGCCAGGAAATAACGGCTGCCAGGGTCATCACAAAAATTACCCCCATCCCCATTCCCAGGGAGGTCTCCACTCTCTGGGTTACCCCCATGTAGGGACAGATGCCCAGGAACTGCATTAAGACGATGTTATTTGCCAGTATCGCCACAAATATGATCGGCAGCAGGTCCATTTTTCATGCCTCCCTTAACTCGTTAGTCCGCTACTCAATACCGAGGCGCTTGAACATTACATTAAACAGGGCCACCAGCACGCCAAGGGCGATGAATGCCCCCGGAGGAGAGGCCAGAAGCCCCATCGGTTCAAAGGCGGTACCCACAATATTAAACCCAAATAAGGTGCCGGCGCCAAGAATTTCCCTGACGATGCCCAATACCGTCAGGGCGATGGTGAAGCCGATCCCCACGCCCAGGGCATCAATGATGGACCGGCCGATGGTGTTTTTGCGCGCAAACGCCTCAGCCCTTCCCATAATCATGCAGTTCACCACGATTAAGGGAATAAATATACCCAGCGCCTCGTGCAGATCCGGAAGAAATGCGTTCAAGGTCAGGTCCACGATGGTCACAAACGTAGCAATGATCAGGATGAAAGCGGGAATCCGGACCCGGCTGGGAACAAAATCTTTAATCGCCGACACCACGATGTTGGAACCCAGCAGCACAAATGTGGCCGCGATGCCCATTCCAAAAGCGTTAAAGGCCGTGATCGACACGGCTAGAACCGGGCAAAGCCCCAACAAAAGGCGGAAAACCGGGTTTTCCACGAAGATGCCCTTGCTGAACTCTTGAGCAATGGTCCTCACTACGTTTCACCTCCATAAAGTCCCTGTCTCAAAAAAACTGCTGCATGAAAATCAAGGCTCTTTTAAATTAAAGTGCTGATATTGTTTGGAATTTAGGTGCTGTGTCCTCGAACAAGAAAATGGAAAACGAAATGAGGTAAGCAATAAAGGGTATTTAATGCTATCAACAATGCTTTTAAAAAGAGCCAAAATTAATTAGTTTAAAGCGTCAGCCACAGCCTCCACAATTCCTTCGGCACTTGCCGTGGCACCGGACACCATCTCCACATCGTGGCTCTGCGCTTCAATAATGCGTCCGGGCATTTCCGCAGCTGCCTGGTCGAAATAATCAGGCGTATCGTCGTGGGAAATGATCTCAATATCCGTGATCTCTCCTCCGCTTACTGTTACTTCGACCTCGATGTCATCTGCGAAACCAGTTCCCACACCGGTGTAAGTCCCATCGTCCACCGCCGAGGGATCGATCTCCACCACTTCGACTTCCAATCCCAGGAACTCCATGCCGATGGTATCCACTTCCTCGCGTATGGAACTGACGATACCTCTTAAGGTGACCGTGGCACCGGATATTGCATCGACGTCTACATCCACGGCAATTTCATCATCAAAGGTGAGCCCCACGATTTGTTGTTCCTGCCATTCTTCTTCTGCAATGAAGTCTCCTATCCCCGGGGTTTCGGTGTGGGATACAACCCGAATGCCGACAATTTCCCCCTCCATGTCGACGGCCAGGTCGTAACGGATGGGTTCATCGCCGTAGCCGCTGGCCCTGGCTTGCGCCACTACGCCGATTTCGTTGCCGGCTGCGTCATAGGCAATAAAGTACTTCTGGTCGTTGATTTCCTTTTCTTCGGCCTCCTCCACTTCGGGGAAGAAACCCTCCAGCGCCTCCAGGAACTCCCGCTGCTGCCGCTCTTCTATAATGGGCTCGGTATAGCTGTTTACAGCAGAGAGAAGGCCTCCGCAAACGCCGCCGATGATCAACAGGGTTACGGCCATACGCAAACCTTCACGCATCTTATTGTTTCACCTCCCCAAATTTTTTCGGTATGGTCAGGCTGTCAATGAAAGGCGTCAGCCCGTTCATCAACAGGATACCATATGTCACGCCTTCCGGATAACCCCCCCAGAACCGGATGGCCATGGTCACTGCGGCACATCCCGCTCCGAAAATAAGTTTCCCGGTAGGGGTTACCGGAGATGTCACCATGTCGGTGGCCATATAGAGCGCCCCCAGCATCACGCCTCCGGCCAGGACGTGGTAAAGGCCCATGGTGAATCCGCCGTCGAAAAGACCCAGGATAAAGACCACGCCGATAAAGCTGCCCGGGATGCGCCAGTCGATATGTCCCCTGTAGAATAAAAAGATAGCACCGATAATGAGGGCCAGGGCGGAAGTTTCTCCGAGAGAACCGGGGACGGTTCCGATGAACAGATCCAGCAGAGAAGCATCATAGGTCTCCAGTGGCGTGGCCTGGGTAGTCAGATCTACTGTAAAGTTAAAGGGCTCAGGCCTTCCCCATATGTCCCCGGCCATGTGCCCAGCCCAGGAAACCAGCAGGACGGCACGGCCAACCAGGGCCGGGTTAAAAGTGTTGTTCCCGATCCCCCCGAAAAGATGCTTGCCAATGCCGATCGACACTGCTGAACCGACAACAACCAGCCACCAGGAAGCGTCCGGGGGAAGGCACATCGCCAGCAGCAGGCCCGTTACCGCAGCGCTGCCGTCACCAAAAAATCCCTTTCGAAGAATCACCGCTTCTGTAGCCATGGCGGCCAATATCGCGATAACCATCGTAATCAGGGCATGATAGCCGAAAAGAAATACCGCCATCAAGGCAACCGGAAAAAGAGCGACCAGGACATCGACCATGATGCTCTGAATATCTTCCGGCGATTTAAAGTGCGGCGATGATGAAACGACAAGCTTTCTCTCCATTTTATAATCCCTCCTCCATTCGTTGCTACTTTTTCCTGCGCGCCGCTATTTCCCCCTTGGCAAGCTTAATCCACTGAACCAGGGGCCGGTTCGCCGGGCAGATGTATGTGCAGCAACCGCATTCGAAACAATCCATGGCTCCGTATTTTTCAGCCATATCTATATTCTCTATTTCCCCAGCAGAGCCGATGGTATTGGGAAGCAGGTTCATCGGGCAGTTATCCACACATTTTCCGCACTTAATACAGGGGTCGATGGGAAACTCCTCTACAAACTCTTCTGTCAAAATCAGGATCCCTGAGGTCCCTTTGATGCAGGGCACCTCGGTCGTCGGCTGAGCGAGACCCATTAACGGCCCGCCAAGGACCACCTTGCGGGCATCATCGGTCATTCCGCCGCACTGCTCGATTACATCCTCCACCAGGGTGCCGTTGCGGACCATCAGGTTGGCGGGTTCTTTGATCCCGGGACCGGTTACCGTAACCACCCTCTCATAAAGCGGCTTGCCCAGCTTGATGGCCTCGGTCATGGCAACAGCGGTCCCAACGTTCTGGTTGACCACGTTCACCGCCATGGGCAGGGCTCCAGGAGGGACTTCCCGACCGGTGGTGGCTTTGATCAGCATTTTTTCTGCACCCTGCGGGTACTTGGTATGAAGCGATTGAACTTCCAGGTTGTACCCTCCACCGACTTCGGCCACGGCCTTTTGCACGCTCTCGATGGCATCGGGCTTGTTGTCCTCAATGCCGATGATCCCCCTTTCCGCCCCCAGGGCCTTCATGAAGGCCATGGTCCCGTAAACCATGTCCTCCGCCCTTTCCAGCATGATGCGATGGTCGGCCGTGAGAAAAGGTTCACATTCAGCTCCATTAATAATGAGGGTGTCAATTTTGAATTCGGGTGGCGGAGCGAGTTTGACGTGGGTCGGGAACGTTGCGCCGCCAA
Organism: Syntrophomonadaceae bacterium; assembly: GCA_003563895.1. Classification (GTDB taxonomy): domain Bacteria; phylum Bacillota; class Dethiobacteria; order DTU022; family UBA8154; genus CSSED11-181. The sequence goes on from PWTK01000029.1 coordinate 20,612, forward strand.
GCCCTACCAGCCCGGCTTCTTTGGCGATCTCCTTTATTTCATCGGGCGTCAACTCCTCCAGGGCCTTGTTCGGCTTGATGCTTTCATCCGGAGTATCCTGGCCGTCGCTTTCAATAATCACGGACTCCACAGGATTGCCCAACGGGTGATAAAAAGGAGCAATTTTTGTGACCTTTCCCGAAACGCTGGAATGTATGGGAGCGGAAACAAATCCCTTTGGCTCGCCAATCTTCTGCCCAACCTTTACCTCGTCCCCTTCCTGGACAACCGCTTCACAGGGTGCTCCAATGTGCTGCTGCAAAGGGATCACGACCCGTGAAGGGGGACGGGCAGGAGTAATGGCCATCCCTGCTGTGGCTTCCTTGAAGTAGCTGGGATGTATGCCGCCAACAAAAGTCCTTTCACTCATGCACTCATTCACCCCTTTATCATTTTTTAAGGCGCGGCAGATTCAATAACATGATCTTATTCGTTACAAAGTTTTTTTTTCCTTCTCATTTCGCCTCCTTTTTTCAAGATCTTTTTTGTAATATTATATTAATCCTAATAATTAGAACCAGCGTTCCGTTCAGGCGTTGAAGGAAAACCGTTTCAGCACGACACTCGGGAGAGATCTCAAACCTCAAGACGTTGTGGCCGCAGGAGGGACATAAATATAATTTTTATAACAATCCCAACCTGGACATGGCCGGAATCATAAAAGTTGAATTTCAAAATGCGCCCTTCTAAACGTGACAAACTCAGTGTTTACGCGATCGCTAAAAAAGTTTTCCAAATTTACAAAGAACTTTGAGAACTTCAGAATTAAGGGGTTGGCGCGAAAGATCAAATGAATTTTGAACCATCGCCAGACATGGGGATGATTCCATTGTCTTCCCCTCGGACCTCCGCTTGCCACGGTGACGCTTAAACCGTCCACAAGACAGTCCCCACGGGAACATTACGTGCAAATTATCGCTGCAGGCATGATTTCTATGATTTTTCCCAGCGCGGGAATTAAAGAGGTGGGGCCTTCTTTTTAAAACAGCGCGCTCAATTATTTTCGCCGATTGGCAGGAAAACGGGCGTTTTTATGGAAAGATATAATTTTGTAATGTAATTGATAGCTCCAAGGGGCGTGTTAACGAAATGTGGAATCCGAAGTACGAATCCATGGATCGAGAAGAACTGGAAAGGCTGCAGTTTTTGAGATTGAAAGAAACGCTGGAAAGAATATACCAACGGCTGCCATACTATAAAGAAACCTTTCATAAAAAGGGAATAGAGCCGGGAGACATAAAAAGCCTGGAAGACATCTCCCTCCTTCCCTTTTTTACCAAGGAAGACCTGCGCAAGAATTACCCCTACGGCCTTTTTGCGGCCCCCATGAGCGAAGTGGTACGCGTGCACTCTTCTTCGGGCACGACAGGCATACCGACTGTTGTCGGTTACACGGCCAGGGATATCGAAACCTGGTCGGAACTGATGGCCCGGACCCTGGTTAACGGTGGGGCCAGCCGGGATTCTGTGATTCAAATTGCCTACGGGTACGGCCTCTTTACAGGAGGCTTGGGGGCTCATTACGGGGCGGAAAAAATTGGCGCCACCGTGGTTCCCATTTCGGGAGGACAGACCATAAGACAGGTGCGCATCATGAAAGATTTCGGCACCACCATGCTGGCCTGCACACCCTCTTATGCGCTCTACATTGCCGAAACGATCGAAGAGATGGAGATCAACCCCGCTGAGTTGAAACTTAAATCGGGAGTTTTCGGTGCAGAACCCTGGTCGGAGGGTATGCGCCAGGTCATCGAATCCAGGCTGCAGATCGACGCTTTTGACATCTACGGCCTCAGCGAGGTCATCGGGCCGGGGGTTTCCAGCGAATGCGCCCAGAAAAACGGACTGCATATCTGTGAAGACCATTTCATCGCCGAAATAATCGATCCCGCCACAGGCGATGTCCTTTCCAACGGAACGGCAGGAGAGCTGGTACTGACCAGCATCACCAAGGAAGCGCTGCCTGTCATCCGCTACCGGACCGGGGATATTACCAGGCTGGACCGCGAACCCTGTCCCTGCGGCCGCACCCACGCGCGGATGGAAAAAGTCAGCGGCCGCAGCGATGATATGCTGATCATCCGCGGCGTAAATGTTTTTCCCTCCCAGATCGAGACCATCCTCCTGGAAATTGGAAACACAGAGCCCCATTACCAGATCGTCGTGGATCGGCAGGGCTCGCTGGACATTATGGAAGTATGGGTCGAGGTATCTGAGCAGATGTTTTCCGACCATATCAGGGGCCTGGAGAGCCTGGAAAACGCCATTTACAGCGAAATCGAAAATGTGCTGGGCATTTCGGCCAGGGTCCGGCTGGTGGAACCCAAAACCATCACGCGCAGTGAAGGCAAAGCCCGACGGGTTATCGATAAAAGGACGATCTAGCGCTCTGCCGGCATACTGTATCTCGCAATTGGCAAATTACACCAAACACGCGGCAACAACTGCTTTGGGCTTATTATAAAATTATTCACTTCAAGCAAAACAAAACAAATTTGCTTGACACGGCACTGGCCTTGCACAGGAATTGGGCAAGGAAGGCTTGCCATAACAAAAGAAAAAGGAAAGGAGCGAAGAACGGCATGGTCAAGCAGATTTCCATTTTCCTGGAAAACAAGTGCGGACGGCTGGTCGATGTGACCCGGACCCTCGGACGCTACAACATCAACATCAGGGCTTTAACCATCGCTGACACTTCAGATTTCGGCATCCTGCGGCTCATCGTGGATCAGCCGGACAAGGCGGTAGAAGTTCTTAAAAGCGAGGGCTTCATGGCCAGCGAAACGGAAGTGATCGCCATCGAAGTCCCCGACCAGCCGGGCGGCCTGGCCAGGGTGCTGGAATACCTGGAAGAAGCGGGGATCAATATCGAGTACCTCTATTCTTTCGTGGAAAAACCGGAAGAAGATGCGCTCATTCTCATGCGTGTTGAAAATATCGCCAGGGCGGTCGAGGTTTTTCGGGTTAATAATGTTAAGGTCCTCGAAGGGGAACGCCTTTATTTGCTCTGAGCAAAAACATTAACAGCCCGCGACAAGGTTCCCGCCAAAACCAGGGATTCTTCATTGGGAGAGCAACCTCTTTCAGATCGAGATAGAGCCGTCGCCAGGTCCTCCGATGGCAGAGCCGTAATACGGAAGGACGGCAGCGCCGATATGTACGTAATGAAAGGTTTTTCATTAAGCGGGGCGATCCCGGCAATGGCATATTATTCTTCATATCCAGGGTTTGGGGGGCATAGGTCTTTTTCGCGTCATGCGCCGGAAAACAAACCGGAGGTTGAGGTTCCCCAACCTGGACATGGCCAGAACCGCAGCCGGTTTCATGGAAGGAGTGAATATGGGGATGTGGAAAGGTCTTGATTGTATCTCCAGGGACAATTTGGGGCAAATCCAGGGAATAAGGCTCCGGGAAACCGTTAAATATGCCTATGAAAACGTGCCCTTTTACCGCCATAAGATGGGGGAAGCGGGCATTGTTCCCGAAGATATAGCAACCCTGGAAGATATCATAAAACTTCCTTTTACCACCAAGGAAGACATGCGCAGCAATTATCCTTACGGAATGTTTGCTGCGTCGATGGAGGAGATCATAAGGCTGCACGCTTCTACAGGGACGACGGGGCGGCCCGTCGTGATGGGTTACACCAGGCGCGACCTGGAAAACTGGAGCGAGCAGGTGGCGCGCATTTGCATGATGGCCGGAGTTAAGACCAGCGACATTGTGCAAATTTCTTTTGGTTACGGGCTTTTTACCGGCGGCTTCGGCCTGCATTACGGCCTGGAAAAACTGGGCGCCACAGTGGTGCCTTTTTCCAGCGGCAATACGGAACGCCAGCTCACGTTAATGCGGGATTTTCAAACCAACGTCCTGGTGAGCACCCCCTCTTTTGCCCTGTATATGGCCGAGGTGGCAGAAACGCTGGGGCTCGAACCGGCCGGTTACGGCCTGCGCCTCGGGCTTTTTGGCGGAGAGCCGTGCTCGGATCTCATGCGCCAGGAGATCGAAAAAAAATGGGGCATGAAAGCCACCCTTAATTACGGGTTAACGGAAATTGTCGGGCCGGGCGTTTCGGGAGAGTGCGAGTGCCGCTCGGGGATGCATATCTGTGAAGACCACTTTTTCCCGGAAATCATAGACCCGGAAAGCGGCCAGAAACTTCCACCGGGTGAAGAAGGGGAGATCGTCTTCACTTCATTGACCAAGGAGGGGGTGCCCGTCCTGCGGTACCGCACAAGGGACATTACTGCCCTTTTGCCGGAGGAATGTCCCTGCGGAAGGACCACACAGCGCATGGACTACATCACGGGACGCACTGACGATATGCTCATCGTGAGAGGGGTGAATGTTTTCCCCTCGCAGGTGGAAGAGATTTTGGGCCAGGTAAAAGAAGTGTCTCCGCATTACCGCCTGGTAGTGCACCGGGAAAAAGACTACATTAAAGACATGGAAGTCCACGTCGAACTGACGCCGGAAGGATTTACGGACAGCTTTCCTGAAATACAAAAAATTGAAGATAAAATAACTTCCCGTTTAAAAACCGTGCTCTCCCTCAACTTGAAAGTCCGTTTGATGGAGCCCAAATCCCTGGAGCGCAGCACGGGCAAAGCACAGCGGATCGTGGAAAATGAGGAGGCTGTTGCTGAGTAGATTCCCGTACTCTTACACGGCGGGAACGCCATCGGAAGGATGTGACATGCGAAATGAAAGCAATACTTTCAGGGAACGAAGCGATCGCCAGGGGAGCATACGAATACGGCGTAAAGGTGGCAACCGCTTATCCGGGCACGCCCAGTACAGAAATACTGGAAAACCTTTCCGGGTACCGTGGAATAAAAAGCAGCTGGTCCCCCAATGAAAAAGTGGCCCTTGAGGTAGGATTTGGGGCCTCTCTTGGCGGCAGCAGGGTGCTGGTGGCGATGAAACATGTCGGTGTCAACGTGGCCGCCGACCCGTTTATGACCCTTCCCTATACAGGTGTTGGCGGCGGGCTGGTGCTGGTTTCTGCGGATGACCCCGGCATGCACAGCTCCCAAAATGAACAGGACAACCGCTTTTTTGCCCGCATGGCCAAAATTCCACTGCTTGAACCTTCGGACAGCCAGGAATGCAAAGACTGCGTGGGAGCTGCGCTGGAAATCAGCGAGCAGTTTGACACACCCGTCATGCTGCGCACCACCACCCGCGTCTCCCATTCGCGGGGAGTGGTCCAGGAAGGGGAGGTCAATTCCCCGCCGGCAAAAGACTACCATAAACAAAAAGAAAAATACGTCATGCTGCCGGGATTTGCCAGATTGCGACACCCTCTCGTGGAAAAACGCCTGAAGAAACTCCGGACGTTTGCAGAAACAACTTCCCTCAACCGCGTGGAATGGTCGGAAAAAAAGATAGGGGTCATCGCTGCGGGAGCAGCATACCAGTACGTGAAGGAGGCACTCCCCGACGCCTCCGTCCTTAAGCTGGGCTTTTCTTTTCCCCTCCCTGAAAAAATGATTCGGCAGTTTTCCTCCGAGGTTGAAACCCTTTTTGTGGTGGAAGAACTGGAACCTTTTTTCGAAGAACAACTGAAAGCAATGGGCTTGGCGGTCAAGGGCAAAGAATTGTTTTCTCCGCTGGGCGAGCTTTCACCGGAAATCGTTGCGTCAAACATTAAAGGTATTTCCCGGGAAATAATCATCCCTGGCAAGGAAGTGGGAGAGCTTCCCGCCAGGCCGCCCATCCCCTGCCCGGGGTGTTCCCACCGCGGAGCATTTTACGTGCTCAGGCGTATGAAACTCAGGGTCACGGGCGACATTGGCTGCTATACACTGGGCGCCCTGCCGCCGCTGGAAGCCATGGATACCTGCCTCTGTATGGGGGCCAGCATCGGAACTGCTTTTGGCATGGAAAGGGCCGACCCGGAGGCGAGTCAAAAAACGGTGGCGGTGATTGGGGATTCAACCTTTTTCCACTCCGGGATCACCCCCCTGCTTGACATTGTTTACAACGGAGGGGAAACCACGGTGCTCATCCTGGACAACAGCACCACGGCCATGACGGGCCACCAGGATCACCCCGGAACCGGAAGAACCCTGCAGGGCGAACGGGCCGTCAGGGTAGAATTGGAATCACTTGTCAGGGGGTTGGGGGTAAAAAGGGTATTCACCGCAGACCCCCTGGACATGGAAGGCCTGCGGGAGCGTCTGGAAGAAGAGCTGCAGGCCCCGGAACCTTCCGTCATAATAGCGCGACAGCCCTGCGTGCTTCTTTTGAAAGAGAAGCGAGCTCCGCTGAGGGTGAAAGACGCCCTCTGCAGCGGCTGCAAACTCTGCCTGCGGTTGGGCTGCCCTGCTATGAGCCTGTACATGCCGGAAGTAAAAGAAGGATGGGAAGAAGAAAAAAAAGAAAAGGTGGCCATTGAAGCCGCCATGTGCGCAGGCTGCAAGCTCTGTGCTCAACTCTGCCCGCAGGAAGCCATTGTTGAAAAAACCGGGCCCGCGGGTTAAATAGGCCGGACAAAGGGTATTTTGCAGAACCAGAAAAAACATGAACCGCGTACAAAAGCCGGCTCTTTACATCCAGGTAATGCGTTTCTCCCGGGAAGGGAGGATTGGCGCATTGGTCCCGTCATGTTAATGTTTGCGCACACCGTGGACCCCCTCAGCAGGAAAGCAAACCGGGCAGCTACTTGGGGACAGGGTGAATACACCCAACCTGGACAAGTCGGAACCAAAAAAATTGAATTTCAAAACCAGGCTATCCCAGTTTGCTCAGGATGACAATGAAAGAAATCCTGCAAAAAAAGAGGTTTTAAAAGGTCACACTTACAAAAAGGCCTTGATCTGCTAAAAGGCTGTATTTGGGGGCCACTCAACAAGAATTCCCTGAGTTAAGTTACCAGTCATGTTTCAAAATGCCCCCCACTAAACGTAGAAAAAATCAGCCCCAACAAGATCGCTTGAAAAAGTTTTGCCAAATTTACAGAGAAAGTAAGTACTTAGGGCCTAACAACCTTGTGAAGGATGGTGCGGTAGGGATGAGCACACCAGGGGGGAAAATTGATGTCTTCATTGCGGGCGTGGGCGGGCAGGGCACCATCCTGGCAGGGAGAATTATTTCCCATGTCGGGCTGGAAAAAGGCCTGGACGTCAAGCTCAGTGAAACACACGGCATGGCCCAGCGCGGGGGGAGCGTTGTGACCCACGTTCGCCTGGGGGAAAAGGTGTATTCTCCCCTTATTCCTCGGGGGAAAGCCGATTACCTGCTGGCCTTTGAACAGCTGGAAGCGCTGCGGTGGATCGATTTTTTATCCGAAACAGGCACGGTGATCACCAACACGCAGAGGCTTAATCCACTGCCCGTGCTGACCGGAATGAGCGGGTATCCCGAAAACGTTCTGGAAAAGATCAGGTCTCAGGCAAGGTTTACCCTGGCCATCGACGTACTCAAAGAAACGGTTGCCGCCCAAAACACCCGGGTTACAAACCTGGTTTTAATCGGTGCGCTGGCTTCATTTGTTAACTTTGAGCCTTTCGAGTGGGAGTGCGTAATCGCCGAGCTGGTTCCGCCTGCATTGCTGGAAATAAACCTTCAAGCCTTTCGGGAGGGATACCGCATTGGCGCAGCCTGCAAGGCCTTCTGAAATCCTGGCTTCGCTCTTGAAGCCGGAAAATATAAAATTTCCGGAAAATCAAAAAATCATGTTTCAAATCCTGTTCAAATTTGATAATATAATATGTGCTGGTAATTATTTTCCCCAGTATCTTTTTGGCCGGGAGGTATTGTATGGTTTTAAATGATATTAGAAAGCAACCGTTTCTCCGACTGGCGGTTCTTTTTATCCTGGTGGCCGCTCTTTTTTTCTTTCCGGGATGTGGAGAGGAAACAGGAGAAATAACGGAGATAGAAGCTGAAGAACAGAAAGAATTTATCGCCTGGGCCAGGCCTTTATGGCAGCATATTGATAAATCGGACCAGGCATGGCTGCATATGTCGCGCACCATGGTTTTCTACACGGATGAAGAAGAAAAAGCATCCAGGGATGAGCTGGAAAGCATCGCGGCAGATAGCATTAAGCTGCACGAAGAGTTGATCGACTACTTCAGCGACACGGCTGGCAGCGGCGACGAAAAAAAACTGCTTCAAGATCTCAGCAGGGAACTCTGCCAGGCTCGACTGGAAGCCAGCGAGTATATTGTAGAGTGCCTGCAAAAAGACGAAATGCCTGATGCAAGAAGCGAATACTTTGCAGCGGTACAAAAAAAGGCCCGCGCCCTGGGTGCCGAATTCGAATCCATCATGAAGGGATATGACGTTGTTTGGGCGCACTTGAGGTATTTCGAAGATAAGCCCCAGTAATCTTAACATATGTACTGTGATTCTCTTAAAAAGGAAGCTGCCCCTTTACGGGCAGCTCTTTTTTAATTCAGACTATCATCGGGCTTGCTCAGGATGACAATGAACGAAGCCCCGCAAAAAAGAGGTTTTAAAAGGTCACACTTACAAAAAGGCCTTGATCTGCTAAAAAGCTGTATTTTGGGGGCCATTCAACAAGAATTCCCTGAGTTAAGTTGATAATCATGTTTTTTAATTTTATTTTAAAGGGGGTACGCGGTTAGCTCCAGTTGTGATATAGTTAAAATAATATTTCACAACTGGGAGAACTAAAATGGATCATGATTACCCAAATACCCATTGTCAATTTGTAATATGTTTCCTGACGATGTAACGTGTGCTAATTATTTGGCACTTCTACGCTGGCCTGAAGGCTTTATCTGCATAGATGTAAGATCTCTTCAACACCGGCTATAATTGGGGTTACAATGATTTGCTGGAGCTAACTGCGTACCCCCATTATTTTAAACCATCGGCAAGCGTTGCTTACGAAACCTTGACACCGAGGCCTCCCCATAGAGGCCTCAAAAATATTTTCACCTTCCCGGCGTTAAAGGGATGGCCCAGAAATATTTTGATATCTTCTTCCTCGTACTCCCGGTATTCCTTTTTGTTTTCCGGTTGTCCTGCAAACACGGCAGGCTTGTAGGTAAAACCCGTTCAGCCGCCGCACATCACCATCTTCAAGGTTACGGCATTGGTGTTTTTCTTCTTGGTTAAATATTGTTTGGCTTCCGGAGTGACTTCTATGCGCAATATCCACACCTCCTTTTTTCAATTATACTATAGAGTTATTTCGCTGTCAATAAATATCCACCCATCAGCAATGCGCTCATGGTGACTTTGCCCCTCGCGCCCGTTTTGGTGTCCCACAATTTTTCGTTCCAGAAGGCAATAGGGACTTTTATTTTTTCGGCTGTTAATGGTATAATTTTATAAGCTTGGCCTGTAGTAAGATCCCGGGAAAGGATGCCGGTACAGGATATGAAAAAGCACAAGAATGATTCATCCCCGCTTTTGTTTTTTTTGGTCTTTCTTCTCGTTTTTTTCTCCTCCTTTTCCGCTTCCCCGGACTTTTTGACTGACAGCGCTTTCGCCGCTGTCAGTCAAGAAATCGAGGATTCCTTCAAGGATAATGAGTTCGTTCCCGTGATCGTCATCCCCGAGCACACTACATATGAGGGAAATGGCGTCAACCCTTCCACTTCTTCAAATTCGGGCGAAGATTTGGTGGAAGAGCTTAAAAACAAATCCGGGAACGTCTCGGCATCCCTTAAAGAGAACCTGCGGCCGGAAATTGACAAAGGGAACGTCATAGACCTGCACTTTTTCTGGATCGTCAACGCCTTTGCCGCAAAAGTGAACCGGGAAGGCCTCACGGCGATCGCCGCCATGCCGGAAGTAGATCGAGTGATCAAAGACCGCTCCCACGCGCTGCAGGGTTCCGTTGCGCCTCCTGCTGAAGAGATCGAGGAAAATCCTTCTCTTCAAAACCGGCCCCTCCCCTGGAACCTGCAGCAAATTAACGCCCACCGCATATGGCAAAGAGGGATTTACGGAAAAGATGTGGTGGTGGCCGTTATGGATACCGGGGTTGACCCCTCCCACCCGGCTTTGGAAGAAAGCTATCGGGGGTTCCAGGAGGGGCACGACCACAAAACCAGCTGGTTTGATGTTGCCGCCGGGCTGGAAGGTAGCGGAGAAAAAGAGCCGAATGATCCAAACGGTCACGGCACTCATATCGCCGGGGTTATTCTCGGCGGCACGCCTTCCGACCCCCAGGGAGTGGCACCGGCCGCCCGGTGGATGGCGGTGAATATTTTCAGCGAGGGGTACGCCTGGGACTCCCAGATAATCAAGGCTTTTCAGTGGCTTCTGGCCCCCAATGACAACCCTGAAAACGCCCCCGATATCATCAACTGCTCCTGGGCTTCAAGGCCTGATTATGTGGCAGACCCGCTCCAGTGGGAATTGCTTCATAATTTAGAAAAGGCCGGGATTTTTGTCGTGTTTGCTGCAGGGAACAACGGAGCGGCAGGCCCCGGAAGCCCCGCCAGTTTTCCTCACGCCTTTTCTGTAGGAGCCTTGAGGCGGGACGATGAGGGAATGGTCGACCTGGCGAATTTCAGCAGCAGGGGAATCGTCGACTGGAACGGCATCCGCTATCCCAAACCGGAATTGACCGCTCCCGGCACAGGAATCACATCTGCCTGGCCTGGGGGAGGCCATCACACCCTCGACGGAACCTCCATGGCGGCAGCCCATGTCTCCGGCACTGCGGCGCTGCTCTTGGAAGCAAAACCTGGGTTGCTGCCCTACCAAATTGGTTATACACTGAAGCACACGGCCCGCTGGGATGCCTCCTGGGGGGAAGAAAACCGGCCGAACCCCCGCTACGGCCATGGAATGGTCGATGCCTTCAGAGCGTTGACCGGCAAAGATGCCCCTGCTGAAGAGACCCTCTTTAAGGATGAAGTGGAAGAAGAAAGTGACCTTTGGAATACTTCTCCGAAGCACCCCTGGAGAGCATCCGGTGAAAAGGTGTTTGAAGGCGAGTTCGCCCACGCAGACTCGCCTTGGGGCAACTATGCCCGCGATGCCCATTCCTGGATAGCCATAGCCGAAGCCGTACCCCTCTGTGGTTACCATTATCCCGTCCTTTCATTCAAACATTATTACGATCTCCATCCCGGCAAGAGCGGGGAAGAAGACGATTACGCCTACGTGGAAATCTCGCCCAATAACCGGGATTGGGTGCGCCTTTACCGATTTTCGGGCACAAACGAAGATTTCCAGTCTTTTGCCCTTCCAGTTCACCTGCCTCCTGACACAAAGGAACTACACCTGCGCTTCCGCCTGGAAAGCAACAACAGTGGAGAGGGAAAAGGGTGGTACATAGACCGGATACAAATCGATGCCGCACCCCTTCCTTTAACTGCACTGGCTGCCCTGGAGCTCAGACCCGAGAAAAGCCAGCTGGGAGTCAATGAAGTAATGCAGATAGAGGTGGAGGCCCTCTTCTGTTCGAAAGTCTCTCGCCCGGTGGATGTGGAGAGTGTCCGGTGGAGCACGTCCGATCAGGAGATCGCTATTGTAAAAAGCGGCAGGGTCACAGGGGTATCCCCCGGAGAGGTCACCATTGAAGGCCGGTTTTCTGGAAAAACGGCTGAAGTGAACATGGAAGTGGTACGGGTTGCAGCTCCGGAAGCATCGCCTGCCGCCGGTCTCTTCTATAATTCGGTAGAAGTCGAGTTGATCCCGCCAAAGCCGGGAGTGGAAATCCGCTACACTCTTGACGGCAGCAAACCTGGGCCCGAAAGCCCTCTCTATGAAGAACCCTTGAAGATCGATTCGACGACGATCATTAAAGCCAGGGCTTACGACGATGGAATTCCGGGACCGGTCCAGTTGATGCCTTTCCGCATTAAAGAGGGGGGGAAGGTGGAAGGCCGCGTAGCGCTTCAGGGAAGAGATTTCATAGATGATAAAACGCGGGCTTTTTTCCTCTGCCTCGACGAAAAAAGCCGCTACCCCGTGGCTGCAATCCGGCGCGACGGGACATTTTCCACGGGACTCCCGCTGGGCCGTTATGCGCTGGTGCTGGAAAGGGATAAGTACCTGAGGCGGGCCTCGGAGTTTGCCGTCCTGGAAAAGGGGGAGATAATAGAGCTGCCCCCGCAGGAACTCCGGGCAGGGGACATCACCGGGAGCAACAAGGTAGGACTTGCTGATTTGGCGGCGTTAACCCTGGCTTTTGAAAGCGTGCGCGGGGAAGAAAGCTGGAATCCCTCGGCCGACCTGGACGGTGACGGTGTAATAGACTCGAGGGACCTGGAACTGCTGAGAGAAAATTACGGCCTGAAGGGAGACGAGTTATAAATTCCCGCAATACCTGTACCGGCATCCTTCACCCCACGGGCTGATTTCCCCGCACTTACAAGCCGCTTCATTCGCCGGCCCCACGGCGGAAAAAAGAAGCTGCCCGGCATGATCTGCGGGGCAGCATCGGGGGAGCCGCCGGCCGTAAAAGCCTGCTGATGAACTGCCCGAACGGCAGGAGGGTAAAAAAAGCCCGCACCGGTCCACCCACCGCAAAAGCGGCAGCTGATGCGCAGCCTCCAGAAGGGAAAGAAGCGATAAGTAAGCCGCCGGCTTCATCCCGGCGGCTCTGTTTTTTCTGAAAACACGTTTGCACAAATGCGCTCGTTCAGCTCCTCTTGATGTTTTTGGAACGTGTATCGGCGCCGTTTTTTACATTGGCCAGCTCGCTGGCCGATGGTGGGAGATGGGCAAAATTCTCTTTAAATTTTTCGGCCAATGCCCTCGACTGCCTGCGGTAGGCCGTTTTGTCATCCCAGATGTTCTCGGGCCAAAGGATCTCATTCGGCACCCCGTCACAAGCATCGGGCACAAGAAAGCCAAACACGGGGTGGCGGCGCAGGTGGGCTTCTTTTAGAGAACCTTTAATGGCGGCCCTGACAATGCAGCGCGTATGGTCAATACCAATACGCCTCCCGACTCCGTAACACCCCCCGACCCAGCCGGTATTTACCAGGTAAACCTCCACGCCGTGTTCTTTAATTTTTTCGCCCAGCATGCGCGCGTAAACCACGGGAGAAAGCGGGAGAAAAGGAGCACCGAAACAGGTCGAAAAGGTGGCCCTTGGTTCGGTTATGCCCCGTTCCGTCCCAGCCAGCTTGCTGGTATATCCGGACAAAAAGTGGTACATGGCCTGATTTGAGTCGAGCCGGGCCACGGGAGGCAGCACCCCGAAAGCATCCGCGGTGAGAAAGAGCAGCACCCGGGGGTGGCCGACAACGCCGGGGTTCAAGGCCCCGGAAATATGGTCCACCGGATAACCCGCCCTGGTATTCTCGGTTATGCTGTCATCACTGAAATCTATTTCACCGGTGCAGGGGTCCACCGCTGCATTTTCCACCACACATCCGAAACGAATGGCCTCCCAGATTTGGGGCTCGCTTTGACGGGAAAGGTTGATGCACTTGGCATAACAACCCCCCTCAATATTAAAAATCCCCCATTCGGACCATCCGTGTTCGTCGTCACCGACCAAAAAACGCCCTGCATCGGCAGAAAGGGAAGTTTTGCCGGTCCCCGATAGACCAAAAAACAAGGCCGCTTCTTCCCCGCCGGGTCCCGCATTGGCTGCACAGTGCATGGGGAGGACCCCTTCTTTGGGCAGCAGATAGTTCATCACGGTGAAGACGGCTTTTTTGATCTCTCCAGCATAATAACTTCCCCCGATCAGCACCAGCCGTCGGGAAAAATTGATGGCCACAAAAACTTCGGAATTCGTACCGTGCTTTTCCGGGTCAGCCTGGAAGCCCGGGGCACAGAGAACGGTAAAATAAGGAGAAAAGGTGTCCAGCTCTTCCGGCCTGGGCTTGATAAACAGCTGCTGTGCAAAAATATTTTGCCAGGCCAGTTCATTCACAAACCTTAGCGGATAACGATAGCGCTCATCGGCCCCGGCAAAGCCGTCAAAAACAAACACGTGGCGTCGTTTCAAGTATGCCAGAAGGCGCTCGTAGAGATGCTCAAAAATGTCCGGTGCCATGGGCTTGTTGACACGGCCCCACCATATTTCATTTCTTGTCTGGGGTTCATCCACAATATACTTATCCTCCGGCGATCGTCCCGTATATTTGCCCGTCTCTACCCGGAGCGCTCCCCGGGTCGTTAATAGACCCTCATTGCGCAAAATCGCCATTTCCACCAGCCTGGAAATAGAAAGATTGCAGTAAATCTTGTTAAAGATGGAAAGGTCCTCCGTGCGGTTTGCTTCCATATCGTCCTCCTTCCTTTTCCCCTTTCGCCACTGCGCCAAACACCTCTGAGCCACCAAGAACAGAGGCGAACAAACCCTTTGCGGGCAGGAGGGAAACATCCGGGAAAAGTGAATACTCGCTTTGCTTTAAAGTATAAAACAAAACCGGGGGCAAAAAAAAGGGGGGGTTGCTTTTTCGCCACCCCAAAAAGTCACTGGCCGACCTCAGCCCGATCCCAAACATGAGCCGGTTTGGCCCGCAGCGAAAATTTGCACACAGCGCCTCCATAGGAACGTTTCGAACATCACCACAGCGAAGCGGAGCAAGGGGACATTCCTCCGCAGGAGTTGTGTCCCCATGCCTTGAAAAATGACATTCCTCCGCAGGAGGTGTGTCCCCATACCTAACATGGGAAGAGGATGGAAACGCTCCCATGGCTGGCATTGGTTCAAAATTCATTTACCTTTGCGCTACAGGGTGTTAGCTAAGAAAAGATTCCCTTCCTGACCCCCTTTTTCCTTCCGGAACTTGCAATTCCAGCCTCTTCTTTTTAAAATAGAAGCGAGATATTAATTGAAGGGGGAACCAATGTTGCCTGCCAATCTTACCCCCGAGTATTATGCCGCCGAAGAAGCATATAAAAAAGCGTCCACCGCCGAAGAGAAAATGGAAGCGCTGCGGGAAATGCTCGCCGTCATCCCCAAGCATAAAGGAACGGAAAAACTCCAGGGAGATTTAAGACGGCGCCTTTCCAAGCTGCGCGAAGAAAGCCAGAAAAAACCGCAGAAATCAACCTATAACCCCTTTCTCATTGAAAAGCAGGGTGCGGGACAGGTTGTGATGATCGGTCACCCCAATACTGGAAAATCTTCCTTGATCACTGCCCTGACCCGGGCCAAAGCCAAGGTCGCCGACTATCCCTTTACGACCACCATCCCGGTCGCAGGAATGATCCCGTTTGAAAATATCCTTATTCAGCTGATTGATACCCCACCCTACAGCCCCGAAGGGGCCCCACCCGGGCTGCTGGACGCCATCCGGCGGGGGGATCTGCTGCTTCTACTGATTGATATCAGCAGTGACGACTGCCTGGAACAGATAGAAAACCTCCTCTCTTTCCTGGAGGGAAAAAAGGTCATTCACTTCTCCCAGGGAGAAGGTGAAGATGATACAGATCTCACAGGAGTGAAGCTCCTCCCTTTTCTCATCCTGGCCACGAAGGCAGACCACCGGGAGAGTGAAGAAAACCTGGAAATCATTGCAGAGCTGAAACCCGAACTCTCCCTCATGCCCGTTTCGGCAGCCAAAGGGATAGGGTTGGAAGAGCTGAAGCGCTGCATTTTCGAAAAGCTCGAAATTATCAGGGTTTACACCAAGGCACCCGGCAGCGACCCGGACTTGGAAGAGCCTTTTGTGCTGAAAAAAGGGGAAACAGTGTTGGACCTGGCAGAAAATATCCACCGCGATTTTCCCGAACGCCTTAAAAATGCCCGCGTCTGGGGTTCAGCCAAATTTGACGGCCAGTCTGTCCCCCGGGAACATGTCCTGGAAGACGGCGATATCGTGGAGTTAAACATAACCTGAGGTTTGAAAAGGGGAGAGCTCTTTGTCAGATCCTGGCTTCGCACTCTGGACCAGCTTTGCAGCCGTTATTTTTTTTATGGTGCTCCTGGGAGTTCTCTCCGCTTTGAAGGTGAAAACCTCCAGTGATTTTTCCCTTGGGGGAAGGAGAATGAGCTCCTTGCTGGTTTCCGCTTCCTTGATGGGAACCTTCGTGGGCGGCACCTCCATAGTGGGAACCGCCCAAGCTTCCTTCCTCTACGGCATCAGCGGCATCTGGTTCACCCTGGGAGCCGGCCTGAGCTGCCTGATGCTGGCCCTTTTCTTGGCCGGCCCCCTGCGCCGCTCCGGGGTGGAAACCATTCCCGAACTGCTCTTGAGGAGTTATGACCGCAAAACGGCCCTTTGGGCCAGCTTTTACACCTCGATAGGCATATTTATCCAGGTAGCCACCCAGCTGTTGGCCGCTGTTCCCTTGATGAGCTCCCTCTTCAACATCCCCCCCGCCCCCTCGGCCCTCCTGGTGACCCTTCTCGTGCTCTGCTCGGTGGTCTTCGGGGGGTTTTGGGGAGCAACCCTTATCGGGCTGTTGAAAATGTTCCTGCTGTATTTCACCCTGATCGCGGCCGTGTTCATTCTTTTTCATCATACAGGCGGAATCGGGGCTTTTTGGGAGGCCTTCCCCCGCGATCCCTGGCTTAACCTTTGGGCGAGGGGAGCTGCCCGTGAGCTCGGTGCCGCTTTTTCCGTTTTGGTCGGCTTTGCTTCAACCCAATCCTACCTCCAGTCGCTTTTTGCCGCCCGCGATGTTCCCGCTGCGCGCAAGGGGGCGCTGATCGCCTCCATATTTATTCCCCTGGCCGGTGCAGGGTCGGCCTTGATCGGGATGTACATGAGCCGGCACCACACCGAAATCATCCCCGGTGAAGCGCTGCCCCTGTTTGTGCTGGAATATGTCCCTCCCGTTGCCGGGGGTGTCATGCTGGCCACCCTGCTGATCACCCTTATTATGACCTCTGCCGGCTTGACGCTTGGGCTGGGGACCATGATCAACCGCAATTTTTATCGCGACATCTTCCGGCCCGACGCCGGCGAAAGAGAGCAGCTCATGGCCTTCCGGATTATCGTGGTAGTCATCGCGATGGCAGCCTTTTTTTTCACCATGAGCACCCTTCACGTGCTCATACTCACCCTGGCCTTCATTTCCATGGCCTTGAGGGGGGTGACCGTTTTCCTGCCCCTGCTGGGTGCCATTTTTTACTCACACAGAATCCCCCCCGCTTCTGCCAGGAATGCGGTTATTGTTGCGCCGGCCGCTTCCCTCTGCTGGGCACTCTTTTTGCCCGATTTTCTCGACCCGATTTACATTGGGCTGCTCATCAGTTTTTTGGTTTTAAGCCGGCCTTTGACAAAGATCACAGTCCCGAAGGGATAAGGTATGTTACCATAAAACAGGCACGAGAAAATAACTATATCCCAAGGGGGAATAAAGATGAAAACCATACGGAAAATTATCCGGATCGACGAAGAAAAATGTGACGGCTGTGGGCTCTGTGTCCCTTCCTGCCACGAAGGCGCCATCCAAATCATCGACGGCAAAGCTCGCCTGGTTGCAGAAAACCTGTGTGACGGCCTTGGAGACTGCCTGGGGGAATGCCCCCAGGGAGCCATCACCATTGAAGAGCGAGAAGCGGCGCCCTTCGACGAAGAGGCCGTGCAGGAGCACCTGCAAAAAATTTCCTCCCAGGAGCCTGGAGATGGGGAGGGGGAGGAACTTCCCTGTGGCTGTCCCTCCTCCCAGGTGCGCACCCTCCAGAAGAGGGTTGAGCAGGAGGCGGGGGCAGAAGGGGAGGCCGTTCCATCTCTGCTGCAGCAGTGGCCCATTCAGCTGGCGTTGATACCGCCCAGGGCAGGGTTTCTTAAGGAAGCCGACCTTTTGATCGCGGCGGACTGTATACCTTTTGCTTATGGGAACTTTCACCGCGACTTTCTGCAGGGCCATGCCCTCGCTGTGGGCTGCCCCAAGCTCGATGATGCGGATTCCTATGTCGAAAAGCTGACCGAAATCTTCCGCCAGAACGAGATCAAAAAAGTAACCGTTCTCGTCATGGAGGTGCCCTGCTGTGCCTCCCTGCAGCGCATCGCACAAAAAGCCCTTGACCGTTCCGGGAAAGACATTCCCGCCGAAAAAATCGTGATCAGCGCGGAAGGAGAAGTGGTGGAAAAGGTAGAAATTACTTGAGGTGCGAAGGGCGTGAGCTGCCTGACTGCAGGAGTAAGGGCATTATTTTCCCGAAATCAGCAGGGAATGTCCTCCGGGCAGATAACCCACACGATCCTTTGCTCGGCACCAGCCCAAACGAGGAATGACGTTATATGAACAACGTTTTTTTAAACGGCCGCTATCTCAGCTCTGAAAACGCTTTCGTTCCCCTTGAGGATCGCGGGATGCTCTTCGGGGACGGCGTCTACGAAGTCGTCCGCGTTTACCGGGGAACACCCTTTCTGCTGCGTGAACACCTCATTCGCCTGGGGAAAAGCGCCGCTCACCTGCAGCTGGAGGTGCCTCACTCCATTGCTGAAATGGAACAAATCGTCGACATTCTCCTCCGCGAGACCGGTATCCAAAGCGGAAAGCTCTATTTCCAGCTTACCAGGGGTGTGGCCCCCAGGAGCCATGAGTTTCCCCGGAACACCCGCCCCACCTTTTTTGTCCTGGCCAAGGAGCAAATTTTCGATCACAAGCCCGGCGAAACAGGGGTGAGGACCCTTATTTTTCCCGATGACAGGTGGAACCAGTGCCACATCAAATCGATCAACCTCCTGCCGAACGTGCTCTCCAAAGAGAAGGCCAGGAGAAAAGGTGCGTATGAAGCTCTCTTTTTCCGGCGTGAGGTCGGGATGACGGAGGGCTCCTCCAGCAACATTTTTGCCCTGATCGGGGGAGAGTTGGTAACAACCCCGGAAGGTTTTTATATCCTGTCCGGGATTACCAGAAAACAGGTGCTCCAGTTGGCCCTGGCGAGAAATATCCCTACCAAAGAACGCTACCTGCAAAAGAGCGAGTTAGTACAGGCCGAAGAGGTTTTTTTGACCAGCACCGTCTATGAAATTACCCCCGTGGTAGAAATAGATGGCCATGTGATCGGCCGGGGGCATCCCGGACCGATCACCCGGGCCCTGCAGGAGGGGTTCCTCCAGTTGCTGCCCTGAACCTACTGCGGGAAATCATTATCTTTGAAATGAACCGTATTGGGGGCCGATGCTTCGTTCAAACCGTCCCCAGGAGACGCCAAGGCCGATTCAAGGCCAATTGCCGCTGTGCTGCTATTGAAAGCTTCCTGCCGGTTGGAGGGCACGCGCCGATAAAAAGAGCGGGGGATATATCCCCCGCTCGTCTTTTCCCAGGAGGGGACCCGGTAGCAGCGCACCGCTTCTTTTGCCGGCCCCGCCTCACCCGGATAAGCCGGAACCGTATACGTTGAATGTCAAAATGCCCTTCCCAAAGGCAGAATAAACAGCTCTCGCGAGTACGCTTGAAAAAGTTATGCCATATTTACAGAGAAATGGAGAACGAGGGGCCTAAGGGATGATTTTGTTCAAGGAAAATTCGATGATCCCTTCGGCTCCAGCCTCCTTGGCCTTAAACACCAGGTCCCTCACCAGTTTTTCGCTGACCACGGTCTCTACGGCCACCCAGCCTTCCTCGTGCAGTTCGGAAATGGTAGGGCGGCGCAGCGCCGGCAGCAGTTCAAGCAATTGCGGCAGATTTTCTTTGCTCACGTTCATTTTCAGGACCACCTTCTCCTCGGCCATGAGGGCCCCTTCCAGGAGGGTGACGATCTGCCGGATCTTGTTTCTTTTCCATTCCTCCTCCCAGCTTATGGGGTTTGCAATGAAGCGCGGGGTGGATTCCAGGATGGTCTCCACAATACGCAGGTTGTTGGCCTTCAAGGAACGGCCGGTTTCTGTGAGTTCGGCAATGGCATCCACCAGGGTAGGCGGTTTTACCTCCGTCGCGCCCCAGGAAAACTCCACCTCTGCTTCAATGTCATGGCGGCGCAAAAATTGCCGCGTGACCTCAACCAGCTCGGTGGCGATCTTTTTGCCCTGCAGATCTTTAACGCTCTGGATCTCCGAGTCCCGGGGAACCGCGATCACCAGCTTCACAGGCCTCAATCCCTGGCGCGAGTAGGTCAGCTCGGCTACTTCGACCACCTTTGCTCCCGTTTCCTCGATCCAATCCTTCCCTGATATGCCCACATCAAGGACGCCATTTTCCACATAGCGGGGGATTTCCTGCGCCCTGATCAGCGTGCAATCAAGCTCTTCATCGTCTACAAAGGGGAAGTAAGAGCGCTCATTCACGTAAATGTTAAAGCCGGCCTTTTTGAAAATGTCGAGGGTGGTTTTTTGCAGGCTTCCCGCCGGAAGCCCCATTTTAAGCAATTTCATGGAGATCAACGCTCCTTCCCGGCGTGCTTTCTTTAGCGACCGGCCTTTGGTTTTGGATAGGATTTCAAAACCTCCACCGTTCTCTGGATCTCTTCTTCCGGCAGGACATAATCGACCAGCTCGCCGTTTAAGTAAGAATCATAGCCCGAGAGATCCAGCATCCCGTGGCCGCTGAGATTGAAGAGAATGGTCTTCTGCTGCCCTTCCTCCTTCGCCTTCCGGGCCTCCTCGATCACTGCCGCCACGGCATGGTTTGTTTCCGGGGCACAGATGAGGCCTTCGGTGCGGGAAAAGATCACTCCCGCCTCGTAAGACTGCAGCTGTCCATAAGCGCGAGCCTCGATCAGGTTATCGGTCAGCAGCTGGCTGACCAGGGGGGACATGCCGTGGTACCTCAGCCCGCCGGCGTGGATGGGCTTGGGCATAAAGTCGTGGCCCAGGGTAAACATGGGCAGCAGAGGTGTCGTAGCAGCGGTGTCGCCGAAATCGTAGGAAAACGGTCCCCGCGTCAGCGTTGGGCAGGCCGTGGGTTCCACCGCCAGCACCTGGCAATCCTTGCCGTATATTTTATCGCGGACAAAGGGAAAGGAGATGCCGGCGAAATTGCTGCCGCCCCCGACACACCCCACCACCACGTCAGGGTATTCGCCCAGCGCCTCCATCTGCCTTTGCGCTTCCAGTCCGATGATTGTCTGGTGCAGCATGACATGGTTTAAAACGCTGCCCAGGGAGTACCTGGCATCATCACGGGTCACCGCTTCTTCAATGGCTTCGCTGATGGCAATTCCCAAGCTGCCGCTGCATTCGGGGTCCTGTTCCAGCATTTTGCGTCCGAAGCTGGTTTCATTGCTCGGGCTGGGGACGCATTCAGCCCCCCAGGTGTTCATCATCATTCTCCGGTAAGGTTTCTGGTTAAAGCTGACGCGCACCATGAACACCTTGCATTCCAACCCGAACATGGCGCAGCCAAGGCTCAAGGCACTCCCCCACTGCCCGGCTCCTGTTTCCGTACAGAGCCGTTTAATGCCGAAAGTCTTGTTGTAATAGGCCTGGGCGATGGCCGTGTTCGGCTTGTGGCTCCCCGCCGGGCTAACCGACTCGTTTTTATAATAGATCCTGGCAGGAGTGCCCAGGTACTCTTCCAGCCGCCGCGCCCTGTGAAGCGGGGTGGGCCTGTAAATAAGGAGTTTGTCGAGCACCTCTTCCGGGATATTGATCCATCTCTCCGTACTTACTTCCTGCTCGATGAGGTTCATGGGAAAAATTTTCGCCAAATCCTCCGGCCCGATGGGCTGACCCGTGGCGGGGTTTAACGGGGGCTGCAGGGGGTTGGGCAGATCGGCCTGAATATTGTACCACTGCCTGGGGATCTCCTTTTCCGGCAAAAAAACCTTTTGCTCTTCCATCTCCATCCTCCTCCTTCTTCGTGGTCGTGGTGATTGGCTGCAGCAGCCAAATAAAAAAACCGCCCAATCAGGGACGGGTAAAAGCCCGCGGTGCCACCCACTTTACCCCGGCCGCGGTCTCGCCGGGATCGCTCTGGTTTGGGCAGAAACCTGGAAGACCAGCCTTCTGGCCCATGTCGGGTAACGGCGACCATCCGTTCCGACCTACTGGCTCAAGAAAATCTCGCTTTCGGCCGGACACCTCCGGGGCCCATTCGAACGGAGAGAAGGTGCCCGGTTTCCAGCTCCCGGCCTGAGGGCCGGGACCGGGCTCTCTGTTACCCCTCTTCCCGAACTACTACTCCCCTTCAAGGGTTTTTAGGAAGAAATTTGTTGATATCGTATCACAGCGCCGAAGGAACTGTCAACTTTTTTTTCGCTCAGCCGGTGGCTGCTCAACCTTCAACCTCATTCCGGGTTGTGATATAATTTTTCGTGGGCGGTGAGTTGGCCTGCCATGACGCGGGGAACTGAACACCCTGGAGGGCCCAATCAAAAATGTAGAGAGGGATCGCCATGTCCGACAACTACCGAGAAGTGCTGGAAAAAGCGCGCCGGGAATTTGCCGAAAAAGAGCCATCGGAAATGGCCTGCCGGACCGCCTCGTGCTATCAATTTTATCCCCCCCTTTCCATCCGGCGGCTGCTGCTGCCGTACCTGGGACGCTTCTACAGCGTTTCCTGGCCGGACGGCTCGGTTCACCGCTGGGGAACAGGAGCAGAGGAGGAGGTCTCGTTTTCCACCTCGCTCATCCTCCTCCATTATCCCACTTCATCCTCCGGGCAGGCCCCCCTTGGCAAATGGCTCAGCTTCAAGGAACTTTGGGGCGGGCGGAGCTATTTTGCGGCCTTTGAAAAAAGGGCCCAGCAGCGCCTGGCCCACTTTTTTCACCGGCAAAAAGAGGGGGTCTTCCCTGAGGCCATGCAGAAGCTGGGCGGGAAACGGCACAGGGATTACCCCAACGGGTACCTTCTTTTTGCCCTGCCCCGTCTCCCCCTGCTCTGCCTGCTCCACCGCGGGGACGATGAGGTGCCCACGAGGGCCGTAATACTCTTTGACGAGGCGGCCAACACCCACCTGGAAACGGAAGACCTGGCCGTGCTCGGCGAAGCCCTGGCGGCAAGAGCGGAAAAGGCATCGGGAGAAGCAAAAGAAAAAGCTGATTAAGACTGCATTTGAGAACAGGGCGCAGGCGTGAAAAAACAAGATTGCCCCGAAAATGCACCCCGTTCATTATTCACCCTTTGGCCGGAAGGATGAAAATCGATTGCTGTTTGGCGACAAACTTTTGAGCGGCATGTTCTATTTTCAGAGTAGCTAACCCTACAGCGAAAGATTGCAGTCAGTGCACTCATGGGGACGGTTCGAACGTCACCGGAGCAAAGCGGAGGATCCGAAGGGAAGAAGAACGAACCGTCCCTATGGCTATGGAAAAGATAAGCCACTTTTCGCTTTAGACCTAAATAGAAAGTTGCTTTGCTTAGAAAAATGCTGGAATCAATCCCCGGCCGGGGCCTCCCAACACAAAGGGCTCGTCGGGATATTCGGGTGCACGGGTTTCCCGACCGGCAAAGGAGTGAAGTGGTGTGATTTCTTATGAAGATTTTTGGAAAGTGGAAATGAGGGTGGGGAAAATAACCGAAGCAGAAGATTTTCCGGAGGCCAAAAAGCCGGCTTACCGCCTGAAAATCGATTTCGGGGAAGAAATCGGGGTCAAAAAATCGAGCGCCCAGCTGACCCTGACCTACCGCAAGGAGGAGCTGGTAGGGAGGCAGGTTGTAGCGGTGACCAATTTTCCGCCAAAACAGATTGGGGGCTTCATGTCGGAAGTGCTCCTTTTGGGTGTAATCCTGGAAGACGGGAGGGTGCCGCTGCTCCAGGTCGACGGGGAGGTGCCGCTGGGGGCACGGGTCTCATGAATGGCGGGTAAGATAAGCGTTTCCCCCTGACTGACAGGTGTGGTACCCCGCAAATGAGATGAGACATCCATGAAGCTTCGCTTCACCATCAGGGGATGAAAATTGACCCGCCCCGGGCAGCGGGTCAATCAAAAGCGACTTGCATTTTCAGATTAGACACCCATGCTCCCCCAAAGTGGGGGCACCATCAGAAGGATGAAAATGGGTTGCATTAGCAGCAAACGTTTGTATGAATTTGTTCCATTCTCAGGGTAGACCCTCATGCCCCCACAATACGGGGGCACCATCAGAAGGATGAAAATCAATTGCTGTTTGGCGACGGACTTTTGAGCGACATGTTCTATTTCCAGAGTAGCAGGGCCTTTTTGAGCAAACACCCTCCATAACCCGCCGCATCCTGCGAAAGGACCCGCCTCTTTTTGCCGGAAGCCAGGCGGTCGCAGAACCCCCGGTAAGCGGGAAACAATTGCGGCCGACTGGGACGAACGACTGGCTTTCCGTGCTGCGTGAACACCTGGACCTCCAGGGGATTATACCCCCTTAAGGAAGCTGGCTGGCTGCGCCGTCGCAAAACGCCAGGACGCTGTCCCCCAGGGATCGGGCATTGTAACCGCCTTCCAGCACGGCAAACAGGCGCCCCCTGCACTTTTCTTTTGCAAAAGCACCCAACAGCTCCCCCATGGAGCCGTAATCTTTTGTATGCAGCATGCCGCCCCAGTCGTTCACATGGCGGTCAAAACCGGCGGAAACCGCCACAATATCGGCCTCCGCTTTTTGCAGGTAGCTATCCAGGTTGCTCACAAAGGAACTGCTGTTGGCGCCCTTCACATGCCAGAACGAAACGGCGGGATTGCCGGTAAAAATGTTGGAAGTACCGTCTCCAAAGTGCAGGTCGAAATCGATGATTAAGGCCTTTTTGACAGATTTTTCATACAGCAGCTTTTCCAGGGCAATGGCCACGTTATTGAAATAACAAAAACCCCAGCAGGAAGAGGGGCTGGCGTGATGACCGGGCGGCCGGCACAGGGCAAAAGAGGCGCGGCCGGCCAAAGCCAGCGCTGATGATTTAATGGCCGCACCGGCTGCCAGCAGGGCCATGCGGTAAACCGGGGAGTCCATGCGCACATGCTCCAGGTGGCCGGGAGTATGAACCCGGAGCACATCTTCTTCGCTGCAAGGAAATGGCGTAACAAAGGGATACTTTCCCTGCAGCAGATTTAGGGCGTGGTCCAACCTGCCGGGAGAAGCTGCCGGATCGCTGGTATACGTCTCGCGAAATAATTCGTGGAACACGATTTTCATTCTCTGCGGTGTAAGAAGACCTTCCCCCTTTCTTGATGAATACCTCGTATACTTACATAGCCGCTGCGGCGAGTCTGCGGGCAGCGGTCATGTTCAGTACTCTTTTATTTCTTCCTCCCCCCTTAATCCCCGGAGTGCCCCTTCGGCCAGGGCCTGCATTTCATTATCCTGGATGATGCGCAGAGGCCCCAGAAAAGCAACCCTTTTTTCAATCCCTTCCATCACCCTCTTTGACCCCGTCATCGCTCCCGTTAAAATAACCGCATCCACTTTTCCTTCCAGCACCGTTGACATTGCACCGATCTCCTTGGCCACCTGGTAAGCCATGGCTTCAATTGCCCGGCCTGCTTCCTCTGAACCTTCCTGTGCCCACTGCTCGACTTCGCGGAGATCGCCTGTGCCCAGGTAGGCAATCAGCCCTCCCTGTCCCACAAATCTTCGGCGCAGCATTTCCCTTGAATCCTGGAGACACTGTTGAAAAGTTTCCAGGGTTAATTCAGGCTGGGAAGAAGCGGAATATTTTTCTTCCAGATATGCCAGCACGTAATCCACCACGTTTAAAAGGGGCAGCACCCCCGTTCGTTCGGGAGTAAAAGGACCCTCGCTCAGGCCGTGGCTGGCATCGACCACCCTTCCCCGGAGGTGTGCCCCTACCGTGATCCCCCCGCCCAGGGGCGCTACGATGAAATTGCTGCTGCCGTATTCCAGTCCCATCTCGGCAGCTGCCTGCCGGGCCGCCGCTTTTTGGCTCAGGGCATGGAAGGCACTGCTGCGCTCCATCAGGGGAGTGCCCGAAAACCTGGCCAGGTCGGAAAATTCATCAGTGCTGGGAGGGTCAACGGTCAGGGCAGGACACGAAAAGCGTTCCGCAAGCCGGTACGCGATTACCGGGCCCAGCGAGGAAGGATGACTGCCGTGCCGTTCCGAGAGGAGATCCCGGCACATTGCTTCGTTGATGTTATAAACCCCTGCCGGCAGCGGCTTCATAAGCCCTCCACGGCTTACAACCGCCGACCAGGAAACTTTTTCCCCACCGTAGAGCTGCAGAAAACCGGTAACCTGATCCTCCCGCCTTTCCAATTGATCCTGGAGACCGGCGCCGCTTTCGAAATCGAATTTATCTTCTGCCACCACCTCTTCTTCTCTAAAAATGGCCACCCGACTTGAAGTCGACCCGATGTTCAGGACAAAAAGCAGGTTTCCTCTGGACTGGCCAACATTGGAATCAGACATTTCTTTTCACGCCCCCAAAGCCGAGGCTGCCAGAGCAACCTCTACGTGTTTATGCGCCGGGGAGATAAAAGAGGGATGGATCACCAGCGGTACGGGAGCGCCGAGCAGCACTCCGGCCGTGGGCATTTTCCCCAGCCAGGAAAAAAACTGGGAAAGGGCGTAAGCCGATTCAATATCGGGACAGAGCAAAATATCCACTTCCCCCGGCACATTTGATTTTATCCCTTTGCGGAGAGCTGCCTCGCTGGAGAGCGCCGTATCGATATCCAGGGGCCCCTCTACCTCCGCGCTAAACTGACCTCGCTGGCCCATTTTTGACAAGGCGGCGGCTTCTACGGTCGAAGGGAGGGCCGGATTTACGGTTTCCAGCGCCGAAAGGGCCGCCACCAGCGGGTTTGTCATGCCAAGCTTCGCTGTCAAGCCCAATACCTGCTCCAGGATATGGATCTTTTCGCGCAGCGTAGGGAAATTGTGAATGTACGTGTCCGCGGCAAAGAGGAGTTTTCCCCGCCGGGAATCTTCAAAGACCGAAACAAAGCACAACCTTCTAAGATCGACGCCACACTCTTTAATGATTACCGTCCAAAAGTCCTCCAGGGACATTCCGCCCTGCACCAAAACCCCGGAGCCTGCTGTAAAAATTTCCTGAAACGCTTTTTTTACCGCCTCTTCAGGCGATGCGCCCCCCTCTTCTTTCACCAGGTAACCGCTGCCTTTCAGCTCATTCACCAGTAGAGCCTGGTCATTTTGGGGGGGAGGGGCAAAAATCACCGCTTCGCCCTTTGCAGTTGAACGGAGGATTTCGGAAAATGTTTTCATTGTTTTAGAAATGCCCTACCTCCTTTCGGCCTCATCGAGCCGTTTTTTGCGCTCTGCAACCACAAGGCCCAGGGCCAGCCCCGTATAGATCTGATCCGCTCCGTCGGAACGAGAAGGAATAATCACCGGCCCCCGGGAGCACATCACCACGGAAGCCCGATTTACATCAAGGAAAAAGTCCAACTTCACAATAATATTGCCGGTGTCGAGGTGAGGGATCAGGATAATATCCGGGAGCGCTTCGGATCCACCGCCGAGCCAATGCTTCAGATCCGCCCCCCATTCCAACCTGCAGGAAACCCCCTCCTCGGCAAAATACGTCTCTATTTTCTCGGCATCGCTTTTGGAAGCCACATTTTGATCGATTTCCCTGGCCGCAGTCAGAACGAGCACCCGGGGAAGTTCATAGCCGAACAATTTCATAAAATGAACAGCACGCCGCAGTATATCGGCTTTTGTTTGCCAATCGGGCTTGATGTTCACTCCGGTGTCGGTCATCAAAATCAGGCGGTTTTCCTTTACCAGCTCCCAAAGGGAAAAAACTGCTATGCGTTCTCCCCCACCCGTTTGCTTTTCTTTTTCAATGATGGCCCGATAAATGTAAGAGGTGGGGATCTGTCCTTTGCAGACCAAGTCCAACTCCCCCTCAAAAAGCATGGCCAGGCCTGTTCGGGAAGCTTCCAGGCGGCTGAGCCGGTCGATAATCTCCACGTTCGACAGGTCAAACCCGGCCTGGTTCGCATAAGAGACAATTTTCCCTTCTTCTCCGATGAAGACAGGTTGAATCAATTCATCCCTCGCCGCCTTTTCGACACCCCCCAGCACCTCCCTATCAGCCGGCAAAAGAAACGCCGTCCGCTGGGTGCCAATGCGGAGCGCTTCCTCTTCGATTTGTTTAAAATTTGTTATTTTTTGCATGACCCTTCCTCTCCCTGTTTTAGACTGCCTCCTCAAAATGCCTTCAAGTGGATGATCCTGAGGCTGTAGCGCCCGAGCCCAAACGTGCTGCCCGCCCCCAGGTTGGTAAATTCGCCGAGCTTCAGGATCGGAGCATATTCCGCTGCCGAGCCCTCGTAGTGGACTTCACCGATAATCCCTTCCGGCCTGGAACTGCGCCCCGGAAACTGCTCCCAGGAAACAAACCGGGTCTGATCGCGGATAATTTCCACCCTGGCGGCGTCTCCCAAATATTTGCCGTAATCTAAATCCAGCTCTTTCAGCCCGTGATATTGATAATAAAGCAGCGATATCCTTCTCAACAGCGCCCGGAGCACTACCTGGAAGGCGGGTCTTCTCAGTTTTTCTTCCTCCAACTGAAGGAGCAGGGGAGTTTGAAATTTCAAGGAAAACCTTTGGGCCGGCGGTTGCCTGGCAGCCCATTCTTCTATTTGGCTACCGGTAATGACAGCCTTATCAAATTTCTTTTGCACCGCTTCCCCGGAGCTCGGGGAAAACAGGGAACATCGCAGGCCGGAAAAAGGGTTGTTGAGCCTGGCTTCCTGCAGAAAGGCTCCCGTGCGCCGCCCCCTGGGCATGCTCCCCAAAAAAGTCTGCAGGCTTTTTAGCAGCACCGCAAGGTGTCCTATGCCGCTGCCAAAAAGGGTTAAGCCAAAAGCAAATTTTTCCCCTTCGAGATAACTGGTTTTCTTCTCCGGGGGAAAGCTCCAGGCCAGGGGAGGGACAACAGGAAAAAGCGGATGTGTCTTTTTGGCCTGCAGCTGCTCCGTTTCATACATCAGGGCAAAGGTGCAGCTTTGGAAAAGCGGGCAGCCACTGCAGACCTCGCGACTGATCCTGCAGGATTCGCTTCTTAAGGCTTCTTTAAAATCTTCATCCCACAGCAGGGAGGCTTTTTCCTTGGGAAGCGTACCCATCTTTTCATGTATGGAAAAAACAAACTGACAGTTTGCCAGCCGAAAGTCCTGGATCATTGTTATTTCCTGCTCCCCGTGTGGAAAAATGATTAAAGAGTGGCATTTTCCATACAATTCTTTCTGTCAGCCCGATTTTCCTGCCTCTTCAGATTTTTATTGCTTCGCTAGTGAATGTCGGTTAATTTTATGTTATAATTTTTTATGGAGATACAATTATTACCTTTATAAACATTAGAAGATATACAAATATTGTAATTCAAAAGGAGGTGAAACCTGGCTGCAGGCCAGGTAAAATCATGGATTTAAACCGCTTAACAACCAGGGCACGCGAAGCAGTGGCCGCATCTCAAAACCTCGCCGCCCGGTATCACCACCAACAAATTGATTGCGAACACTTGCTGCTGTCCCTGCTGGAACAGGAAAACGGCCTGGCACCTGATTTGCTGAACAAGGCCGGGCTGGATGCACGAGAGATAAAAAGCCGGGTGGAATCTTACCTGGCAAAACAACCGAAAGTCTATGTAAAAGAAGGAGCCGAACAGATATATCTCAGCCCCCGCCTGGCGAGGGTGCTGGATAAATCCCAGGAGGAAGCGGCGTCTTTAAAAGACGAATACATCAGCACGGAGCACCTGCTCCTGGGATTGTGGGAAGTGGGTGAAAGCGAAGCGGCGCGTATTCTAAAACAAGCCGGCCTGGAACGCACCCGCCTGCTTCAGGCCCTGCAGTCGATTCGCGGTCACCAGAGGGTTACCAACCCCGATCCCGAAGGCACCTACCAGGCCCTGGAAAAGTACGGCCGGGATCTCACCCGGGTGGCCGAGGATGGCAAGCTGGATCCTGTCATAGGGCGTGACGAAGAGATCCGCCGCGTTGTTCAGGTCTTATCGCGCCGCACAAAAAATAACCCGGTCCTCATCGGGGACCCCGGCGTGGGGAAGACCGCCATCGCGGAAGGGCTTGCCCAGCGTATAGTTAGAAACGACGTGCCCGAGGGCTTGAAAGAAAAGCGCATTTTTGCGCTGGATATGGGCGCCCTGCTGGCAGGGGCCAAATACCGCGGTGAATTCGAAGAGCGCCTGAAAGCGGTGCTCAAGGAAATTCAGGAATCGGACGGAGAAATCATCCTTTTCATCGACGAGCTGCATACCGTCGTCGGAGCCGGTGCAGCCGAAGGCGCCATGGATGCCAGCAACATTTTAAAACCCATGCTGGCAAGGGGTGAGCTGCACTGCATCGGAGCCACCACCCTCACCGAGTACCGCAAGCACATTGAAAAGGATGCCGCGCTGGAGAGGCGTTTCCAGCCGGTTCTCATCCGGGAACCGGATATCAACGATTCCATCTCTATCCTGAGGGGCTTAAAAGAGCGCTATGAAGTCCACCACGGCGTGCGAATCAAGGATTCAGCCCTGGTAGCTGCTGTCACGCTCAGCCAGCGCTATATCACGGACCGCTTTCTTCCGGACAAGGCCATTGACCTGGTGGACGAAGCGGCTGCCCTGATCAGGGCCGAAATCGACAGCATGCCGGTGGAGATGGACGAGGTTACACGGCGCGTCATGCAGCTAAAAACGGAAAAAGAGGCCTTGAAAATGGAAACCGATGAAAGCTCGCAGAAACGGCTGGAAGAAGTGGAAAAAGAGCTGGCCGAACTGGAAGAAGAAGCCGCTCGGTTGAAAGCACGCTGGGAAGAGGAGAAGGAGCACATCTCCAGGGTCAGGAATTTAAAAGAAGAAATTGAAAACACCAAGCTGGAGATGGAAAAAGCGGAAAAAGCATACGAGCTGAACAGGCTGGCCGAACTGAAGTACGGGCGGATGCCCGAACTCGAGCAGCAGCTGAAAGAAGCGGAAGAACAGCTTTACCAGGGAGGCCTGCGGCTGCTGAAAGAAGAAGTGGACGAAGAAGATATCGCCGCTGTCGTCAGCCGCTGGACGGGGATCCCCGTCAGCAAGCTCCTGGAGGGCGAACGCCAGAAAATACTGCAGCTGGAAGACAGGCTCCACGAGAGGGTGGTAGGGCAGCACGAAGCCGTCCAAGCCGTCAGCGAAGCCGTTTTAAGGGCTCGTTCGGGCATCAAAGACCCCGACCGGCCCATCGGGTCCTTTATCTTCCTGGGGCCGACCGGGGTAGGAAAGACAGAACTGGCCCGTTCTCTGGCCTACACCCTTTTCGATGACGAAAATGCCCTGATTCGGCTGGACATGTCGGAATACATGGAAAAACACTCCGTGGCGAGATTGATCGGGGCACCGCCGGGCTATGTGGGCTTCGAAGAGGGGGGCCAGCTGACCAACGCCGTCCGCAAAAGGCCCTTTTCCGTTCTGCTCTTCGATGAGATCGAAAAAGCCCACGGCGACGTCTTCAATGCCCTTCTTCAAATTTTGGATGACGGACGCCTGACAGACTCGCAGGGTCGGACGGTAGATTTTCGCAACACCGTCATCATCATGACGTCCAACCTGGGCAGCCAGTTGATTACCGAAGCCGAAAGCCACAGCGAAAGCTCCTTTGAACGGGTTCGGGAACAGGTTTTGGCCCAGCTGCGTTCCTTTTTCCGCCCCGAGTTCCTGAACCGGGTAGACGAAATCGTGGTTTTCCATCCCCTGGAGATGGAGCACCTGCGGCAGATCGTAAAAATCCAGGCAGGCCGCTTGTTAAAGCGCCTGGAAGATCAGCACATGAGGCTGGAACTCACGCCGGAGGCGGAAGAGTACCTTGCAGAAGTCGGGTATGACCCCGTATACGGCGCCAGGCCGCTGAAAAGAGCCATACAGAAAGAGCTCGAAACGCCGCTGGCTCGAAAACTGCTGGGAGGGCAGTTTAAGGCGGGAGACACCATCCTGGTTGACCGGGAAAACGGAAGCCTGGCATTTACAAATAAGAGGAAGGCAGCAGTCCAGGAGGCGTAAAACCTGCGCAGGTTTAACGGGAATAGCACATTTTCACAGAAAGCCCGGCTTTTCCCAAAAAGTCGGGCTTCTCAATTTTGGCGCCGGATCACAGAAAAAGCAGCGGTGCCCGCCCGGCGTTGCCGCTGCTTTTTCGTGGTCACCCGGGAAGGCGCACCCTCCCCGTTTCCTACCAAACACCAACACCAATGATACCGAACTGCAGGTAAAACAGGAATACCAGCGCAATCCCGAGCATGCTCATGATCAGCAGAACGTCAAAATCGATGTTCATGAGGTTGACAAAACGGAGCACCCTCGATTCACCGGGCCGGTAATCGAGCCCCTGCAGCAACCGGAAACCAAAGGTAAATATTCCGCTGAAAATGTTCCCGAAAAACCTCACAATGCCCAAAACAACGAAACCGAGGCCGTTCCAGAAAGCGACAACTGCCCGCCCCACCTTGGAAGCCATGAATTCCTGTCCAAGCCAGTAGGGGACATCCGCCCTGAAAAGACCGGTCTTGAGTCCGATAAAAAAGGCCAGGGAACCCAGGCCTATCACAATAAACTGCGGAATGAGATCATATGCCGCGAAAAAGTTAATACCGACAATATGATCTTCAATAAAATGCGGGTCGAAGATAAAATAATGCAGCGTGGGAACGATCAAGCTTTCCAGCATGAAGCCCGGATTAATGCCAATAAAAACAATGGTTGCGGCCAGCATGGCCATCCCAATTTTCATGGCCAGCGATTCGGGCTTCAGTTTTTCAATCTTCTCTTTGCTCTCCGGCGGAGGTTCCCGCAGGAAGGTCAGGTAAATAAACTTCAGGTAATACAGCACCGTACCGGCAGCGGTAATCATAAAGATCCGCTCAGCCTCAAGAAGAGCGGCCACACCATAGTGCTCATAAGCTTCCACAATAGCGTGGTGCAGCAGCACCTTGCTGACATAGCCGTTAAAAAGGGGCACACCGGCAATCCCCATGGCGGCGATGAACACCACCACCGTGGTAAAGGGCAGTTTTCGCCAGAGCCCCCCCAGGTTGTACATGTTCAAATCATCCAGCTTGTAGGCGATCACGCCGGCCACGAGAAAGAGGGCGGACTTGAAAAGAGCATGGTTGACGATATGGTAAGAAGCGCCGGCCATACCCATCGCTCCGTCGTATTTCAGGTAACCCGCCACACCGACCCCCACCAGGATAAAGCCCATCTGGCTGATGCTGCTGCATGCCAGCATCTTTTTGATATTTTCCTGGATGAGGGCCAGCACCACACCGAGAAACATGGTACAGATCCCGATCCAGATGATCACATGCCCCATGGTGGAAACAACCGCCCAAAAATCCTCGAAGTACTGCGGCAGCAGTTTTGCCACAGTGGGATCGATGGTGGGCACCAGCAGCACATTGGTCACACGGATGATCCCGTATGCGCCGGTTTTGATCATGATGCCCGAAAGCAGGGCGCTGGCAGGCGCCGGCGCCACGGGATGAGCCCTGGGAAGCCAGATGTGAAGGGGAGCCATCCCCGCTTTAATCCCAAATCCGATGATCATGAGTATTGCCGCCAGAGGGATGATGCTGTCCATCCCTTTCAGGATGACCGTTCCCGGAAGTATATCCAGGGTGCCGTTGCGGTAAAACAGAAGCGCCAGCCCGGTCAGAATGCTCATCCCCCCGGCTACACCCAGGTAGAGGTAGAGTTCTCCAGCGCTGTATGCTTCCTCCATCTGGGTGTGCACAACCAGGGCGTAAGAAGCCAGCGACATGATTTCGAAAAACAGCAGCAAGCTCAAAAAATCCCCGGCCAGCGGCACCCCCACCGTCCCCGACATAGTCAGCAGCAATAAACTATAAAAGCGCCCTCGGTTTTCTTCGTGGGTCATGTAAGACAGGGCAAATATCGTCGCGGCCAGCCAGACAAAACAGGATATCAAGGCAACGATCAGGCTGAAACCGTCCACCCGAAAGGTCAAGTTAATCGGTGATACGATCTTGAAAAGCTCAAAGGTAATGACCTGCCCCTTCGTCACCACCTCCGGATACATGAGGGCCACCACACACAGTGCAGCGGCCGTGGCCAGGGTGGCAACAAAATTCCTCCATCGTTCCGAATAAAAGGAAACCAGGGCCACCAACCCGGAAGCTACTGCCGGGATCAAAACGGCCAGCAGGGGCAGGTAGGAAACATCGATCAATTGGGGCATTTACTTTTCACCCCCCGATGCAGTATATGAAATTCGTTCTATCGACAAAGAATTTCCTGCACGCCTACAATACAATGTATGTGCACCAGCCTGCTCCGGCTATTATATCTTTTTTGGATCAACCGGGCAGCTGTATCCATCACCACAAGTAGCTGACGACGCCTTCCACAAAGGG
The DNA here is from genome assembly GCA_003563895.1 of Syntrophomonadaceae bacterium. Classification (GTDB taxonomy): domain Bacteria; phylum Bacillota; class Dethiobacteria; order DTU022; family UBA8154; genus CSSED11-181. The sequence goes on from PWTK01000029.1 coordinate 54,704, forward strand.
CAGCGTGAGCTCCAGCCTGATCCCTACCACAATACAGGTAATCGCCAGCACAGCGATGGGGAGAATCATGCTCAATGGAGCTTCTATGCCCTGGGGAGGCTCAAAGTCACCCTTTTTGAAAAAAGCAGCCGTAACAATGGGGAAAAAGTAAACCGCGTTTAGCAGCGCACTGGAAACAAGGATCACCAGGAAAATGGGCGTTCCCGCTTCCAGGCTTCCCCACATCAGGTACCACTTCGAAATGAATCCGTTCACGGGCAGTATCCCGACCATCCCGATACTGCCCACGGCAAAGGCCAGCATGGTAATGGGCATGCGGCGCCCGATTCCGTTCAGCTCGCTGATCTTCTTCTTGCCGGTGGCCGTGGCAATGGCCCCCGCACAAAAAAAGAGCGTGATTTTGAGCAGGGCGTGGTTTATGATATGCAGCAATCCACCCCCCAGCCCGATAGGGGTCAAAAGCGCCGCGCCCAGGGTAATGTATCCCAGCTGTCCGATGGTGGAATAAGCCAGACGCCTCTTCAAAACGTCCTGCCTCATCGCGATGATGGAGGCGACCAGGATCGTAAATGAAACCAGTACGGCCACGATGATGCCGACGTTCAACTCAATCATTGCCGAAGAACCGTAAACCGAATACATCACCCTAAGAATGCCGAAAACACCGGACTTAACCACCGCCACCGCATGCAGAAGTGCGCTCACCGGCGTCGGTGCAGCCATCGCCGAGGGCAGCCAGGAATGGAGCGGCATAATCGCCGCCTTCACGCCAAACCCCAGGATATACGTGATAAAAACGATGCGCAAAGTCATGGGAGCCGTTTCCACGACCTCGCCCACGATCCCGCCCTGGGCAAAAGCCAGGCTCCCGACCTGCCCGTAAGTCATGAGTAGTGAAAAAAGCACCAAGCCTGCGCCTAAAAAACTGTAAATCATGTAACGGACCCCGGCTTCCTGCGCTTCCTGGTGCCCTTCGTGGATCACCAGCGGATAGGTGGCCAGGGTGAGCATTTCATAAAACAGGTACAGGGTGAACAGGTTGTCCGCAAAAGCGACGCCCATGGTCACGCCTAACGAGATCATGTAGAAAATAAAAAAGCGCCTGCGGTTGTGTTCATGGGCCATGTACCCGATTGAATACAGAACCGAGAAAACCCAAAGAATTGAGGCCGCCCCGCCAAACAGCGCCCCCAGGGGATCCACCCGGAGGGTAAACTCCAGCCCCGGTAGAATCTCGATAATCGTATAGGTAACGATATAGCCCTCTATGACCATCTGGAGGACCAGGACCACGAGAAAAGCAGTAACCAGGCTAATCGCAAAGGCAAAGGGATTGCGGAGATTGTCTCTTTGCTCGGGGATAAAGACCAAGATCACTGCCCCCAGCAGAGGTATGAGAATCGCCAAAAACGGCAACATAGATGCTTTTTCCAGCTAAATCACCACCCTTCCAGCCTACATTATATTCTTTTATCTGGCTATCAAGCTTAATCAGAAACTCCGATTTACAAGCCTTATGATATGGCCATTTAACAGATCTTCAGCACATTATCTTGTGAAGTCCATCTAAAGCCTTGAATATACAGGCCTCGTTCACTATTACCCTGAGCTAACTGATAGTCATGTTCTTTTATTCTTTGATAATTATCGATTTAGCTCAGGAACCTTTTATACATGATGCGCTGGCTAAATGGATTCCAGTGCCACAGGTGCGGGCATGAGCATACTTACGAGATTGTAACCAAGAAACTGCCCTTTCCTGAGTTAATCGGATAGCCATAAATTTCTTTTTTTATTCTTTCACGCTCTGTACGCCCCAGAGCACAATAATTGCCATAACTGCTGTAAAGAGCACCGTGGTTTCCAGCATGGTATCGTAAGCGCGGTAGTCCAGCAGAACATTGGTTACAAAATTGTAGCCGCCGCTTTCCTCTACCCCCTTGTCCACGTAGCGCTTCATCACATAATTGTTGGTCGGGTTGTCCACTTCTCCGTAATCGGGCATTTCAACAACGGTCATCATCAGCACCCCCGCTATCATGATGACCAGGAGAGCAACCGTGCACAAGTAAATTATTTCCCGCCAGTTAACCCTCATGTCGGACGCCTCCCCACTTTGGCTACCACTGTAATAAGAATAATTGAAATGCCGATCCCCACGGCAGCTTCGGTGATTGCTATGTCGGGAGAGTTAAGCTGCTGCCAGACCAGGGACATGATGGTGCTGTACCCAGCAAAAATAATGATTACATACAAAAGGTCTTCGAAGATAAAAACAGAAAGGGCCGCCAGTACGAGAAGGATTAAAAGGACGAAAATAAAGTATTCTGTGAGCATTACAACCATCTTTTACTCACCTTCTTCCGAGAAAAAATCTTCTTCTTCTTCATAGTACGTGCTGACCACGAAACTCCCCTCAGCTAATGGAGTCCCGCGCACATAGGCCGTTTTGGTGATCAAGTGCGTCATAACGGGGTTGATGGTTAAAACGAGGGCACCCATCAGGAGCAGCTTAACAATATTTTCCATTCCAGGAACAACGAATACCAATCCCAGGATAATCAACCCCGACCCTAAGGTGTCACTTTTCCCCAGAGCGTGGAGGCGGTTGTAAACATCGGGGAGACGGACCAGCCCGACAGCACCCACCATCAGGAAGAAAAACCCCCCCAGCATTAAAACAATCGCGACGATCTCGTTCAACAGCATTATAAAGCCCCCTTTTGGCTGCTTGAGCGCCTTATCACCTGCAGGGTGGTCCAGGTTATATTTTAAGGCATACTTCCTAAAAAAGCCGCCCTTCCCGCAGGAATTTCAGGATGGCAACAGTGGAGATAAAGGCAGAGAGTATAAATACCAGCGCCACATCGAAAAAATCATAATTCCCATCCAGGTATGAAAAGAGGAGAATGTAAACGACCACCAGGGTCACGATCATATTCATGGACACAATCCTGTCCGTGGCTGTAGGCCCACGGAAAGCCCTGTAGAGGGAAGCCAGTCCCAGCAAACCCAGCCCCAGGATCAGGTAAGTCATCACTGCCTCAAGCACTTTCTTCCGCCTCCTCCAGGTCTTTCAAAATATCGTACATGTACCAACTGCGCACCCCAAAAGCATGGTGCCTGGTCATCCCGTGGACCAGCAGGCGATCGCCTTCCAGATCCACCGAAATTGTACCGGGGGTCAAGGTGATGGAGTTGGAATAAAAAACCCGCGGCAGGTCTTTTTTCAATGCCAGCCTCGTCACGATCAGCCCCGGTGAAATGGGCAGCTTGGGATCGAGCACGATCCTGGCCACAATAAAGTTCGCCCTCAAAACCTCAAATGCCAGGAAAAGGCTGTAGCGCAGAAAAATCCTGAATTGCCGCCAGGTTATTTTTGTCTTGCCCACTTCGTCAATGGTAAGCTGATTCCAAAACAGGGTGAGCAGCGATACCAAAAAAAATCCCATGAGCAGGTGCTGCCAGTCAACCGAACCGGAGAGCAGCAGCCAGAAACCCATCAGCAAAACGAACATGAACGCCGAGCCCTTCATATCCCTTTTGAACCTTGCCATTAACTGCGCAAGCATTGCTCCAACAACCCCTCTTATCCCTTAGAGTAAATACCTCAAAACATACCTCTCCAGAAATTCCAGGATGCTCCCCGGGAAGATGCCCATATAAATGACCCCCAACGCCATGATCGCTATAGGGATGAGCATGGTTACCGGTACTTTATCCATGAAAAACTTCATCTCAGCTCCCGAGGTGAAATAAGCCTGCCAGATAATGGGGAAATAGTAAGCCGCATTTAACAGACCACTGAGAACAATAAGCACGACGAAGTAAGGGTTATCCGCTTCCAGGCTGCCCAGTGCCAGCCCGTACTTGGTTATGAATCCGCCGAAAAGGGGAATGCCCACCATGGAAAGAGAGGCAATGGTGAAAGCGGCCATGGTAACGGGCATCTGGTATCCCAGCCCGGAAAAGTGGGTCACCTTTTTGCGCCCTGTCTGGTAGTAAACGGCGCCGGCCGACAAAAAGAGGCAGATTTTCATAAACGCGTGAATAATGATGTGCAAAAGCGCTATCTTGATGCCCCAGACGGTACCCAAACCAAACCCCAGGAAGATGTAGCCGATTTGCGCAACTGTCGAATAAGCCAAGCGCCTTTTCAGGTCCAGCTGCACAAAGGCGAAAAGCGAACCGCCCAGCATGGCCAGGGCAGCCAGGAAAAGAATCAGGTAGCGCATGTACGTCTCGTGGAATACATCAAAACCGAACACCTCGAAATAAATGCGCAGCTGAGCTACAATGTAAACCTTGACCACCAGCCCCGAAAGCACGGCGCTGGAGGGAGAAGGCGCAGAAGAGTGGGCGTCTGGAAGCCAGATATGCATGGGAAACAGGGCAGCCTTAACCCCCAGCCCGACCGTGAAAAAACTCATCGTAGCCCACATCAGGAAAGGATAATCCTCCCCGACCCTGAGCAGTTCCGTGGCCACATAGGGATAGTTCAAGTTCCCGGTCACCTGGTACAGAAACGCGATAGCAAACAGCAAAAAACCCGACCCCAGAGTTGAGAGCATCAGGTAGCGCAAGCTGGCCTCCGTGGAGAGCCGCTCCCCCTTGGCTACCACCAGGCCGCACGAACCGATGGCCACGATCTCCACCATAACATAAAGGTTAAAGAGGTCGTTGGTAACGGTCATCCCCATCATGGCAGCGAGGGTCAAGACAAATAACGTGTAATACCACCCCGCTGCCGGCGGGGGTATTTCCTTGGGCAGCGATCTGTAGCTGAACAGCAGCACAAATAAGCAGGTGCCGCATAAAAGCAAAAGCATCATCGCGGCCAGTTCATCGATAAAAATTTCAATTCCCCAGGGAGGGAGCCACCCGCCAGCCGCATAGCTTAGCAGCTCCCCGCCGGCTACTTGAACGGTGAGCATGACACTCATAATTAAAGCGAGAACGGTAGCTCCCAGGGCCAGATAGGGACAAACCTCGCTTTTCCAGCGGGCAAACATGGGCATGACGAAACAGATGCATAAAGGCAAGAGAATCAGCAAAAAGGGGAGCATTTCCAGGTATTGCATGTCGCTGGTCACCTCAGTCGTATAATCTCAGGTGCATAGATTGTTCCATAAAAATAGTACAGCTTCACTATGATCGCCAGGGCAAAGGCGGTTACGCTGAAGCTCACCACAATTCCGGTCAGCACCAGGACAGAGGGGAGGGGGTTAATGTAGAGCACTCCTTCCGGAAGGGCGGGATCGTAAATTGGAGCAACCCCTCCCTGGATGTTGCCCACGGCGATGAAAAAAAGAAAGATGCCCGTTTCCATGATATTAATCCCGATCACTTTTTTTATCAGATTGTGCTGGGTTAAAATGGCGAGACAGCCCAGGCAAAATAAAATCATGGAGATAAAGTAGGGGTAATTGACCAATAAGCGGGATAATTCCATACCGTTATTCCTCCTCCACCAAGAGGTAAAAAATGCTCAATATCGTGCTGGCCACCAGCAGCCCGATTCCAACATTTACAACCGTAATGATTCCCACGCTAAAAAGGGTGCCGGGCATTCCCACGGGACCTTTTTCGTAAGGGAGCAAAAATTTAATTGCTTCCAACATACCCCCCAACCCGATAAAAACAATGGCAACGTCCATGGGCAGGCGCCTGAGCTTGGCTTTCCATTCAAATCCGAAGAGCAAAAAATAGAGCAGTATGCCCATGCCCAGCACGATGCCCCCGGCAAATCCTCCGCCGGGAGAAAGATGTCCGTGCAGGATGACGTAAAAGGCGTAAAGGAGGATGAACAATAAGACATATCGGAAAACCACTTTCGTGATATAATCTTCCAAGAGCACCACCCCTTCCGTTCCGACCTGCTGCAGGCCGGCATTGTTAAAGGTTTCACATCTATGGAAACACAAGGGAAAATTCTAAAAGAAAGAAGGTTTATAACAGTTGATAATAAATGATTCTTTTTTTTGAGGGCAATTCCTGCAAAAAAATAAACAAATAAATATTTCCCAGCTTCCTGGTGACCGCAAGATGGAGGCAGGATCACGACAGCATCACCGCAAACCCCGCATGACAGGACCCTTAAAGTTCCAGGAGGCCTTTGTGGTTGCTGCGAATTTCCTTTTCAAGCTCCGCGCCCACATAATGCTGGTGCTCTCCCCCCAAAATCCGCTGGGCAATCTCTTCCGCCGTGGTCCAGCTGTCCTTGCCGCCCGCAGCTTCCCAGGCCTGGTAGCTTCTGCGGTCGCTGACCCGCGGGAAGAACGATTCGGTGCGCATATATTTGACCGTGTGGGGCTCAGCCAGGAAGTTCCCCCCGGGCCCCACGGCAGCGATCACGTCGACGGCCAGGGTATCGTCATTAATTTCTACCCCGCGCAGGGCGCGCAGGCACCCTCCAATGATGTCGTTATCGATGATATACTGGGCATAAGAAGCGGTCATGGCCCCTTCCAGCAAGCCTGCCGCCTCGTGGATAAAGTTGCCGCCAGCCAGGGCTGCCAGCAGGCAGGTGGTGGCGCTCTCATGAGCCGCCTGGGCGTCGGGAATCTTGGAATCGGTCGTTCCCACCGTAATGTAGCTGGGAATACGGTAGTAATAAGCGATTTGAGAGATGGCGGCATTCATCAGGCCCGATTCCACGCTGCCCATCAGAAAAGACATCGTGCGGAGATCCATGGTTGAGGGAACGGCGCTGTAGAGAACGGGCGTTCCCGGATTGACCAGCTGGGAGAGAATAACACCCATCAGGGCTTCCGCATTCTGCTGCACCAGGGTGCCGGCCAGCGTAATCGGTGCAGTGGCACCGGCAGTCGGAGCCGTAGAGGTGGCCAGGGGCAACCCCATGGAAGCTACTTCCATCAAGAGCTGGGCATAAAGCCTGTCAAATTTTAAAGGGCTGACAATACTGGTAATAAACCCGACAAAGGGTCGGCGCTGGAGCTGCTCCATCCCGCCGGCAATGGCAGACGCAATCTCTACAACTTCTTTCAATCCCTCGTGAGAATAAACGCCCCCCATGACCGGCTTGGGGCTGTGCAAAAATGCGGGGAAAAAGCGGTTAATATCTACCTTGTCTACCGGGGCATCGTGGGGATATACCGGCACGATAAAAAAATCGACATACTCCAGCTTATCCACCAGGGAGGCAATATCGGCGATATCCCTGGCCGTGGATTTCCTTTTTTTCCTGTCCAGGGCCAGGACGTTCAAGGCAGTTCCGCCCGTTCCAAAGTGAACCCTGGTCCCGCCGAGGATGATCTCCCGGTCCTGGCCGAGGCCGTAAAAGGTAAATTCCCCCGGGGCCTGCTTGATGCAGCGTGAAACCAAATCTCGGGGGATATAGGCCCTTTTCAAATCTAAATCCACCTTGGCCCCATTCTTTTCCAGCAGCTCCAGCGCGGGGGGATAGTTAACCTCAAACCCCACCTCCCACAGCACCTTCATGGTAGACTCGTGGATCTCTTTAATTTCTCCCTCGGATAATATCTTGTACTTTCCTCCAAAATAGCTTCTTCTTCCGGAAGACATCCTTAATCCGCCCTTTCCCGGGTTGCTTGTATGTAAATTTTTGGCCCTGGTGAGAGATCGCGGAACTGTGCGCAAATAGTATTGAGACGATGATTCTCTCCACAGCAATGCCTTTCTTAACGCTGGCCTGCCAGACCGGGATACCGCATTCCAGCGCGTCAGCTCATGCTCTTTGAGGCAGCCTTGTTTTTTTCAAAAATCAACCGCAGCCCTTCCAGGGTAAGAAAATAATTGACTTCTTCAATGGTTTCCGACCCTTTGGCGATCAAGCCGGCCAACCCCCCGGTCGCTACCACCAGAGGCTTGGTGGAAAACTCTTTCAGCATGCGTTTGACGATCCCATCCACCTGCCCCACAAAGCCGAACACAATGCCCGACTGCATGCTGGAGACGGTGTCTTTGCCGATCACCCTGCGCGGTGTCAAAAGCTCCACCCGCGGCAATTTGGCCGCTTTCTGAAAGAGGGCTTCCGTGGAGATCCCTATGCCGGGGGCAATGGCCCCCCCAAGATAATCGCCCTTTTCCGAGATGGCACAAAAAGTTGTCGCTGTTCCGAAATCCACGATGATCAAGGGGCCGCCGTAAAGCCCCAGCGCTCCAACGGCATTCACAACCCTGTCGGCCCCTACTTCGCGGGGATTGTCCATTAAAATATTCAAGCCTGTTTTGACACCCGGCCCCACTACCAGGGGCGCGACATGGAAATATTTGTGCGCCATTTTTTCCAGGGGGTGCCTGAGGGGGGGGACCACAAGGGAAATGATCATGTCGGTTATATCAAATGCTTCGATATTGCTCTGCTGAAAGAGGTTTTTGATCAGCACCCCGTACTCGTCTTCCGTTTGATCGCGATTGGTAGATATGCGCCACCATGTTATCAGCTCGTCGTTTTTGTAAACCCCCAGCATGATATTTGTATTGCCAACGTCTATGGCCAGCAACAAGGGGCTTCACCTCGCCTCCACTCTTTACATGTTCAGTTTACTACATTTTTTTTAATTTAAAAAGTGTAAATCAGCGGAAAGGAGGGCGGTTGATGAAATTTTTCTCAGAAGCGCAATAGAAGCGCAATAATAAAAAAACAGGCCCTGCTGCCGGGGAGATCCCGGAGCAGGGCCTCGGGTTTTTGTTTGCGAATGTTTCAGGTTCTGCCTGTGTAAGAAAGCGGCCCCGTTAAGAAACCGGGTTTATTTCTTTGAACAAAGTGCGTGAGATGGCAAGAGCTCTCAAGCAAATCAGCATTTCTTTTGCTACCACAGCTTTCCAGACACATGCAGGGCTCCTCCCTGCACCCTGGGTACCACCCTCTCCATCACCCTGCCCAGAACAACGAGTAAAGCGGTATAAGCGGGTATGGTGACAATCCCTTCAACAATGCGGGGCGGAACGGTAACCACCCTCATTACACCGAAAAGCGTTTCGATGAAGTATGGCACCATGAAGATGTCTACTACCAAAAAAGTGGTGCAAGCAGCCAGGAAAAGGGGGAAGAATCCCACTTCCTGGCGGCCGCGCACAGCCATCACGATAATCAGCCCGGGGATGATGCCCCGCAGCGCAGCGGTCATGGTGAAGTGGGGCATGTAAGCCCCCAGGGGGCTGACAAAGTATCCCACCAGGTCACCGATTCCTCCTACCAGTCCTCCGGCCAGCGGGCCCATGAAAACACCGGCCAGAATTACGGGAAGGGTGCCGATGCCGATGCGCATCCCCTCCACCGCTCCCAGGGGTATGCGCAAACTTAAAACCCTCTCCAGGATAACGTTTAACGCAATGAGTAAAGCGATTCGGGTCAGCATCTGGTTGTCGAGGGCTTGTCCTCTGCCGCCTGCTTTGTTTGTCAATATTGCAGTGCCAAAAACAGCGCCAACAATCCCGGCAATGATCAGGCTGGTTTCATCCTCCAACCTCAGCAGTTGCGGCATGCTCAACATTCCGGTATGTTCCAGCACTGCATACAGCATCATCGCCAGTCCGGCGGTTAACAACAGGGAGCCGGCCAAAAGCCTAATAACGTTTATTTTGCCAGGCACAAAAACACCTCCTTTCTTCAAGGATGGGGCTAGCTGCCACATCCAAGAGAAAAGAGGTGAAATGAATAAATCTTTCGCTCTTGATGTGGCAGCGGAGGCGGTGTCATAACGCAGGCGCCCGTCATGCGGGCGCCTTTCGTCTAAGGGCAACCTCCCATCCCTTAGCACTTAACGCATGACACCTACTCTGCCAGCGAGTATTCAACTTTTCCCCGCAAGGGAAAACGGGCTTAGAAGAGGCCCGTTACCTTGCCGGTTTTGGTATCGACGTCTACGCGGCGGAAGGCGGGATCTGAAGAGGTGCCGGGCATGAGGGAGATCGCGCCGGCAACCGGGACCACAAAACCGGCCCCGCCGTAGGTGAGCACATCCCTGACGTGAAGCTTCCAGCCTTTCGGTACGCCTTTGATCGCCGGGTTGTCGCTCAGGCTGAGGTGGGTTTTCACCATGCAGGTTCCCAGCTTTTGAATTTCCGGATCCTGCTCCATCCGCTTGATTTTTTCCAGCGCATCCGGGGTGTACTCCACGCCGTCGGCGCCGTATACTTCCTGGGCGATAAGATCAACACGCTTGCGCAAGGGAGTGTCCAGCTCATAGAGAAACTTGAATTCGCTGGGACGCTCGCAGGCTTCGGCAACGGCATCGGCCAGTTCCAGGGCCCCGTCCCCGCCTTCTTGCCAGTGGTTGGAAAGGGCGACAAAGGCGCCTGCCTCCTCGGCAATGCGGCGGACAGCCTTGATCTCGTTTTCCGTATCGGTGTGGAAGGCGTTAATGCAGACCACCGGGGTGATGCCGGACTTCTTGATGACGTTGATCAGGTGAACCAAGTTTTCGCTTCCCGCTTCTACCCACTCCACGCTCTCTTTCTTGTAAACGGGGTCGATGGGCTGTCCGGGAACGGGAACCGGTGCGCCGCCGTGACACTTGAGAGCCCTGATGGTGGCCACAAGCACCGCACAGTCCGGCTTCAGCCCGGACATGCGGCACTTCAGGTTCCAGAACTTCTCAAAGCCGATGTCGGCGGCGAAGCCGGACTCGGTGATCACGTAGTCGGACAGCTTCAAGGCCACGCGGTCGGCCACGATGGAAGACTGGCCGATGGCGATGTTGGCGAAGGGACCGGCATGAACGAATACCGGCTGGCCTTCCAAAGTCTGCATGAGGTTGGGGTTGATGGCCTCAACCATCCAGGCCGTCATGGCGCCGGCCACTTCCAAGTCTTCGGCGGTTACTGGATTGCCCTTCTTATCGTAAGCCACCACAATTTTGCCCATGCGCTCGCGCATATCCTGCAGGTCGTTGGCAACGGAAAGGATGGCCATGACTTCGGAGGAGACGGCGATATTGAAGCCCGACTCCATCATGAAGCCGTCGCGCTTGCTGCCCAGCCCGATAATAATGTTGCGCAGGGCCTGAGCACAGAAGTCCATGATCCAGTTCATCTCCACATTGCGCGGATCGATATTGAGGCGTTTCAGGTTGCGCTTGGCCAGGAACTGGTCCCCGTAGTTGAACTCGTGCTGCAGCCTGGAAGTCACGGCTACCATGGCCAGGTTGTGCGCGTTCATGATAGCATTAATGTCTCCCGTCAACCCCAGGGAGAAAGGGGTAAGGGGGATACACTGCGACAGCCCGCCGCCGGCAGCAGAACCCTTGATGTTCATGGTCGGCCCGCCGGAAGGCTGCCTGATGGTGGCGATGACGTTTTTGCCTCTTTTGCCCATCCCCTGGGTCAGCCCCATGGTCGTGGTGGTTTTGCCTTCGCCCAGCGGGGTGGGGGTGATCGCCGTCACATCAATATATTTTCCGTCCGGGGCATCCTTCAGCCTCTCCAGGACCTCCATATAGTCTACCTTTGCGATGTAATGACCCTGCGGAAGCAGTTCTTTGTCTTCCAACCCCAATTCTTTTCCCAATTCATACACCGTCTTCATCTTCTCTTCTGCTGCTTCGGCAATTTGCCAGTCAGCATACTTGGTCGGATCCAGTACCATTCTCAAACCTCCCTAATAATTTCTAAGTTTTCTTGTAGCAGCCCCGACCGCGGCCGGAAGTATTGTGACTTATTTAACAAACTAATGCCTTAAAAATGTAGCGAGATACCCCGTACTTCGACAGTCATACTCAGACCATTCATAGCCGATTATGTATCGCCCTGCTTGACACCTCCTTTTTGCCAAAAAGGTGGCACTCCCATCTCATCTGCCGGTTATTTTCAATTTTTTACAGCCAGGACTTTTCCAAAAGTTCCCTGCCGGAAGACATGAACATAAAAAAGGAAAACTCAACTGCCTTTTCTGCAAGTATGCGCAGAAACTACCTGACCCAGAGGAATATACAAAGATTTTAATATGGATGCACAGGGTTGCTTTTAACCATCGTCCTGTATTCTACACC